>JAEULG010000073.1 GCA_016793875.1 Rhodospirillales bacterium | reverse complement strand
CCATCCTGCTTCGGTTCTCCGCAATCGAGGTGTTGTTTACGGGCGCAATTGGTGGTTTTCTAGGCTCAGGCCGGTCACGGCACTGAAACATAGATCCGGGTCGACTTCCTCAGGACGCGCGCGCGATGCCCCTCATTCACTGGACGCCTGACTTCAGCGTCGGCGTGAATTCTCTCGATACCGACCACAAGATATTAATCAGCCTCATCAACCAGCTGGATGACGCGATCCGTGCCGGGGAGGCCGGGCAGGCCATCAGCGGGGTGCTGGACGCCCTGCTCGACTACACGGACTATCACTTCGCCCGCGAGGAATCGCTGATGCAGGCTTGCGGCTATGCCGACTTCGATGCCCACCTGCGCACCCACAATACCCTGCGCGCCCAGGTGCACGACATCCGCGTCCGCTACCGCCGCAACCCGGAATCGCTGCACGGTCGCGAGGTGCTGGCCTTTCTGAAGAACTGGCTGACCGCGCATATCGTTGGCCGCGACAAGCTCTATACGTCCTCTATGCATGGCGCCGCACAGAAAGTGGAGGAAGCCGACCGGGCGTTTGGCGCGATTTACGAGCCGCCGCTGACGGTCGCCGCCGGCAACTAGCCGGCTTCACGACGGCACCCCGGCGACGACCCGTAGGCCGCGCCGGAACTGGCCGAAGCCGGATCACCCGCCCCCTTCTCCTGCGCCTGCAGCGGCCGGCCACGGCATTTCGGCTTGCCGGCTCCCGGCGCTGCCCTGAAATATACCAGCAGGTGTGGTGGGGGTAACGGGCAAGGAGAACAATGAGATGCTGACGACCACCGATCGCAACCCGGACCAGCAGAATACCGGGCCGCTGCTGCGGACCGATACGGACGGCATTGCCACCCTCACCCTCAACCGGCCCGACAAATTCAACGCGCTTTCCGTCGACCTGCTGGAGGCGCTGCTCGCCGGAATCAAGGCCGTGGGTGCTGATCCGGAGATTCGCGCCGTGATCCTCGCGGCGTCCGGAAAGGCGTTCTGCACCGGTCATGATCTGAAGGAGATGCTGGCCGATACCAGCGAAGAGAGCATTCGCGGCCTTTTCCGCCTGTGCTCGGACGTGATGCTGGCGATCGCCCGTATTCCCCAGCCGGTCATCGCCAAGGTGCAGGGCGTTGCCACCGCCGCCGGATGCCAGCTTGTCGCCACTTGTGATCTCGCGGTGGCCGCGGAGACGGCGCGCTTCGCCGTCTCCGGGGTCAACCTCGGCCTGTTCTGTTCAACACCGATGGTCGCGCTGACGCGCAATCTGTCGCGCAAACGCGCCATGGACCTGCTGCTTACCGGCCGCTTCATCGATTCCTCGGTTGCAGAAGACTGGGGTTTGATCAACCAATCTGTGCCGCCAGACCAGCTGGACGAAATCACCTGGCGGCTGGCCAGCACGATCGCCGGCAAATCGCCAGCGGCCGTCGCCATTGGCAAGCGCCTGTTCTACGCCCAGCTGGAGGCGGGGATCGAGCAGGCGTACGCGCTCGCGAGCGAGACGATGGTGTGCAACATGCTGACCTGCGACGCGCAGGCGGGCATCGGCGCCTTCGTTCGCAAGCAGCCGATGCCCGAATGGAGCGGACGATGAGCAAGCGTCTCGTCTATCGCGACGACCTGTTGCGCCGCGTCTTCCAGGAGACCTCGACCATCGCTGTCGTGGGCGCATCGGCCGATTCGGCACGTGCGTCCAATTACGTCATGGCGTTCCTGCAGGCCCGCGGGTGGCGGGCGATCCCCGTCAATCCGAACGAACTGGGCCAGACGATCAATGGTGAGCGGGTTTATGGCTCCCTCGACGAACTGCCGGTGCCGGTGCAGATGGTCGATATCTTCCGCCGCAGCACCGCGGCCGGACGGTGCGTCGACGAGGCGATCGCCCTGCGGCAACGGCTTGGCATCCGCTTCCTCTGGATGCAACTCGGCGTTCGCGACGACGCCGCCGCCGCCCGCGCCGAGGCTGCCGGCCTCGTGGTGATCATGGATCGCTGCCCCAAGATCGAGGTCCCCCGGCTTTTCGGCGCTGCCGACGGTCTCGCCAACAGCGTGACCGCGCGGCCATAATCGCGCGTGAGGCCGTCCCCGGGGCGCGCGAGGAACGATCGCAGGCGAATCCCGGCCTACACCGGATGATGGATCGGTTGCTCCGTTTGTGGGATGCAACGCCCTGAAACTGGGAGCGGCTGCAATGTTTCGCGGTGACGTTGCCTGGGTCCAGGGAGCTTTCACTCTCTGGTTGGGGCTGGCTGATGTCTGCGATGGCACGATTGTTGTCATGCCGCGTGAGTCTCGACAGTCCCTACAACTTGCCGTACGTTAGCCTTATGAGGAAGCCCGTAGCGGAAGAGGGCCCTGACCCCATTGATCGACACGTGGGTACCCGCATAAGGGGCCGGCGCGTTGGCTTGCGGATTAGTCAGACCAAACTCGGTCAATCGATCGGCGTAACCTTTCAACAGATCCAAAAGTATGAGAGCGGCACCAACCGGGTGGGTGCCAGCAACCTCTTCAAGATCGCCAACGCCCTGAACGTCGATGTCGCCTTCTTTTTCGAGGGCGTCGGGGCGGAGGACGCCGTCGTCCCGCCCATGGCAGAGACGGGGGCGATGCTGGGCTTGGCGGAAGCGCCGGGCCCGGGGTTCGATGTCAATCCCATGAACTCGCGCGAAGCGTTCGAGCTGATGCACAATTACTTCCGCATTCCAGACCCCATCGTGCGCAAACGCTTGTTCCAGCTCGTCCGCATCCTCGCCTTCGCCGAGAAAGAGTGACCAGCGCCGCGCTTCTGCCGGCTTCGTCCTTCTGGCACCGACGGCTATGAACGTCATCTTTCCCCTTCTCGTCCTCTCCGCCTTCGCTCTCGGCGCCGTTCGCCAGCTGGGTCTATGGGGGAGCGATGCCGGGACGATGGAACGGCTGGCGAAAGCGATCGTCGACGACGCCGGCCAGTCGGTCGTCCTCGCCATTGGCCTGGCGGGGATGATGGCGCTCTTCCTCGGGTTGATGAAGATCGCCGAAGCGGGCGGCCTGCTGCACCTCGTCGCCCGCCTGCTCCGCGCTCCGATGATCCGCCTGTTCCCCTCGGTGCCGCCCGCGCATCCGGCCATGGGAGCGATGATTCTCAACATCGGCTCCAATGTTCTTGGCCTCGGCAACGCCGCCACCCCCTTCGGCATCCGCGCCATGCAGCACCTCGACGCGCTCAACCCACTCAAGGGCACGGCGACCAATGCCATGGTCCTGTTCCTCGCGATCAATACCTCCAGCGTTACCCTGCTGCCGACCACTGTGATTGCCTTGCGGGCGGCGGCAGGGTCGGCCGATCCTGCCGGGATCATCCCGACGACACTGTTCGCCACCCTGTGCTCCACCGCCGTCGCCATCTCCCTCGCCAAGGCATGCGAGACCTTCTCGCCGGTCGCGGGCGGTAGCCTTCCGACACCTCCACTGCTCTCGTCGTCGCCAGCGCCCGCGCTCGGCGCGCCCGGACCGTCGGTCGCCTGCAGCGAAGAAGAAGCGTCCGCGCCCCAGGCGGCAGCCACCCCTGCGGCGCTTTCGCCCTGGGTATCGGGGCTGCTGGTGGCGGCTGTCCTGGGAGTGATCCCGGCGATGCTGATCTGGGGCGCCGTTATCGGCCCGTGGATCATTCCCGCCCTGGTGGCGGGACTGGTGACGTTCGGCGCGGTGCGCCGGGTGCGCGTCTACGAGGCGTTCATCGAGGGGGCCGGCGACGGCTTCCAGATCGCGGTGCGGATCATTCCTTACCTGATCGCGATCCTCGTCGCCGTCGGAATGCTGCGGGCGAGTGGGCTGTTGGACCTGGTCATCCAGCCGATCGGGGTGATTACCGCGCCGTTCGGCCTGCCGGCGGAGGGGTTGCTGATGGGACTCCTGCGGGCGCTGTCCGGATCCGGCGCGTTCGCATATCTCGCCTCGCTGCTCAATGACCCGGCCATCGGCCCCGACAGCTATACCGGCTATCTGGTGAGCACCATCCAGGGATCCACCGAAACCACTTTCTATGTGCTGGCTGTCTACTTCGGCGCGGTCGGCGTGCAGCGCATGCGCCACGCGGTTTTCGTCGGCATCGCCGCCGACGCCGCCGGGGTGGCCGCCTCCGTCCTCATCTGCTCCCTCCTCCACGGTGGCTGATCAGGGCAAGAAGCGCGATGTGTCCTGCCCGCCACATGTCGTTGCCATCTTCCCGCAAGGCCGGCGAATGTGAACTGCTTCATAGAAGCCGTTGTCGCTTCGCCCAATGAATAGCGAGCACGGGTGCAGCAAACCGTAACGATAAACAAGCCCCGGGCATCCAGGTAGACGACGGCGCGGTGCAGGGCCGCGTCGGAAAGCCGGCCAAAGTTGACGATGTGCTAAAGAAATCTGACTTAGATTGCTACCCGCCCAGATGGAGGCGACAATGGTCAGTCAGACCGACGCCGAAAGCGCGCTCTTTGCCGACCTGACGAGGCTGCTGCTGGCCATGCGCAGCGCCTCGCACGGCGACGTCGAGGCCGCCATCGAGGAGCGTTTCCGCAGCTTCGTCCGTGCGCAGGCTGCCGAGGGCGTTGCGGCGCCGGCAGGCGAGTTGCAGGTCACCTTTACCTGGACGCTGCCCGAGGGGCCCGATGACTGGGCGGTTTATGGCACCGAGTATCTGACCGTGCCGATCGA
>JAEULG010000294.1 GCA_016793875.1 Rhodospirillales bacterium | reverse complement strand
GCTCGTCATTGAGAATGAATGCCGGGGTCGCGCGGCCGCATTCAAATACCAGAAACCCGATTAGAAAGTCTAGCTTTCGCACTGCAGCACGTCGGCACCTGTGGCCCTGCAAACACCACGGCGCGTTGTGCAGAAACCTTTGGTGCCGCGGTGCGCAGTCTCGCGGCGATCAATCGGCAGAAATCGCACCGCTGCTGCCCGGACTGCCCCGCAGCAGATCCTTCGAGGCCAGCAGTGCGCCACCGGCGATCAGGAGGGCGGCCACCGCCAATGTCCACGAGGGAGCCGCTCGGCCGAACATAATCAGAAGAACCGTCGACAGCAACGGCGTCAGATAGCCGCAGGCGCCGAGCGTGCGGATATCGCCGCGTTTCATACCAATGTCCCAGGCGAAAAAGGCGGCGCCAACAGGCCCCAGTCCCATCGCGACGACCGCAAGCCACTCGCCTCCCTGGGGCCACACCGTCTGTTCGAACAGCAGATGGCAGAGGGCGGCCAGCAGCGCGGTCGCTCCGCAAAAGCTGCCCACCGCCTCCGTCGGCACCTGCGCCAGCAGGCGGCTGAGCACCGAGTAGCCGGCCCAGGTCACGGCGCAGGCCAGGGCTGCCCCGTACCCCAGGGCGTATGCGGCGGGAAAGCCGAGGCGCCCGCCGCCGGTCACCAGCAGCACCGTTCCGCACAGGCCGGCGAGAGCCCCGGCGAGGTGCCACCAGCGCAGCCGGTGCCCCGGCAACAGCGCCGAGAACAGCACGATCAGCAGCGGCCACAGGTAGTTGACCAGGCTCGCTTCCGCCGGCGGGGCGCTGCGCAACGCCAGGAAATAGAAGAAATGGTAGCCGAACAGTCCACCTACCCCGACCAGCCAGGCATGCAGCGGCCAGCGGAAGCGGCCGGCAATGCCACCGCCCTGCACCGACCAGCGCAGCGCGGTGGCACCGAAGGCGATGCCAAACGCGAGCGCCATCAGCTGGAACGGCGGCACCCTGCCCGTCATCGTCGTCAGCAGCGCCAGCGTCGACCACATCAGGATGGCGGCACCGCCGGTCAGGGTGGCCCCCAGGCCGGCCCGGTCGCTCTGGACCGGAACGGGCCGGCGGCGCTCTTCCGGAAAGGCGTCCATCAGGACCTGCGGCGACGGACGCTGCCGGCGGCAGCGTCCGTGACGGCGCCGGTGATCAGACGACCGGGCGCAGCAGCGACGGATTCTGCACCGCCGGCTTCTTCGAGTAGTCGTAGAAGCCCTTGCCGGTCTTGCGGCCGAGATAGCCGAGCTGAACCAGCCGGGTCAGGGTGTGCGGCGGTGCATGATGCTCATGGCGGACATCTTCGAAGATGTTGACGGCCATCGCTTCGACCACATCGAGACCGATGTAGTCGGCCAGCTCGAACGGACCCATCGGGTGGGCGGCGCCCGCCTTCATCGCCTGGTCGATGCTCTCGATGGTACCGGTGCCGCGCTCCAGCATGCGGATGGCGTTCAACATGTAAGGGGTGAGCAGGCGGTTGACGATGAAACCGGTGGTATCCTGGACGATGACCGGATCCTTGCCGATCACCTTGCAGAAGTCCGCCAGCGCCGAGATCGTCTCGTCCGATGTCTCGAAGGCATGGATGATCTCGACCAGCTTCATCACCGGCGCGGGGTTGAAGAAGTGCAGGCCGGCGATGCGGTCGCGGTGCTTGCAGACCGCCATCATCGCCGTCACCGAGAGCGTCGAGGTGTTGGTGGCAAGGATGGCATCCGGCCGGCAGACATGCTCAAGGCGGCGGAACAGGGCCTTCTTCGTCTCCAGGTCCTCGATGATCGACTCGATCACCAGATCGCAGTCGGCGACCGCATGCTCGTCGGCCGTGAAGCTCGTCCGCAACAGCAGCGCGTCGCGCTTCTCCGCCGGCATCTTGCCGCGCTCGACCGCCTTGGCCAGGCCGCCTTCCAGCGTCTTCTTGGCCCGCTCCCACGAACCAGGAGTCGCCTTGACCGCGATCACGTCGATGCCCGAGTCGGCGACGACCTGGGTGATGCCAAGGCCCATTGCGCCCGTCCCGATCACCCCCACCTTATTTATTGTCATGTTGATTTCCCATGTTCCCGAGTTGATCGTCGGCGTTGCGAGTTGATTCGCCACGCTTTCCGGCGTGGGTCTGGTGCGGCAGATCGCGCAATTCCCCGCCCGCGCTGAACCGAGACGTTTAGCGGCTTTCGCCATGGAGATAAAGTGCGGCTCGGCCGTGATCGGCGCCCCCGGGCGCGGGTCGTGTATGCTGTTATCGCATGGCCGCAGACAGCTTATTGCAACGCAGCATGTTTTGGCCGATACTCGGCCTGGGAAAAGGTCGCCTGATCGCGACAGGAAGGCGCATGATTATGCACGATGGGTCGGAAGTGGGTGGGCTGAGCAGCACCGATCGCAGTCCTATCACGATCAAGAAGTACGCAAACCGGCGGCTCTACAACACGGCGACGAGCTGCTACGTCACCCTGGACTACCTCGCCCAGTTGGTTAAGACGGGCGCAGAGTTTGCGGTTTACGACGCCAAGACGGGAGAGGACATCACCCGCTCGGTGCTGACACACATCATTGTCGAGGAGGAAGCGAAAGGGCAGAGCATGCTGCCGGTCAGCTTCCTGCGCCACCTGATCAGCTTCTATGGCGACAGCTTACAGGTTGTCGTGCCTCGCTATCTGGAGCAAACCATGCAGACCTTCGCGCGCAATCAGGAGCAGATGCGGGATTACCTGCGCACGGCCTTCGATGGCCTGATCCCGTTTGCGTCGTTCGAGGAGATGAGCAAGCAGCAGATCACGATCTTCGAGCGGACGATGCGGATGCTGACGCCGTTCTACGGCGAGGAGGTCCCTCCGGCAGACCGGGCGCCGGAACAGCAGGCCGTCAGCCCCTCCGAGGCGCAGATCGACGAGCTTCGTGCCCGCCTCAACGAGATGCAGCGGCAACTGGACGAATTGGTCGGCCGCCCCCCTCGGGCCTGATGATGGCGCACGGGCGGGTCCACTGCTTGGCAGGGCCACGCTGAGCGGCTTTCGGGTACGTCCCAAGCGGTCCGCATGGCCGCACGGGATGTGTGCCAGCGTCATGGGCGCTTCGTCTGCGACTTTGACGGCAGCCAACCGCATGATCGGCACGGAACTGGTCTCGCGCAAGCCTTGATGTTCGCCAAGCGCGCGAGTTGCGGCCAGACGGCGATCGCAACGATTTGATCAGCGCTGCAGAAGGCCAGCGTCGGCGTGCCTTTCACCGATAAGTTGCACCCCGGCGGGGAATCATCTGCATTTTACTCTCCAAGGATGTTGCAAGCCGATTCCTTAGGAATGCTCACTCAGGAGCGCTGCTGACCCCCGATCGAGTTGCTTTTCTCGGAATTCAGGGTGCGCTAGAGTTGGTTCGCATCGAAAGGATGAACTGATTGTCATCCGGATCAACCATTGTTACGTAATTCAGGGGAGAACGTTTTAACTGATCGCGGCAATTCCAAGTGGGGGGATTGCCGGCCCGCGGGAAAAGTGGCTGCCGGCTCATCAGATGCGCTCGGAACGGGTGCGATCGCCCACTAACCGGAGATCGAGAGAATGGTACCCTTCGACGAAGACCTGAGCAAAGCAGTCACCAAGGGCACGGACGTTGACAGATATGTCGGTAGCCGCATTCGCGAACGTCGGGTGATGCTGGGCTTGAGCCAGCAACAGATGGCGCACCTGATCGGGGTTACCTACCAGCAGGCCCACAAATACGAGCGTGGAATCAACCGCATCTCGGCCGGTCGCCTGTTCGAGATCGCGCGGGTGCTGCGCGTGCCGGTGAGCTACTTTTTCGAGGGTCTCGAAGGCAACGGCAGCGAAGAAGACCTGTCGATGCGTCAGCGGATGTGCCTGGAACTGGCGCGTAACTTCACCCAGATCCCCAACGAGCGCCATCGTGAGGCCCTGAGCCAGCTGGCGCGCGTGCTGGCAGCCAAATAGCGGCACAGACCGAGGTCTGCCCGACCGCCTCTGCCGGTGGCATTCCTTCCGAAGTTAAGCCGGCGCGCAGGCGTTTTTTTCGGCGAGATGCTGACATGCCGCCTCAACCGGAGCGACGGCTCGTTTCGTCGTCGCGCGGCGCGTTGCTCAAAGCGTTGCGGATGTTGCGGCGCATCCGCTGATAGCCGGTGCGTTTGATGGCGGTTCCGGCAAAGCGGGTGCGGAAGCCGGCTTCGTCGAGCGCCGCCAGATCGTGCAGCCGTGGTGCGGCGAGATCGGCGCGCGGCCGCAAGTCTATATGCGGTGTCGGCGTCGCGAACTTGTTCCACGGGCAGGCGGCAAGGCAGTCGTCGCAACCGAAGATCCGGTTGCCGAGGGCCGCCGCGAGCTCCTGTGGAATCGCTCCCTTGCCCTCGATGGTCAGGTAGGAAACGCACCGCCGCGCGTCGATCTGGTAGGGCTTGGCGAGGGCATCCGTCGGGCAGGCCCGCACGCAGGCGTCGCAACTGCCGCAACGGTCGGCCGCGGGAGCGTCGGCGACCAGATCAAGGGTGGTGAAGACCTCGCCGAGAAGCAGCCACGAACCGAAGCGGTGGGAAACGAGATTGGTGTGCTTGCCGATCCAGCCGAGTCCCGCCCGCATGGCCAGCGGCTTTTCCATCACCGGCGCTGTATCGACGAAAACCCGCACCTCGCACCCGTAGGTGTCGCTCAGCCAGCGGGCGAACGCCTTCAGCCGCTTCTTGATCACCTTGTGATAATCGCGACCGCGGGCGTAGACGCTGATGGCACCGCGTTCCGGTTCGTCACGGAGGCTGCGAGGATCACCGGCCGGACCGTAGTTGACGCCGAGACAGATGGCGCTGCGCGCCTCCGGCCAGACCGCAAGCGGATTGGCGCGCCGGCCGGTATCGCGCGCCATCCAGTCCATATCGCCGTGTCGTCCCTCGGCGATGTACCGCCTGAGGTTGCTGCCGTCCACGGGATCCGCGGCGGTGCCGGCGAAGCCAACGGCATCGAAGCCAAAGGCACGCGCCCGGACGCGGATCTCGGCCTTCAGCGCGTCGCCGGACCTCGCCGCCCCGGAGAACGGGGCCACTTGGCTTTCAGCTGTCGTCTTCGACATCCTCGGCGCGGGTCAGGTCGCCCAGCGCCTGGGCGATGGGCGCCAGCAGCGCCTCGTCCGGGGCGCCGCTGCGGCCGGCGAGAGCGACGTAGCGGGTCACGCTGGCCCGCATCGCCGTCGCCAGGGTCGGCGGCTCGGCGAGGAAGTCGGACGACAGCACGGCGACGCTCTCCCTGGCCGCCGCCACCGCCTCCGAGTCGCGGTTGTCCCGTTCCAGGGCGTCGCTGAGATCGAGCAGCGCTTTGGCCAGGGCGGCGCGGTCCTGCGGAGTATCCCCGGCCCGCCGCCGTTTCTCGGCAACCAGCGCTTCCGCCTGCTCGGTCATGGGAGAAGAATTGCCGCTCATTGATCGGACCCGGATGATGAGAGGTAGGGCGCCGCAACAGATCCTTTCATCACTGTAGAGCCGCCGCCGCCGGCTGCCAAGAGAACCCGCCAGTGACCTTGGGGAACCGCAAATCCCGGCGCCACCATCGCGCCGGACACGCGATCGTCGTCCCCACCCCGCCAGGGGAGGACCCGCGGCGCGGCAACGAGCCCGGCCCGCCTGATGTCAGCCGCGCCCGCGATAGGGCGGAACGCCCTGATCGGGCAGCCACAGCCCGGCGGGTGGCGTCCCGGTCTGCCAGAACACATCGATCGGGATGCCGCCGCGCGGATACCAGTAGCCGCCGATGCGCAGCCACTGCGGGGCCGCCGCAGCGATGATCCGGTGGGCGACATCGAGGGTGCAGGCTTCGTGGAAGCCGCGGTGGTTGCGAAAGCTGGCGAGGAAAAGCTTCAGCGACTTGCTCTCCACCAGCCGCGCCGCCGGCACGTAGTCGAGGACGAGGTGGGCGAAGTCCGGCTGGCCGGTGACCGGGCACAACGTGGTGAATTCGGGACAGACGAAGCGCACCAGGTAGGTCGCCCCGGGATGCGGGTTCGGCACGGTCTCCAGCACCGCCGCCTCGGGCGTCGCCGGGACCGCGACCTGGCTGCCGAGCTGGCTCATCGCCGGTTGTCCGTATCCCCCGGATGATCGCCCGCCGCATCGCAATGGGCCGACTGGGTGCAGGCGTAGTGGCCGAGGTTATAGAGGCTCTGGCCGATGATCCGCGGCCAGTCATCGCCGCTGCTGCACGCGCTGGCAGCCAGGGCAAGCATCGCCGACAGCAGCCGGCCGGTGCTCATGCTTCGGCTCCGTCTTGCTGAACGGCGCCCCATGGCTCGATGTCTCCTTGCGCCCAGTCGGCCCGGACGCGGGCGGCGAAGGCGGAAAAGCCGCCGCCGGCGATGGCCGCGCGCATCCCCGCCATCAGCTGGGCATAGTAGCTGAGGTTGTGCCAAGTGAGCAGCATTGCTCCCAGGATTTCGCCACTGCGCACCAGATGGTGCAGGTAGGCGCGGGTGAACTCGCGGCTGGCGGGACAGGGAACGTTCTCGTCTAGGGGGCGCGGATCGTCGGCATGGCGGGCGTTGCGCAGGTTGAGCGGGCCGAAGCGGGTGAACGCCTGACCGGTGCGGCCGGAGCGGGTGGGCAGCACGCAGTCGAACAGGTCGATGCCGCGCGCCACCCCACCCAGCAGGTCCTCCGGCTTGCCCACCCCCATCAGGTAGCGGGGCCGGTCGGCTGGCAGCAGCGGGGCGGTGACATCGAGGACAGCGAACATCGCCTCCCTGCCCTCACCCACCGCGAGGCCGCCCACCGCGTAGCCGTCGAAGCCGATGGCGGTGAGCGCCGCCGCCGACTCGGCGCGCAGCTCCGGCGAAACGCCGCCCTGGACGATGCCGAACAGCCCGTAGCCGGGCCGCGCCGTGAACGCTTCCCGGCACAGCGCCGCCCAGCGCATCGAGCGCCGCATCGCCTCGGCCACCGCCGCTTCCGGCTCGCCAAAGCGCGGGCATTCGTCCAGCACCATGCTGATGTCGGCATCGAGCAGGTGCTGGATGCGGATCGCCGACGCGGGCGTCAACCGCTGCCGGCTGCCGTCGATGTGGCTGCGGAAGTCGACGCCTTTCTCGTCGATGCGCCGCAGCTCGGCGAGCGACATCACCTGAAAGCCGCCGGAGTCGGTGAGAATTGGCCCCGGCCACTGCATGAAGGCGTGCAGCCCGCCGAGGCGGGCGATGCGCTCGGCGCCCGGCCGCAGCATCAGGTGATAGGTGTTGGACAGCACCATCCGCGCCCCGGTCGCCGCCACCATCGCCGGCGTCATCGCCTTGACGGTGGCAGCAGTGCCGACCGGCATGAACGCGGGCGTTGCCACGGTGCCATGTGCCGTGGTCAAGAGGCCGCTGCGCGCACCGCCGTCGCGGGCTTCGACGGCAAAGCCGAGGCCGTTCACCGCCCGGCGCCCGGCGCCCGCGACAGCAGGCAGGCATCGCCATAGGAGTAGAAGCGATAGCCGCCGGCGATGGCATGGGCATAGGCCGCTTGCATCCGCTCCATCCCGGCAAAGGCGCAGACCAGCATGAACAGCGTCGAGCGCGGCAGATGGAAGTTGGTGATCAGCCGGTCGACGACGCGGAAGCGGAAGCCGGGGGTGACGAACAGCCGCGTCTCGCCGGACCACGGGGTGATGCCGCCGCTCTCGTCGGCCGCCGTCTCCAGCAGCCGCAGCGTCGTCGTGCCGACGGCGACGATGTGCCCGCCGTCGGCGAGGGTCTGCGCGATCATCGCCGCTGCGGCGTCGCCGACGGTCCCACGCTCCGCGTGCATCGCATGGTCCTCGATGCGGGCCGCCTTGACCGGCAGGAAGGTGCCGGCACCGACGTGCAGGGTGACCGCGGTGTGGCGGATGCCGGCCGCCGTCAGCGCGGCGAGGAGCTCCGGGGTGAAGTGCAGGCCGGCGGTCGGCGCGGCAATGGCGCCCGGCTGCTCGGCATAAACCGTCTGGTAGTCTGCCCGGTCCTGCGGGTCGGGCCCCTGCCGGCGGATATAGGGCGGCAGCGGCGCCGCGCCGTGCCGGTCCAGTGCCTGGTTCAGCGTCGCCGCATCGACGGCGAAGTCGAGGACGATCGAGCCGTCCTCCAGCTTGCGGTCCACCCGCGCGGCAAAGCCGTTGGCAAAGTCGAGAGTATCGCCCGGACGCAGCCGCCGCCCCGGCTTGGCCAGCGCCCGCCAGCGGCCGTCTTCGAGCGGCTCGATCAGCGTCGCCTCGACAGCGACGGCGCCGCGCTTGCCATGCAGCCGCACCGGCACCACCCGCGTATCGTTGACGACCAGCAGGTCGCCCGGCCGCAGCAGCGCCGGCAGGTCGCGCACCACCCGGTCGTGCACCGCGTCCTCGACCACCAGCAGCCGGGCGGCATCCCGCGGCCGCACCGGGCGTTGGGCGATGCGGTCAGGGGGAAGGGCGAAATCGAACTCGTGGATGTCCATCAGCGGCGCACCCTAGCCGATGCCGCGGCGCGGCTAAACCCTGCCTTGACGCCCGCACCCCACTGCCGACAACATCGCTGCCAGCAATGGCGGGTCGGGAGGCCGCGATGCACGTCACCTTCGTCCATGTCCGGATCAAGCCGGAGCACCTCGACGCGTTTCTGTCGGCGATCCGCGCCAACCACGAGGCTTCGGTGCAGGAACCCGGCAACCGCCGTTTCGACGTCCTCCAGGACCCCGCCGATCCGGCGCGCTTCTGCCTCTACGAGGCCTACGCCAGCGAGGACGACGCCAAGGCGCACAAGCTGACACCGCACTACCTCGCCTGGCGTGATGCGGTGGCCGACATGATGGCCGAGCCGCGCAGCGGCGTGACCTGGCGCGGGCTGTTCCCCGCCGGCTGAACAGCGAGACGCGCCCCATGGTCCCGTCCGTCCCGACGCCAATCGCGCCGTTCACCATCGCCCGGCTGCCGCGCATCGTTTTCGGCGAGGGCGCGCTCGAAGGCCTGCCGCAGGAGGCCGCGGCATTTGGCCGCAGCGCCCTGCTCGTCACCGGCGCCCGCTCGTTCCGCGGCGGCCCGCACTGGCCGGCGCTGTGCGCGGGCCTGCGCGCCGCCGGTTTTGCCCTGCAAGACATCGCGGTGGCGGGCGAACCTTCGCCGGAGCTGGTGGACGAGGCCGTCGCGGCGTTCGCCGGAAAGGGGATCGATCTGGTCATCGGCATCGGCGGCGGCAGCGCCCTCGACGCCGCGAAGGCGATCGCCGGGCTGCTGCCGCACCGCCATTCGGTGATGCGCCACCTGGAGGGCGTCGGCCCGGAGGATCCGTACCGCGGCCCGTCGCTGCCGCTGATCCTCGTCCCCACCACGGCAGGCACCGGCTCGGAGGCGACCAAGAACGCCGTGCTCAGCCGCCACGGTCCCGCTTCCGGCCCCGGCGCCGCCTTCAAGAAGTCGTTCCGCGACGAGCAGCTCGTCGCCCGCATCGCCCTGGTCGATCCGGCGCTGCTGGCGAGCTGCCCGCGCGAGGTGGTGGCGGCCAACGGCATGGATGCCTTCACCCAGCTGCTCGAATCCGCCGTCTCGATCAAGGCCAATCCGCTCACCGATGCGCTATGCTGGTCGGGCATCGAAGCGTTTGCCGCCGGCTTCTTCGCGGCGCTCGACGGCAGCGACGGGGCGTCGGCGCGCGCCGGGCGGTCGCGGATGGCCTATGCCGCGCTGCTGTCCGGGATCTGCCTCGCCCAGACCGGGCTCGGCTCGGTGCACGGCCTCGCCTCGCCGCTCGGTGCCCAGTTTCCTATCCCGCATGGGGTGTGCTGCGGGACTCTCGTCGCCGACGCCACCCGCATCAACCTGCGCGCGCTGCGCGAACGGACGCCGCAGAGCCCGGCGCTGGCTGGCTATGCCCGTGCCGGGGC
>JAEULG010000062.1 GCA_016793875.1 Rhodospirillales bacterium | reverse complement strand
GCGGTGCCGACAGGCCCTTGACGACGTCGCTGCCGCCGCATTCGGGGCACGACAGCGCGTGCTCCGCCGCCTTCGCCTCGTACTCCGCCGACGAGGCGAACCACGCCTCGAAGACGTGCCCCTCGCCGCACTTCATGTTGTAGACGATCATGAAATCTCCTTCGGAAAGAAGCTCCCCCGACTGCTCTCTGACACCTGCGCGGCGGGCGAACCCGCCAGCGCGCAGACGGCGCCATTGCTGCGCAGGATCGCACGGCCGCCGGGCGCGGCCGCGCGATGAGGGAGCGCCGGCTACCGTGGAAGCTCGCTGTAGCCCATCAGGAACTGGTCAACGGAGCGGGCGCACTGTCGGCCTTCCCGGATGGCCCAGACCACCAGCGACTGGCCGCGGCGCATGTCGCCGGCCGCGAACACCTTGGGGACGTTGGTCTGGTAGGCACCTAGGTCCGCTTCGGTGTCGGCCTTGACGTTGCCGCGGGCATCGAGCGCCACCCCGGTCTCCTGCAGCAGCGCGTCGTGCACCGGATGGACGAAGCCCATTGCCAGCAAAACCAAATCGGCGGGGATGGTGAAGGCGCTGCCCTCGATCTCCTGCAGCTTCATGCCGCCGTTGCCACCGTTCAGCCATTCGACCCGCACCAGCTCCAGCTGCTGCACCCGGCCATCGCCGATCGCCCGGCGGGTCGAGACCGCCCAGTCACGCGCGCAGCCCTCCTCGTGCGAGGTCGACGTGCGCAGCTTGAGCGGCCACAGCGGCCAGGTCAGCGCCTTGTCCTCCTTCTCCGGCGGCCGCGGCATGATCTCCAGCTGGGTGACCGAGGCCGCCCCATGGCGGATCGAGGTGCCGACGCAGTCGGATCCGGTGTCACCACCGCCGATGACGACGACGTGCTTGCCGGTGGCGAGGATCGACGTCTCTTCGGGAACGTCACGGCCGGAGACGCGGACGTTCTGCTGCACCAGGAAATCCATGGCGTAGTGGATGCCGTCGAGCTCCCGGCCCGGCACCGGCAGATCGCGCGGCGCTTCCGAGCCACCGCTCAGCACCACCGCATCGAAGTCTTCCAGCAGCTTGTTCACCGGAACATTGCGGCCGACGTGGCTGTTCGGCCGGAACTCCACGCCCTCCGCCTGCATCTGCGCCATGCGCTTGTCGATCAGATGCTTTTCCATCTTGAAGTCGGGGATGCCATAGCGCAGCAGGCCGCCGATCTTGTCGCGCTTCTCGTAGACGACGACGCTATGTCCGGCACGGGCGAGCTGCTGGGCGCAGGCGAGTCCCGCTGGCCCCGAGCCGACGACGGCAACTCTCTTGCCGGTGCGGTGGGCGGGGATCTGCGGGCGGACCCAGCCCTCCGCCCATGCCCGGTCGATGATAGCGCACTCGATCGATTTGATCGTCACCGGCTGGTCGATGATGTTCAGGGTGCACGCCGCCTCGCACGGCGCCGGGCACACCCGGCCGGTGAACTCCGGGAAGTTGTTGGTCGAGTGCAGGACGTCGAGCGCCTCGCGCCACTCGCCGCGGAAGATAAGGTCGTTCCAGTCGGGGATGATGTTGTTGACCGGACAGCCCTGGTGGCAGAAGGGGATGCCGCAGTCCATGCAGCGCGCCCCCTGCCGCGACAGCTCGCCTTCCGGCATCGGCTGGACGAACTCGTGCCAGTGGTGGACGCGGGTGCTGATCGACTCGTAGGGCCGGTCGCGCCGGGCGATTTCCTTGAAACCCGTTGGCTTGCCCATGTCCCTACATCCCCACCGCGACGCTGATACCCTTGCGCTCGGTCGGCCGGTAGCGCGCCTGCATCTGTTCCAGAGCCCGCCGGTAATCCACCGGCATCACCTTGACGAAGCGCCGCACGCTGTCGTTCCACGTCTCCAGGATTTCGGCCGCCCGCAGGCTGCCGGTGAGCCGGTGGTGCTTCTCGATCAGCGTGAACAGACGCTGCGCGTCGAAGCGGCTCATGTCGCGCATCAGCTCGACACGGCCGTGCATGCCGATATCGCCGCGCTGGTGGTAGACCTGCTCCAACTGCTCGTCCTCGTCGGCGATGGGTTCGAGCGCTACCATCGAGAGGTTGCAGCGCCGCTCGAAGGTGCCATCCTCGTCGAGGACATAGGCGATGCCGCCGCTCATGCCGGCGGCGAAGTTGCGGCCGGTATGACCCAACACGACGACGCAGCCACCGGTCATGTATTCGCAGCCGTGGTCGCCGACGCCTTCCACCACCGTCAGCACACCCGAGTTGCGCACGGCGAAGCGCTCGCCGGCGACACCGCGGAAGTATGCCTCACCTTCGGTCGCGCCGTAGAGCACGGTGTTGCCGACGATGATGTTCTCGCGCGGATTGAAGGTACTGACCCGCGGAGGATAGACGATCAGGGTGCCGCCGGACATCCCCTTGCCGGCATAGTCGTTGGCATCGCCCTCCAGCTCCAGCGTGATGCCGCGGGCAAGGAAGCCGCCGAAGCTCTGTCCGGCCGTTCCCAGGCACTTGATGTGAATGGTGTCGTCGTTCAGTCCCTGGTGGCCGTAGCGCTTCGCTACCTCGCCGGAAAGCATCGCCCCGACGATGCGGTTGGTGTTGCGCACCCGCGTCTCGATCGACACCGGCCGCCGGTTGTCGAGGGCGTCCTTCGCCTGTTCGATCAGCTCGCGATCGAGGACCGTATCGAGGCCGTGATCCTGACGCTGCGAGTTGCGGCGGGCGACGTTCGGGCCAACATCCGGCTGCTGGAACATCCGGGTGAAGTCGAGGCCCTTGGCCTTCCAGTGGGCGATGGCCTCTCGCGTCTCCAGCCGATCGCTGCGACCGATCATCTCCTCGATCCGGCGAAAGCCCATCTCCGCCATGATCTCGCGGACTTCCTCGGCAATGAAGCAGATGAAGTTGACCACGTGCTCCGGCTGGCCGGTGAAGCGCTTGCGCAGCTCGGGATCCTGGGTGGCGACGCCAACCGGGCAGGTATTGAGATGGCACTTGCGCATCATGATGCAGCCGGCGGAGATCAGCGCCGCGGTGGCGAAGCCGAACTCGTCGGCGCCAAGCAGGGCACCGATGACCACATCGCGGCCGGTCCGCAGGCCGCCGTCCACCTGGACGGCGATGCGGCCACGCAGGTCATTGAGCACCAGGGTCTGGTGCGTCTCGGCGAGACCTACCTCCCACGGCAGCCCGGCATGCTGGATGGACGTCACCGGGCTTGCGCCGGTGCCGCCATCGAAGCCGGAGATGGTGACGTGATCGGCATGCGCCTTGGAGACGCCGGCGGCGATGGTGCCGACACCGACCTCGGAGACCAGCTTGACGCTGACCCGGGAGTCCGGATTGACGTTCTTCAGGTCGAAGATGAGCTGCGCCAGATCCTCGATGGAGTAGATGTCGTGATGCGGCGGCGGCGAGATCAGCCCGACGCCCGGGGTGGAATGGCGCACGCGGGCGATCCACTCGTCCACCTTGTGGCCCGGCAGCTGGCCGCCTTCGCCCGGCTTGGCGCCCTGAGCGATCTTGATCTGCAGGTCGTCGGCGTTGACCAGGTATTCGGTGGTCACGCCGAAGCGGCCGGAAGCCACCTGCTTGATCGCCGAGCGCATGGAATCGCCGTTGGGCAGCGGCTTGAAGCGGGTGCTCTCCTCGCCGCCCTCGCCGGTGTTGGACTTGCCGCCGACCCGGTTCATGGCGATGGCGAGGGTCGTGTGCGCTTCCCATGAGATCGAGCCGAACGACATCGCGCCGGTGGCGAAGCGCTTGACGATTTCCGAGACGGACTCGACCTCGCCCAGCGGCACCGGCTCGTTTGCCTTCTTCAATTCGAACAGACCGCGCAGGTTCTTCAGCTTGCGGACCTGATCGTTGACCTTCGCGGTATAGGCCTTGAACTTCTTGTAGTCGGCCGACCGGGTGGCGTGCTGCAGCAGGCCGATCGTCTCCGGCGTCCACATATGTTCTTCGCCACGCAGGCGGTACTGAATCTCGCCGCCGACGTCGAGGGCGTTGCGCAGCACCTGCACATTGCCGTAGGCGAGGCTGTGGCGCCGCACCGTTTCCGCTGCGATCTCCGGTAGACCAACGCCCTCAACCGGCGTCCGCGTGCCGGTGAAGTAGGTGTCGACGAATGTCTTCGAGAGACCGATGGCGTCGAAAATCTGGGCGCCGCAGTACGACTGGTAGGTGGAGATCCCCATCTTCGACATCACCTTGAGGATGCCCTTGGAGACCGCCTTGATGTACCGCTTATGCACCTCGGCTTCGCCGGTGCCGGCGGGGAGTTCGCTCAACAGGTTGGAGAGCGTATCGAAGGCGAGGTAGGGATTGATCGCCTCGGCGCCGAAGCCTGCGAGCAGGCAGAAGTCGTGCACCTGCCGCGCCTCGCCGGTTTCGACGACAATGCCGACCGAGGTGCGCAGCCCTTCGCGGATCAGGTAGTGGTGGACGCCGGCGGTGGCCAGCAGCGCCGGAATGGCGATGCGGTCGGCTCCCATGGCCCGATCAGACAGGATGATGATGTTGTAGCCCTCGCTCACCATCCGGTTGGCGCGGGCGAATAGACGCGCAAGGGCGACGTCCATTCCTTCGGCGCCGTCGGAGGCCGGATAGGTGATGTCGAGGGTATAGGTGCGGAAGGCGTTATCGACGTGGTTCTCGATCCGCCGGATGCGCTCCAGGTCGACGTTGGAGAGGATCGGCGTGCGGACTTCCAGCCGCTTGTGGCCGGCCGCGCCTTCGGGCTCCAGCAGGTTCGGACGAGGCCCGATCAGCGAGACCAGCGACATCACCAGCTCTTCGCGGATCGGGTCGATCGGCGGGTTGGTGACCTGGGCGAAGCACTGCTTGAAGTAGTCGGACAGCATTTTCGGCCGGTCCGACAGCACTGCGATCGGAATGTCGCGGCCCATGGAGCCCACCGGGTCCTCGCCGGTCAGACCCATCGGCTGCAGGAAGAAGCGCAGGTCTTCCTGGGTGTAGCCGAACGCCTGCTGCTGATCGAGCAGGGTCTGCGGATCGGGGGTCATCGGTCCCACTTCCGGCGGCAGCTTCTCGACGCGGATCTGGGTCGCGTCCAGCCACTGCTGGTAGGGCTTGGCCGCTGTCAGCTCGTCCTTCAACTCGGCATCGTCGATGATGCGACCCTGCTCGAGGTCGATAAGGAACATCTTCCCCGGCTGCAGCCGCCACTTCTTGACGATCTTCTCCTCCGGGATCGGCAGCACGCCGGATTCCGAAGACATCACGCACAGATCATCGTCGGTGATGACGTAACGCGCCGGCCGCAGGCCATTGCGGTCGAGGGTGGCGCCAACGATCCGGCCGTCGGTGAAAGCCACCGCCGCCGGTCCATCCCACGGCTCCATCAGCGCCGCGTGGTACTCGTAGAAGCTGCGCCGCTTCTCATCCATCAGCGGGTTGTCGTCCCACGCTTCCGGAATCATCATCATCATCGCGTGCGGCAGCGAGTAGCCGCCGGCGAGCAGCAGTTCCAGCGCGTTGTCAAAGGTGGCGCTGTCCGAGGCACCGTCGCCGATCAGCGGCCACAGCTTGTCGAGGTCGTCGCCAAGAAGCGCCGACTTCATCGTCGCCTTGCGCGCCATCATCCAGTTGATGTTGCCGCGCAGCGTGTTGATCTCGCCATTGTGGCAGAGGTAGCGGAACGGGTGCGCCAGCTTCCAGGAGGGGAAGGTGTTGGTCGAAAACCGCTGGTGGACCAGCGCCAGCGCCGAGACGAACCGCTCGTCACGCAGGTCGGGATAGTAGGTCGAGAGGTTCTCGGACAGGATCATCCCTTTGTAGACGATCGTCCGGCTCGACAGCGAGGGGATGTAGAACTGATCGGAATCCCGATAGCCCTTGTCCCAGATCTCGTGGTGCACCTGCTTGCGGATGACGAACAGCTTGCGCTCGAACGCCCCCTCGTCGAGGCCGGCGCCGCGGCCGACGAAGAACTGCCGGATCACCGGCTCGATCGGCTTGACGCTGAAGCCGAGAACCGAGTTGTCGGTAGGCACATCGCGCCAGCCGAGCAACACCTGGCCTTCTTGCGGGATCACCTTCTCGAAGGCGGCAAGGCACGCTTGCCGGGTTGTTTCGTCGCGCGGCAGGAACACCATGCCGGCTGCATACGCGCCGACGGGCGGCAGCGCAAAGCCCAGCCCCTCGCACTCGGCGCGCAGAAAGGCGTCCGGTATCTGGATAAGAATGCCCGCGCCGTCACCGGCAAGCGGATCGGCCCCGACCGCGCCACGGTGACGGAGATTACAGAGAATACTCAATCCCTGGCGCACAATATCGTGGCTCTTGCGATTTTTAATATTCGCAAGGAAACCGATACCGCAGGCATCGTGTTCATAACTTGGGTCGTACAGCCCCTGCTTCGTCGGCAGAGCACACTCGTTCATATGGCGCATCCTACGTCGTGACCGCCCTTTACCTCCAACCCGTAACCCGTCGCAGAAACCGGAGCACCGCGTTATTTCTATGCCGGCCATGAGACCGGCTGCCCGCTCGTTTTAGCCCAACTGCGCTTGACGCACTTCGGCCGGCAGGCTACTCCCGCTCAGCGCCCGACAGATATCGGACCTCGTCTCAAAGGTATAAGGCCGACGCGCCGAGGCAGACGTTTCTTCATCTTTACCCGACACGACGCCGCCTGTCATCCATTCTCGTCCGTGCGGCTGGACCGCACTCCGAAAAGCCGCCGCGGACCGCCGAACCGGAGCCCGCGCGTTGTTCCCGACCGCTCATACCCGGAGGTAAGCCTTGGAACTATACGACTTTCTTGTCGCCGCCCTGCTTGGTCTGGTCGAAGGGTTGACCGAGTTTATCCCCGTCTCCTCGACCGGACATCTCATCCTCGTCGGTGACCTGCTGGGGTTCGGAGGAACGCAAGGCGAGGTTTTCGAGGTGGTCATCCAGCTCGGTGCGATCCTCGCGGTCGTCTGGTTCTACCGGGAGAAGTTTTTCCACGTCGCCGTCAGTCTTTTGTCGGAGCCGGCGTCGCGGCGGTTCGCCACCATCATCTTCCTGGGCTTTCTGCCGGCACTGGTGGTCGGCGCGTTCGCGCACGATTTCATCAAGTCGGTGCTGTTCTCGCCGTGGGTGGTGAGCGTCAGCCTGATCCTTGGTGGCTTTGCCATCCTCGCCATCGAGCGCTGGCATCTGCCGCCCAAGGCCCGGACCGTAGAGGCGATCACGCCGCTGCTGGCGCTGAAGATCGGCTTCTGCCAATGCGTCTCGATGATCCCCGGCGTCTCCCGCTCCGGGGCGACCATCATGGGGGCCCTGCTGCTCGGCGTCGCCCGCGCTCCGGCAACCGAGTTCTCATTCTTCCTCGCCGTGCCGACGATGCTCGCCGCCTCCAGCTACGATATGTACAAGAGCTGGTCGCTGCTGCAGGCCCACGACCTTGCCGTGATCGTCGTTGGCTTCGTCGTGGCTTTCCTCTCGGCGCTGGTGGTGGTCAAGTGGCTGGTGGGCTTTGTCTCGACCAACGGCTTTTCCAGCTTCGCCTACTACCGGATCATCATCGGCGTGGTGATGCTGGCGATCCTGTTTGCCAGTTAGAACAGCAGCCTTGCTGCGGGAAAGGAGTATGAGCGTGCTCGACGAAACCGGCTTCGCCAAACTCGCCGATCAAACCATCGGCCGGCTTTTCGAGCAGCTCGAAGCGGCCGTCGGCGACGACGCCGACGTCGACCTGCAGGAAGGCATCCTTACCGTGGATTTTGAGGACGCCGGCCGGCTGGTGCTGAACAAGCACCAGCCGAACCGCCAGATCTGGCTGGCGTCCTCAGTCAGCGGCGCCGCGCATTACGAGTGGGACGGCACGCGCTGGATCTCGACCCGCGGTGGCGAACCCCTCCTCGACCGCTTGGCGGCGGACGCCTCGGCACTGGCCGGCGCGACCGTCAGCCTCGACTGAGCTTCGGGCTGCGGTTGCGCCGGGGTGCAGTCAGGCGGTGTCGAAGCCGATGCCGGGGCAAACCTTCGCTCGCCGTCCTGTCGTTCCTGAACTTAGGCGGCCCCTGAGCAGGATGACTTCATCGGCGGGGTGGTCGAGGACAGTGAAAGCACTTCGATTGCCTTGGGATGGATAGCGCCGCACCTGCTTAGCGACGGGAGGGATGCGGCGGTCCCGTCAGTTCACCCGGTTCAGCTGCTGGCCGCGAGGATATGGCGCCAAGCGCCAGGACCAGCACCGCAGCCATGATCGCGGCGCCGGTGAAGAACGGCCAGTCCCGGCCGAGGAACTCGAACACCAAGCCGGCGAAGCCCGGTCCCAGCACCCGCGCCAGCGTCGTCGCCGAGCGGGTGACCCCCATCATCCCCCCCTGTACGCCGGAACCGGCCGACAGCGAAACCATGCTGTTTAGCGATGGCGTCATCAGGCTGAAGCCGAGCGCCACCACCAGCATCGCCGGCCACAGCAGCGCCGGGTGTATCGCCATCGGGATCAGCAGCATGCCGAGGGCGAGAAGCACGGCTCCTGAACTGATCAGCCGCGGCTCGCCGAAGCGGCGCGCCAGCCGGCCGACAAGGCTGCCCTGCACGCCGGCGCTGATCAGGCCGACGAAGGCGAACAGCCAGCCGTTCTGCGCGGGTCCCCAGCCGAACTGCCGGCGCGACCACATCGCGAAGGTGGTTTCCATGCCGGCGAAGACGAATGTCGAGAGAAAGGCGAGCAGGATTAGCCGCCCGACCCCGGGCCGGCGCAGCGCCTCGGCCAGCATCTGCCAGCGGTTCCGCCGCGGCAGCGCCGCGTGCGCCTCGCGCACGTCCTTGGCCAGCGATTCCGGCAGCAGCACCAACGTCAGCAGCATCGCCGTGCCGGATAGCGCCGCCGCCACCAGTGCCGGGGTGACGTAGTCGGCGTTGGCCGGGTCGTGGCCGGCGAGTACGCCGCCGATGGCGGGCCCGAAGATGAAGCCGAGGCCGAAGGCGGCGCCGACCATGCCCATGCCCTTGGCCCGGTTGGCCGGGGTGGTGATGTCGGCGACGTAGGCGAACGCCGTCGCGATGTTGCCGGCCATGAAGCCGCCGAGCGCGCGGGCGGCGAACAGCATCCACAACTCGTGGGCGAAGGCGAGCCAGAGGTAGGAGAGGGTGGCGCCGGCAAGGCTGAGCGCCAGGACCGGCTTGCGGCCGATGCGGTCGCTGAGCCGTCCCCAAATCGGCGCCGCTACGAACTGGGCGAGCGAGTAGATGGCCATCAGCGCGCCAACCGTCGCCGGCGTCGCATGGAAGTGCTCGCCGTAGAACGGCAGCAGCGGAATGATCAGCCCGAAGCCGACCAGATCGACGAAAACGATGAGAAAGAGGATGGCCATTGGGGCGGCGGTCAGCGCTGCGTCAGCTTCAGTTCAATGCGGCGGTTGCGGCGGAAAGCCGCCTCGCTATCGCCGGGATCAAGCGGCTTGTACTCGGCATAGCCGGCGGCCGCCAGCCGGGCGGAGGGGATGCCGTAATCGTGAAGCAGACGCAGCACCGACATCGCCCGCGCCTGCGACAGCTCCCAGTTGGATGGGAATTGCGGCGTTGCAATGGGCGTCCGGTCGGTATGGCCGTCGATCTGCAAAATCCAGTCGACGTCGGGCGGGATCGTCTTGGCCACCTGCTTCAGCGTCTCGGCGACGCGCTGGATCTGCGTCCGCCCGGCTGGCTCCAGCTCGGCGGAGCCTGGGTCGAACAGCACTTCGGAGGCGAAGATGAAGCGGTCGCCCTCGATGCGGATGTCCGGCCGATCACCGAGCACCTGGCGCAGCCGGCCGAAGAACTCGGAGCGGAAGCGGGCCAGCTCCTGGACCTTGCCGGCGAGCGCCGCGTTCAGCCGCTGGCCGAGCGTCTGGATCTGCACGTCCTGCTCGGCCGCCTTCTTCTCCGAGGCGTCGAGCGCGGCGGCGAGCTGCGCGAGCTGCTCACGCATCGCCGACAGCTGCTGGTCCAGCAACGCGGCGGCGGCGCGGGCACTTTCCGAGAGCTTCTTCTCCTCGGCGAGTCCGGCTTCCGCCTGCTCGGCCCGCCCGGTCACTCCCTGTATCTGCTGCTCCAGGCTATGCCGCTGCGCGAGGCTCGCCTGCAGCTCGCCCGACAGGCGGGCAACCTCGGCACCGAGGGTGTCCTTGCTCTTGCGCTCCAGCGCCAGCACTTCCGCCAGCTTTGCCATCTCCCCCTCCAGTGATCGCAGCGAGGCGTCCCGGTCGTGGAGGGTGGCGCCGAGGAAGAACTGCGCCAGCGCGAATACCAGCAGGACGAAGATGATCACCAGCAGCAGGCTGGCCAGCGCATCGACGAAGCCGGGCCAGATGTCCAGCGGCCGTCGCATCCGGCGGGCGGAGAGCGCCATGAAGGCTAGCCTTGCCGCTCGGGCTCGTCGGCCACCGCGGCGATGGTGCGGGCCAGCATCCGGATGTCGCTGCGGACTTGGCGGACGATCTCCTCGCGGCCGGCGATCATTTCTTCGATCAGGCGGGCGACGTAGACATCCAGGTTGCGGATATGCGCCCGCGTCGCCTCGTCGAGGCCGGCGGCGGTGCCGCCACCCGGTGCGCGTAGCCCGTCGGCGAGACGGGCCAGCACCGGCCGCAGCTCGTTCTGGCTGTCGGCCAGCGCGCGGATCACCGCCTGCTCCGCCTGCATCTGGTCGGTGAGGGCGCCGACCTTTTCGGCGAGGGCGAGAAGCTGCGCCGTTCCGGCCGCGCGGGTTTCCTCGCCGCGGACCAGCGTGCGTTGCAGGGTCTCGATGCTGTCCGCCGTCTGCTCCAGTAGCGCCTGCACGTAGACCGGCATCGGCTGGTCGCCGTCGCTGGGCGCCACCCCCGACGACAGCCGCGTCGAGCCTGAGAGCCAGTCCTCCAGCTCGTTGTAGAAGCGATTCTGCGCTTGGCCCACCTGCAGGTCAAGAAAGCCGAGGACGAGCGAGCCGGCGAGGCCGAACAGCGACGAGGAGAAGGCCGTGCCCATCCCGGACAGCGGCGCCGCGAGGCCGGCCTTCAGCGTCTCGAACATCTCGGCGACGTCGGAGGAGCCGACGGTGAGCCCGCGGATGACGGCGCCGACCGATCCCACCGTCTGCGACAGGCCCCAGAAGGTGCCCAGCAGGCCGAGGAAGATGAGCAGACCGATCAGGTAGCGGGAGAGATCGCGTGCCTCGTCGAGCCGCGAGGCGATGCCGTCCAGCAGCGAGCGCATCACCGGCGCCGACAGCATCAGCCGGCCGCGGCGCTCGCTCAGCATCGCCGCCATCGGTGCCAGGAGCCGCGGCGCCGACGGAACCTTCTCGGCCGGCCGGTCGCTGCGAAAGTGCTCGATCCAGGCGACTTCCGGCGACAGCCGGATTACCTGCCGCAGAGCGTAGAGGACGCCGATGGCGAAAACCCCGAGGATCAGGCCGTTGAGCGGCGGATTGACGCTGAACGCGGCAGCAAGCCCGGAAAACAGCAGGCCGCAGCCCGCGCCGACCAAGGCCAGGAATACCAGCATCCGCAGCAGATAGCGGTGCGGATTGGTCATGCGGGTCTTGGCGCTCATTTTTTGCGGTTGTCCGCTTCAGGATGCCGCTGCCGGATGCGGCGACGCCTGCGCCACCAGCCCGATCAGGCTCTCGTGCAGGGCAGTGTTGCTGGCCAGCACGCCGCCGCCAGTGAACATCTTGCGGCCGCCGGCAAGATCGCTGACGAAGCCGCCCGCTTCACGCACCAGCACGATGCCGGCGGCGATGTCCCACGCGTTCAGGCCGTTCTCCCAGAAGCCGTCGTAACGGCCGGCCGCGACCCAGGCGAGGTCGAGCGCTGCCGATCCGTAGCGGCGGACGCCGGACGACACGGCCATGACGGCGCCGAGTTGGCGGAGGAAAAGGCCGTGGTTGGCAAGGCCGAGGAACGGAATGCCAGTGGCGAATAGCGCCTCTTCGACATTGCGGCGGCCGGAGACTCGGAGCCGCCGGCCGTTGAGGAAGGCCCCGGTGCCCTTCTCCGCGACAAACATCTCGTCCGGGATCGGTGAGTAGATGACCCCGGCATAGGGCTCGCCGTCGCGCTCGAGGGCGATCGAGATGGAAAAGTGCGGGATGCCGTGCAGGAAGTTGGTGGTTCCGTCGAGCGGGTCGACGACCCAGCGGTTGGACGTGTCGGAGCCGGGGTGTAAGCCGCTCTCCTCCATGAGCAGGCCGTAGGTCGGCCGCGCCTTGGTCAGTTCGGCGCGCAGCACCGATTCCGAGCGATGGTCCGCCCGGCTGACGAAGTCGGCGGGTCCCTTCTTCGAGACCGAGACCTGCAACTGTTCGAGTTCGCCGAAATCGCGGACCAGCCCCTTCGCCGCCTTGAGGGCGGCGGCGGTCATCACGTTCAGCAGCGGCGAGCGATAGGCCATCAGGCGGCCGGCGGGCGGGTTGGCGCGAAAGTACGGGACTGGCGCACTAGTCCTTCGCCCGCTCCACGTAGGTAGAATCGCCGGTGGCGACGACGATGCGGGTACCTGCCTCGATGAAAGGCGGCACCAGGACCTTGATGCCGTTCTCCAGGATCGCCGGCTTGTACGACGACGCTGCTGTCTGGCCCTTGACCACGGCGTCCGCCTCGACGACGCGCAGCGTCACCTGGTCGGGAAGCTCCACCGAGATCGGCTGCTCTTCGTAGGACTCGATGGTTACCACCATGTTCTCTTGCAGGAACGGCACCTGATCCTCGCCGACCAGGTCGGTCGGCAGGGTGATCTGGTCAAAGGTCTCGGTGTCCATGAAGGTGTGCGAATCGGCATCGCTGTAGAGGTACTGGTAGGACCGCTGGTCGAGCCGCACCCGCTCGACGTTTTCCGACGAGCGGAAGCGCTCGTTCAGCTTGGTGCCGTCGCGGATGTCCTTCAGCTCCACCTGCAGGTAGGCGCCGCCCTTGCCCGGCTGCGTGTGCATGATGCGCACCGCGCGCCAGAGCCGGCCCTGATGCTCGATGATGTTGCCTGGGCGGACGGCGTTGCCGCTGATCTTCATGTTTTCGATACCGGTGTTGTGGAGCCGACCCGCGGAGGGCCGGCCAACAGGCTAGCAGCTTGGCTTTTTCCGGGCAACCGCCGGGCGGTCGGCGCTGGATGGCTTGCCGGCGGTTTGCCGGGCGTGTGAGTGCGGCACCACGGCCCTGCGCTGCGCCACTGAAAGCTACTCCGATCCAGCGGGGCTGTCAGTGACGGTAGAGGGGCACAGTGGTAATAATGCAAACGACAATAAAAAAAGCGCCGCCGGCCGGAGGTAACCCGGACCAGCCGCTGGTTGACGCGGCGTGCGGCGACCCGGCTGCGAGGAAACGACATGGACGTGATCGCCGACCCGGAACCGCTGGTCAAGGGCGCCAGCGCCGTGCACGCCTGGATCGCACGGGAGTTCTCCTCGCCCAGCATCATCGGCCAGACCACAGCCATCGGTACGGCCGCAATCCTTGCAGTGTTCATCGCGCCGAAGCTGCAGCGCTGGATAAGAACGTGGCACCGGCGGATTGATTCCGACTCGCGCCTTGGTCAGTCGACCAACGCTTTCGTCCGTCGGCTGTCGCTGGCGCTGCTGCCGCTGATGCGCTATTCCGTCGCGGCGCTCCTGCTGACGCCCGCGCTGCTGGTCGCACAGAGCCAGGGCTGGCCGCACCAAGGCATCAAGCTGACGCTGAGTTTGCTGGTCGCCTGGGTGGTGATTCGCCTCGTCTCCAGCTTGGTCCGCGACCGCTTCCGCGCCGGCGCGCTCGCTGTCCTGATCTGGGTGTTCACCGCCCTCTACATCTTCGATGCGCTGGGCGACAGCGCGCGGTTTCTGCGCGAATTGAGCTGGTCCGTCGGCGGCTTGCGCATCTCGCCCATGGGCATCGTCACGGGCATGCTGTGGCTGGGCGTGCTGGTGTGGCTCGCCAACTGGGCGGCGGGGATGCTGGAGGGTCGAGTGCTGGCCCGTTCAGGGGCGACGCCGTCGCTGCAGTTGCTGACGGCCCGCCTGCTGAAGGTAATGATGGTCATCGCCGCAGTGTTCATCGCTCTCGGCACCATCGGCATCGACCTCACCGCCTTCGCCGTCTTCACCGGTGCCCTCGGCGTCGGCATCGGCTTCGGGCTGCAGGCGATCTTCAACAACTTCATCGCTGGTCTGATTCTGCTGTCGGAGAAGAGCCTGAAGGTCGGTGACTTCGTCGAGGTCGAGCGCGGTCATCTCGCCGGCACCGTTCGCCAGATCAACGTCCGTAACACCATCATCACCACGCCCGACAGCATCGACGTGGCGGTCCCCAACTCGGAGTTCGTCAACAGCCGGGTGATCAATTGGACGATGCTCGACGCCCATGCCCGCATTCACGTCCCGTTCGGCGTCGCCTATGGCACCGACCTCGAACTGGTGCGCAAGGCGGTGTGCGAGGCGGCCCAGGAGGTGAAGTTCACGCTCAAGGACTCCAGCGGCCGCGTGCCGCAGCTGTGGCTGGTGAAATTCGCCGAAAGCCGGCTCGAGTTCGAGCTCGTCATCTGGCTCACGAGCGAGGGCATCCACCGCCCGCTCGGCGCCCGCGCCGCCTATTGCTGGGCGATCTATCAGTCTTTGCAGCGGCACGGCATCGAGGTGCCGTTCCCGCAGCGAGACCTGCACGTCAAGACGGCGGTGCCGCTGCGCATCGACCTCGGCACTGGTGGTGGAGACTGGGAAGCCGACGGCGACGCGCCTCCTGAGGACCTGCGGCACCCGCCGGAAGAAGCCGGACGAATGCCAGATCGTGCACCTCCCGGCACTTTCGGCGCTCCGCCATCCGCGGAAGCGGCGGCAGTGCAACCAAGCCCCGTCGTCGGGACGCGGGCAGAGGGGCGGCCGGCGGGAGCGGATGCGAAAGGATAGCGATCTTCAGTAGAGGTGCTGGCCGCCGGTGACCCACAGCTCGCTGCCGGTGACGTAGCCGGAGTCGGGCGAGCACAGGTAGAAGATGGCGTTGGCGACGTCCTCCGGACGACCCATCCGCTCCAGTGGGATGCGCGGGATCAGCACCTCGTATTCCGGCTGGATCATCGCGGTTTCGATCTCTCCCGGGGCCACCGCGTTGACGCGGATGTCGAGAGCGGCACATTCGTGCGCCAGTTCCCGGGTCAGCGCCGACAGCGCCGCCTTGGAGATGGAATAGGCCGAGCCGGCAAACGGGTGGACGGCATGGCCGGCGATCGAGGTGACGTTCACGACGGCGCCATGGCCGCGGTGCAACGCGGCGGCGAAGCCGCGCGCTAGCCGCAGCGGCGCGAAGAAGTTGATCTCGAGAACGTCGTGCCAGGCGTCGAGGTCTCCGTTGAGACAGCCGAGCCGCTCCTTGTACGGCGTCTTCGGCGACATCCCGGCGTTGTTCACCAGCGCATGCAGGGGCGCGCCGCCCAACGCCGCGTTGGCCTGCTCGATGAAGTGGGCGACGCTGGCGGCATCGCCGAGGTCGGTGGGAATGTGGCAGGTCCAATTGGGATCGCGGCGGCACTCGGCCGGAGTGTCCTCGCGCGAGCAGGTGAGAATCCGCCAGCCGCGGTCGAGAAACACCTTGGCAGTGGCATGGCCAATTCCGCGACTGGCGCCGGTGATCACCACCGTTCGCCGTTCGGCGCCATCGTCGCTCACGGTTCGTTCCGCGTCATCGTCAAAGCACCATTGCGGCCGCGTCCCTCAATGTGCCAGCAGCAACGGTAGCGTCGCTTTCCCCAGCATGTGGCGGGTCACGCCTCCCAAAATCATCTCCCGCAGCCGGCTGTGCGAGTAACCGCCCATCACCAGCAGGTCGGCGCCGCAAGCGGCGGCGGTGAGCGCATCACCGACGCTCGGGTGTTGCCCGATCGTCCGGCTCTCGGCCGCGATCCCGTGCCAGGCGAGATAGGCGGGAACGGACTTCAGGTCGTCACCCTCGCCCGGCTCCTGCGCGGAGACGATGCTCACCTTACCGGCGCGGGCGAGGAATGGCAGCGCCGCGGCCAGTGCTCGTGCCGCCTGGGCGCTGGCGTCCCAGGCGACGACGATATGCCCGAAGCGCAGAGGCGCGTCGCGTTTGGCGGCGACCAGCACCGGACGCCCGGTCTCGAAAAGAGCGACCCCGAAGGTGCCGGGGTTGCCGATGCTGCCGGACGGCTCCGGCGCCGCAAGGACGATGAGGTCGGCGAGCCTGCCGGCGGCCGCGACCGCGTCCTCTTCCTGGCCTTCGAGTTCGAGCCACAGCGCTGACGGCGTTGCCGCGGCCCCAACGGCCGCCGCCAGCGGCACATTGGCGGCGGTGCGCATCGCCTCGAAGGTCTTGCGGGCGATGGCCGCTCGTGCTGCCGTCTCCCGCTCGCTCAGCTCGACCAGTTCCTGGACCAGCGCTGCCGACATCCCTTCGCCGACGAAGGGCAGGGTATCAACCGGCTGAACGCGGACGTGCATGGCATCGATGTGCGCGCCGAACACCTGAGCGACCGAGAAGGCAGCATTCAGCGCTTGGCGGTCGCGATCGGACCCGTCGAGCGGCACCAGAACCTTGCGAATAGTCATACCCTGCTCTGCTTATCGATAGACCACCCCCGAATATCATGGCTAGGCTGCGGCCGGATTGAAAGACCCTACGACTGATGGGGTTCAGCGCCGACCAGCCGCCGTGCGGTCCCCAGGGTGTCCTCCGCCGCACCTGACGAAGGCACGCGGTGCCAGTCGATCGCGCCCAGCTCGATCGCGAGCTGGGTGCGGACCACCTCCGGCGTCGCATCGGAGGTGTCGCCGCGGCGCTCGCGCACCCGTCGTTCGAGCAGTGCCGGATCCGCTTCCAGCCAGAGCCCATCGAACGGCACCCCGGCGGCGGTGGCGATGCTGGCGATGGCGGCCCGTTCCTCCGGCCGGGCGAAGACGGCATCGGCGATGACCGTGCGCCCGGCGGCAAGGGTTTCACGTGCTTCGTCGTAGACCGCGTCGTAGATCCGCCGGCTCGCCTCGGCGCTGTAGTCGGCAGGCGCGAGGCGCGTTTCCGGCGCGACCCCGGCCAGCCGCTTACGGGTCGCATCGGTGCGGATGACCCGGGCGCCGGGACGCGGCGCGAAGCATGGTGCCAGCTCGCGCGCGAGCCGGGACTTGCCGGATCCCGACAGCCCCCCCAGCGCGATCAGCCGCGGCACCGAAGGCTCGAGAAATTCGAGCGCGAGCGCGAGGTAACGGGCGGCACCCGTCGCCAGGACCGCCGCAGCCTCGGCGTCGGAATGGGTGGCAGCGGCGGCGGCATCGATGTGGCTGCGGATGGCGGCGCGCAGCGAGCAGAACAGCGGCAGGGCGGCGAGACCTTCGCTGTCGCCGGTCACGTCCAGGTAGCGGTTGAGCAGAATGCTGGCGAGCCGCCTGAGATCACGGAACTCCAGGTCCATGACCAGGAAGGCGAGGTCGTAGAGCACATCGATGTCGGCGAAGGTGGGGTCGAACTCGATCGCATCGAACAGCACCGGCCGGCCCTCGATCAGGACGATGTTGCGCAGATGCAGATCGCCGTGGCAGTGCCGGACGAAACCGTCGGCCCGCCGCCGGTCGAGCAGGGGCGCCACTCCCGCCAACGCTTGCCGCGATGCTGTTGCCAGGCGGGCGATGGCGGTGGGATCGAGGATGGCGGGATCGACTTCGACGAAGCTGTGGACATTGCCGTCGAGGATCTTCTCCATCGCCGCGGCACCGCCGGCCGTGGGCCGGCGCTCAGCCTCGCGATGAAAGCGGGCAATTGCATCGGCAAGAGTTTCAATGTTGCGACGGTCGAGACCGCCGCCCGCCGCGACATGATCGAGCAGGGCATCCTCGGCGAAGCGCTGCATTTCCACCACCCAATCAACCGGCCGCCCGTCGTCGCCCAGACCGAGGCTGCCGTCCGGATGTCGGACGACCGCGACAACGCCGCGGTAGAGGTCCCCCGCCGTCCGCCGGTTGATTGCCACCTCCGCCTCGCAGAAGCGCTGACGCGCGGCCGGACTGCCGTAATCCAGGTAGGGGAAGCGGACAGCCCGCTTCAGCTTGAAGACGCGGGCGCCGGCGAGGAACAGGATCGACGCGTGTGTCTCCCGCCGCTCGACGAAGGGGACCCCCGGCCCGTAGGTCTCGGGCTGCGAGAGGAAAGCGATGACCTCGCTCTGGTCCCCGACGATCACGCAGCCGGCTCCCTATCAGTTACTCGAATGAGGGTCGCGCCTCCTTGATGCCGAAGGGATCCTCGTGAATCAGCACTTCGGCGTTGGGGAAGGCCTCTTCAACCCGACCCATCACCGAATCGGCAATGGTGTGGGCATCGATCAGCGTCAGGTTCGGGTCCATCTCCAGGTGGAACTGGATGAATGTCTGGGTCCCCGAGGAGCGGGTGCGCAGGTCATGGATGCTGATCACCGCCGGGTGGCCCATGGCGATCGTCCGGATCCGCTCGCGGTCTTCCTCTGGCAGCTCCCGGTCCATCAGCAGGTTGACGCTGCTGGTGAAAATTCCCCACGCGCTCCACAAGATATAGATGGCGACGGCGCCAGCCAGCAGCGGGTCGGCGAGGTCCCAGCCGAACGTCCCCGACGCGATCAGCGCGGCAATCACCGCGAGGTTGATCAGCAGGTCGGAGCGGTAGTGCAGGGCGTCGGCACCGATAGCGATCGAACCGGTTGCCCGGATGACCCGGCGCTGGAAGAGCACCAGCCCGAAGGTAACGGCGATCGACAGCACCATGACGGCGATGCCGACGGTCTCGTTGGTCAGCGGTGCCGGCCGGAACAGGCGGTCGGCCGCCTGGACCAGAATGAAGGCTGCCGATCCGGCGATGAACGCCGCTTGGCCAAGGCCGGCCAGCGGCTCGGCCTTGCCATGGCCGAACCGGTGCTCGCGATCTGCGGGGACGGAGGCCTGGAAGATCGCAACGAGGTTGATTAGAGAGGCGGCGAAGTCGAGCAGGGAGTCCACCAGGGTAGACAGCAGGCTGACCGACCCGGTGGCGAAATAGGCGCCCGCCTTGGCCAGGATCAGCGTCAGGGCGACGCCGACCGAGGCAGAGGCAGCCCACGTCTTCAGGCGGCCTGGCCCCGCATCCGCGGCGGCCGGCGTCGCCCCCGCGCTCACGGATAGAGCTCCCCGGTTTCCCAGCCGCCTTCGCGCCGGGTGAACAGCATGCGCATGTGCAGGCGGAACGGCCGGTCCTCCCAGAACTCGATCACCTGCGGGATGACGCGGAAGCCGGACCAGTGCGCCGGCCGCGGCACCGCGCCCAGCGCGAAGCGCGCGGTGTAGCGGGCAACGCGCCCTTCCAGCTCGAAGCGCCCTGCCAGCGGCTGCGACTGTTTCGATGCCCAGGCGCCGATCTGGCTGATCCGCGGCCGGGTGGCAAAATAGGTATCGGCTTCGGTATCGCTGACCCGCTCGACGGTGCCTTGCACGCGCACCTGCCGGCGCAATGATTTCCAATGGAAGCACAGCGCGGCGCGCGGCCGCTGCGCCAGCTCACGGGCCTTGCGGCTACCGAGGTTGGTGTAGAAGACGAAGCCGTGGTCATCGAGGCCCTTGAGCAGCACCATCCGGGCGGATGGGGTCCCATCGGCGTCGACTGTCGCCAGCGTCATCGCATTGGGATCGTTGATCTCGCCGCGTTCGGCCTCGGCCAGCCAGGTGCTGAACAGTGCGAGCGGATCGGTATCGCTGGAGATGTGCATGCAGAACCCGCGGGACAGCCGGATATCGTTCCCCGGGTTTTACACCAAGGCGCGTCGCCGAAACGTGATGATTCGAACACCGGATACATAGCAGCGCTGCCACTGCACCCGTTGGGGCCCATCTGTCGAGAGCAGGGCGGCGGGAGCGCCGCCGACCCGCTCCTCCTTGTGCCGTTACGCGCCGTAGTCGTTGGCGACGATCTCCTCGGCCCGGCGGCAGATCTCCTTGCCGTAGTCGACCCACACGCCCTGACCCCAGTAGCGGTAACAGCTGGTCTCCGCCGACATCACGTGGAACAGCGCGTTGCGGAAGCGCGGATCATCGGTGTTCAGCCCCTTCTGCGTCAGCACGCGGTTGAAGGCGACGCTCATCTGCTCCATCGGGCCCAGCAAACTCTCGTAGCCTTGCACCCAGGAGATGTTGTTGGTCCAGGAGCCGCCCTCCATGTGGAAGCGGTGGTCTTCCTTTTTGCATTCCTCGATCACCTTGGCGAGCTTGGCGGCGCCTGCTCCCGGCTTCATCCGGTCCCAGATCTTCTTCTGGTGGATCGGCTGGATGACCGGCAAATCCTCCGGCGTGATGCCATCGGCGAACAGGTATTCGAGGTATTCAGTGCCATTCATGAACGGCGTCTCTGAGCCGGACGCTTCGCGGACGGCATCGAAGAACTTGCCGGGGAACTCGTTCATCATCACCCCGCCGTTCTCGCCGTCGGCGATCTGGGTGACGAGCGGCGGCACGCTCTTGCCCGCAAGCTGCCAGCGGCTCAGGCTCTTTGCCTCGTAGAAGGGCTGCATCTGCGCCACCAGCTTGGTGTCGGAGCCTTGCGTCTTGACCAGCGCGATGATCTCCGCTTCCTCGCCGTCCGAATTGGTGCAGACGAGGCGGTGAGGCAGGTGCTTCTGCTCCGGACCGTGGCCTGTCAGCGGCTGCTCGACAGTGTGCTCCTGCACCAGCACCCAGGTATAGCCGCACTCGCGCAGCGTCTTGATGAAGGCGTAAGCGACGTCGGGATGGTTGGGCAGTGCCATCTCCGATGGCGAGAAGCCGCGCACCCGCTGCAGCGCCTCCACGCCGAAGATCGATGCGAAGTGGTGCTGCCACGCCTTGACGTGCAGCAGGTAGTCCTGCACCGGGGTTGACGGTGCCACGGCGTGGCCCCACGGGCAGCCTAGCCATTCGATGCCGCGCCGGTACCGCGGATCGCAGGTGGCGCGCTTCAGCGCGTCGAAGACGTCGTGCAAGCCCATCTGGCGCATGCCGTGGAACAGCGTGCCGGAGTACTCCAGCATCACCCGGGGCTCTTTGCCCTCGTCGATCAGCTGCGGGACGAACTCGCCGATCCGCTTGTAGCACCAGACGAAGGCGCCGGCGTTGTGGTTGTCGCCGATCCCCTGGTTGTCCATCATGTACTTGAGATTGCTGATGATCGCGGCGGTGCGCAGGTCGTAGCCGCCGGCCGGGATCAGCGGCTGGTGCATGTGCAGAGCGATGGCGGAAGCCGCCTTGATGCGGCCGAAGTCGATCTTGCCTTCAGGGCGGAAGACTTCCTGATCCGCCGCGGCGGCGATGGCCGCGTCAAGTTCTTTCTCGCGACCGGCGATGTTCGGCAGGCCGTCCACATATTCGGGCAGGTCGATGCTCATGGGCCGGTGTTTCCCTCCAGGTTAGCGATGCGGGCGAGCGGCCGCGGGTTTTCTGTGGTTTTCGGCGCGCGTGAAGCTGCGACAGGGCCGCTCGGCGGCGGATTGAAGCAACCGAAGCGCTCGCGCGCAAGGCGATAAGGCAGGAGTGCCGGAAAAGCCTGCCCGGCTTACGAGGGCCGGCGGAACTGCTTGGCGAGCTGCAGGCCCTGGCGCTGGTAGGAGGAGCCGATGCCGCTGCCGTAGAGCCGCTCCGGCGGGGCGGTCAGGCGCTCGTAGACGAGGCGACCGACGAGCTGGTCGTGGCGCAGGGCGAACGGCACCTCGAACGAACGGATCTCCAGCACCGCGCGCGAACCCTCGCCGCCAGCGGCGGCAAAGCCGAAGCCGGGATCAAAGAAGCCGGCGTAGTGCACCCGGAACTCGCCGACTCGGGTATCGTACGGGCGCATCTCGGCGGCGTGGTCGGGCGGCACGGTTACCGCCTGGCGCGAAGCAAGAATGTAGAAATCGCCGGGATTGAGGACGACGCAGCCCTGCCCGTCCGGGGTCACCGGCTCCCAGTACTCGTGCGGGTCGTAGTGGCCGATCAGCCCGAGGTCGATCAGGCCGGAATGGTGGCGGGCCCGCCAGCCGACCGGCTTGCCGTCGCGTGGTGCGAGATCGACGGTAACGGCGATGCCTTCGTCGATGTCGGCGTCGGCGCGGCGGGCGGCGTCGGCGCCTTCGTCCCCCGCCACCAGCGGCACCGAGCGATGCAGGCGGCGGAGCGCCGTATCGGTGGCGGGCGGGCTGCCGCGCCGCAGCCGCAGCTGGCTGACGCTGCTGCCGCGGCGGACGACGATGCTGAAGGTACGGGGACTGATCTCGGCATAGAGCGGCCCCTTGTAGCCGGCGGCCACTTGGTCGAACACACCCGAGCGATCGGTGATCAGCCGGGTAAAGACGTCGAGGCGGCCAGTCGAGCTTTTCGGGTTGGCCATGCCGGACGTGCGGCTCTTCAGCGCCAGGCTTTCCAGCAGCGGCACGATATAGACGCAGCCCTTCTCCAGCACGGCGCCGTCGCCGAGGCTGATGCGGTGCATGCCCAACGCTACCAGCCGCTCGGCGACGGTGGCCTCGGGCCCTGGCAGGAAGCTCGCCCGCACCCGCCACGCCTCATCACCGAGGCGGAGGTCGAGGCTCGCCGGCTGGATTTGCGCCTCGTCGATCTCGCAGGCCGCCTGCACCTCGCGCGAGCGCACCAGCGCGCGGATTTCCTGCGCCGGCAACAGCCCGGTCGAATAGGCGGGGGGCGCGGCGCCGCCCCGCTCATCCAGCCCGGGAATCACCCCCTCCCGCTCCTCGCCTGCCACTTCCAGCCTCCGATCCATGAGCGATTTCCGCACCTTAAGGCATAGCAGCCGGCGACCGCGACGACAACGCAGCGCTCTAACGGTGCCCGACGATACATCTGAGTATGTTTGCCCCATTCGTTCCACTATTAACGATCCGGTAGCGGACAACCCCGGTTACGAGGTAGCTTGGGATGAGGCGTTCGTAGCGCGTGACGATGTAGCGTGGGTCCCGGAACGGGCCTCAGCACACCTGTGACCCCCTGACAACTTGTCGCCGTCCCAGTATCGTTTGCAGCTTGGGCCAATTTCAGAAAAATCAAAAATAGCCCACATGGCTTTAGAGCCGACTTAAGCGTGAAAAGTGCCGAGCGGCGCCAATCGTCACCCACAACTGGAGAAGCATCGCGGGCAGATGTAGTCTAAATAACGCCATAATCGCTTAGGTCATTTTGTTCCACGCCTTCTCAAGCGAGGCCACTGATGAGCTATTGCGTTTTTGTGCATCGGTCGGACTCGATTTATGACGATAGCCCTGCAGAACAATATCAATTTCCGAAGCAATACTTTGGTCGTGCAGAGTGCAGTGTGGGTGACTGGATAGTCTACCTTGAGCCGTCCAAGGTGGCCAGGACCCGTGGTTATTTCGCAATTGCGCGAGTACAGCAGATTATACCCGATCCTAAGGCACCTGGTATGTATTTGGCGCTCATGGCGCCGGGCTCTTACCTTGATTTCGCTCATCAGGTACCGTTTAACGATGGAGATGGCCCCATCGAGCGGGGTCTCCTGAATGAATCTGGCAAACTATCGGGGCGCGCGCAGTCGGCAGTGCGTTCAATTTCTCCACAAGATTTCGACCGTATTATCGAGCGCGGCCTCAATGACGAGGAATGGCGACTTCCGCGTATCGAAGTGAAAAAAATAGATCCAGTATTTGAAGAGAACCAGGAACCTTACGTCTTGGAGCAGACCAGGACCAGGGTTGAGCGGTTGACATCCCGCATTGTGCGCGATCGCATCTTTCGGAAGATCGTTCTGCGCGCCTACGACGAGCGATGTGCGGTAAGTGGCCTTAAACTCATCAATGGTGGCGGAAGAGCAGAAGTCGATGCCGCCCACATTCGCCCAGTTGAGCATGCTGGCCCCGACATTCTACAAAACGGCATTGCTCTCTCAGGTACGGCACATTGGATGTTTGACCGGGGCCTCATTAGCCTGTCAGATGATCATCGGATTCTCATTTCTCGGCAAGTCAACGATGTCGTCAGCGTACAAGCATTCGTCAACAAGACTGGGCACGCTCAGTTGCCGGTGCGCCCCAGTGACAGGCCGCATCCGCGGTTCCTCCAATGGCATCGCGAGAACTGTTTCAAGAACTAACCACGATTGGCGGGGGAATGCCGATGTGGTGTCTGCTGACACTAGCCGATGTCTTTATACCTTTCTATTACGGTGCTGGAATCGCCGTCGCCCCGCACAACCGTCAGCTCACTGTTTGCAATTGTAAGGTTGTATCCTTGCCGATGCTATTCTGATGACATGTGGTCACCATTTACTATTATAAGCATACTTGTTGAGTTGTGCAATTTGTTCATTACGAGTCGCAGTCGCAAACATACGTCACCGGAGGACGCCGTCCGTAGTTCAAAAGCGCATCAGCCAGGGATTTGCAGCAGATAAAGGCTTATCTCATTGGGTGGGTGACATCATGTCGTTACGAACGCTGGCAGCCATCGTTGCTGCCATTATCCTGGCCGGTTCCGCCGGCCTTGAGGCGGCGCGGGCTGCCGAACCGCCATCGCTGGTCTGGGAGCGTCATCCCGGCTCGGCTTCCTATGATACCGTCACTGCGGTTGCCACGGATCGCACCGGCGCCGTCGTCGTCGCCGGCGAGACCGGTGGCTCGATGGCGAGGGCAAACGCCGGCCTCGCCGACATCTTCGTCCTCAAGTATTCCAGCACGGGCACGCTGCTGTGGCGGCGGCAATTGGGAACCACGCGAAACGATACGCCTTCCGCCGTGGCCGTCGATTCTGCGAATAACATCGTCGTCGTGGGTTCGACGGGCGCAGGGCTGGCCGGACCCAGCCACGGTGGCGATGATCTCTTTGTCATCAAGTACAATGCCGAGGGCGTTCCGCTGTGGAAGAGCCAGACAGGCAGTCCGAGCGACGATCATCCCGGCGATGTCGCGGTCGATGCCGCGGGCAACATCTTCTTTGCCAGCCATCTGTTGCTCTTGAAGTACAGGCCGGACGGATCAGAGGCATGGCGGCGGCCAGCACCGTCCAGTCCCGACCAGGTTTCCTGGAATGGCGTCGCCCTCCGCCCCAACGGCAGTCTCATCGTCATCGGCAGCGCCTTCAAGTCTGCCGTCAACAGCAATCTCGTGCTGGCCGCATACTCGCCGCAAGGAGCGGTGCAGTGGATCCGGCAGACCGCCATCGCCACGGTCGAATCTCCTGCGCATGTCGCGATCAACGGCGCCGGCAGGATCTTCGGCGTCGGACTGGAGCAGGGAGAGGATCCAGCCACCCGGCACATCTTTCTGAGGGCGTTTTCCTCCTCCGGCACCGCCTTGTGGAAACGCCTGTTCGGATCTTCGGATTCCGATGACGGCGCTGGTCTTACCATCGATGCTGCCGGCAATGCCGTCATCACGCTGCAATACGATGCTGATCCTGTTGCCAAGTCCTATTCGCCAAGCGGCGCGCTGCAGTGGACGTTGCCGCTCCCGAGGCCCTCCGGCCGCATCCTGAACCCGGCCATCGACACGTCCGGCAATCTCTTCATCGCCGGCGCAATCAACACCCCGAGCGTGCGCTGGCTCGACGGGTACCTCGCCAGGTATGCGTACCCGAGCCGCTGATCGAGGACCAGGAACGGGGAGCGGTCGGGCCGCTCCCCGTTGGCCGGGCGAAGCCTATTCCACCGGCAGCGCGCGGCCGTTGGCGGCGAGGTAGGGCAGGATCTTCGGCTCGATCTGGGTGAGGACGTTGCCGCCCTTGCCGTCGAGGCAGGCCCACGAGATCTCCGCCTGCTCCAGCCACAGCCATACCTGCTGGCTGTTGCGCGGATCCTCAGACGGCGGATCGCCGATGAAGTCGTTGCATTCGCTCATGAACAAGCAGTAGCCGTAGTCCTTCATCAGCTGCAGGCCGCCGAATCCGTTGGGATCGCCGAACAGATAGGTGCCGGGGTAGTAGTGGAAGCTGATGCTGGTCCTGTCCCAATCGACCGGGCCGCCCAGCGCCTCGAATTGCTGCGGCACCGTTCGCCATGACGCGGCATTCGGCGCGAGGTTCGGGCTGCTGAACATCATGATGTGGGTGTCCGGCGCACCGGTACGCATGATGTCGTAGACGCCGCGCAGATCACGCAGCTTCGCGGTGGTCCAATGAGACGTCTGCCCCCAGTAGCCGCCGCCGCCCACCGGCTCGTTGGTGATCTCGTAGAGGACGTGCGTCCGCCCGGCATAGCGAGCGGCGACCGCCGTCCAGAATTCGGTGAGCTGGGCAAGGTTGTAGCCGCCGGGGTTGATGCTCACCAGGATCATGACGTACATGCGCGCGTTCCACGCGCAGTCGACGGCTGCGTCGAGGAAAGGCAGCTGCTGGGCCAGCGGCCGGCCGGCGTCGTCATGGTCAGTCTTCACCCCGAGCCGGACGAGGTTGAGCCCCAGCGAGCGGTAATGATCCCACACCGCTTGGCGGGTGCACGGCGGGGTCGCCTGCTTGCGGATGTCCATCGTCGCGCCGCGCAGCAACTGCCCGGTGTCGGTGCGGACCGAGCGGTTGATCACCTGCGGCCGGCCGCGGTGATCGCGGTCGGGAAGAGGATCGCGCCCCTTCCCGCCGGTGAACTGATGCACCGGCATCTCAGCGGTTCACCCGGTACCACTGCGTCTCCAGGTCCGGGTTGCGGACCAGCGTGACGCAGACGGGTGCGGTAACGGTGCCCGGCGTGACAGTGAACAGGGCGCCGGCGATAGTGTGACCGCCGGTGCCCTGGATGGTCACGTCGCCGGTGCCGATGAGCACGAACGTCTGTGCCTTGCGGTCGAGGTTGAGGCTGGGGTTGATGGCGCACGGCGCCGTGTTCTTGACGATGACGACATCGACGTCCGGCACCGTACCCGCGATGGTGACGGCGGCGCGGGTGACCGGCCCCTGCGGCCCGGCGGGGCCGGCGGGGCCAGCGGGGCCCTGCGCGCCGGTGGGACCAGCGGGGCCTTGTGCGCCCGGCGCACCCTGTGGGCCTGCGGCGCCGGCGGGCCCCTGTGGGCCTGTGGCGCCGGCGGGCCCCTGTGGGCCTGTGGCGCCGCGAGCGCCCGCCGCGCCCTGGGCTCCGGCGTCACCCTTCGCACCCTGGGGTCCGGTTTCACCCTTCGCACCCTGGGGTCCGGTGTCACCCTTCGCACCCTGCGGCCCGGTGTCACCCTTCGCACCCTGCGGTCCCTGGGGGCCGGGGACCCCCTCGGTCGGGATCAGTGCCAGCTTCTCGCGCTCGGCAACAGTCATCGGCACCTTCTGGGTGCCGTCGACGATCTCATCGGCGCTAACCCCCAGGAACTTTAGCTCAATCACGGCCATTACGAATCCCCTGTGAAAGCATAATAGGAATATTATCTTTAAGCCACGACGGAGCCATTCTTCGCTAGCCCCTGGCTTCTAGAGGCTGCCGTTTCGGCTTCTGCGGGCAGGGTGGTTGGCGAGCCGGGCGTGTCGCCTTCCTCAGGTACCGGTCCATGCGGCCAGGGTGCCCCCTGGCTGCGGACGGAGATCGGTCACCTGACGGGCGCGGTCCCACGATCGCGTTGGCGGGCGCGAATAGCGCTTTGTCCGGGCGAGGCGGCGCATTAGATTCCGCGCGAACCTGGACGGAAGGCCCCTTCGTGAGCGTCGAGACCAGACTGAAGCGGATCAGCGTCCCGCAGATCACCGCGATGAAGGGCGGCACGCCGATCGTCTGCCTGACCGCCTATACCTCGCTCACCGCCGTGCTGCTCGACGACAACGTCGATCTGCTGCTGGTGGGCGATTCGCTCGGCATGGTGCTGTACGGCATGGACAGCACGCTCGGCGTCACTCTCGATATGATGATCGCCCACGGCCAAGCGGTGATGCGCGGCTCCAAGCGGGCGTGCGTGATCGTCGATCTGCCGTTCGGCAGCTATCAGGAATCGAAGGAGAGCGCCTTCCGCAATGCCGCGCGGGTGATGAAGGAAGTCGGCTGTTCGGGCGTGAAGCTGGAAGGCGGCGTCGAGATGGCCGAGACCATCCGCTTTCTCGTCGAGCGCGGCATCCCGGTGCTCGGACACATCGGCCTGCTGCCGCAATCGGTCAACACCGCCGGCGGCTTCCGTTCGCTCGGTCGCGGCGAGAAGGAAGTGGCGGAGATCATCGAAGACGGCCACGCGGTCGCCGACGCCGGGGCTTTCGCCACGGTGATCGAAGGGACGGTCGAGCCGCTCGCCCGCGAGATCACCGGCCTGCTGCCGATCCCCACCATTGGCATCGGCGCTTCGCCCGCCTGCGACGGCCAGATCCTGGTGACCGAGGACCTCACCGGCCTGTTCTCCGATTTCAAGCCGAAGTTCGTCAAGCGCTACGCCGAACTCGGCCGGGGCATCGCCGCAGCCGGCCGGGAATACGCCGAGGAAGTCCGCAGCCGGCGGTTCCCGGCGCTCGAGCACTGCTTCGGCACCAAGGCGGCGAAACCGGTGAAGGCCGATCCGGCATGAACACCGGTGCGCCGACGATGAACACCGCTGGCCTCGCCACGGTGCGGTCGGTGCCGGCGCTGCGCAAGCAGTTGCGCCGATGGCGGCAGGACGGCGATATGCTGGCCCTGGTGCCGACGATGGGAGCACTGCACGACGGCCATCTGACGCTGGTTCGCCATGCCCGCACCCTCGCCGAGCGGGTGTGCGTCTCGCTGTTCGTCAACCCGACCCAGTTCGGTCCCAATGAGGATCTGGCCGTCTATCCGCGTGACGAGAGCGGCGATGCGGCAAAGCTGGCGGCCCTTGGCGCCGATCTGCTGTTCGTGCCTGCCGTGGAGGAAATGTACCCCCCGGAGTCGCTCACCCGCGTTACCGTTCCCGGTCTCGGCGACATGCTGGAGGGCGAGTATCGCCCCGGTTTCTTCACCGGCGTAGCCACCGTCGTCTGCAAGCTGCTGCTGCAGGCGCTGCCGGATGTCGCCGTATTCGGCGAGAAGGATTATCAGCAGCTGCTGGTGGTCCGCCGGATGTGCGCCGATCTGTGCATTTCCACCCGTATCGAAGGGGTGTCGACGGTGCGCGAGGCGGACGGTCTCGCCCTCTCCTCGCGCAACGCCTACCTCAGCGCCGAGGAGCGGCAGGTCGCTCCGGCGCTGTACCGGACCCTGAGCGGCGTCGTTGCCGGTCTGCGCGACGGCGCCGATCCCATCGAGCGGGCTGCCTGGGGGGAGGCGGAACTGCTGCGCGCCGGCTTCGATGAGGTGGACTACGTGGCAGTGCGCGACGCCGAAACCTTCGCGCCATGGCCCGGGCCGTCGCGGCCCGGCCGCGTGCTGGCTGCCGCGCGAATCGGCCGCACCCGCCTCATCGACAACGTCGCCGTCGCCTGACAAGGGTGCGCTTCGCTTTGCTCAGCGCACCCCATGGCATTGGTTAGGGCGGCTACTTGGCGTCGCCCCCCTCGGGGGCGAGCTTCAGAGAAACCGAATTGATGCAGTAGCGCTCGCCGGTGGGCTGCGGTCCGTCGGCAAAAACGTGGCCGAGGTGGGCGCCGCAGCGGCTGCAGTGGACTTCGGTGCGGGTCATGAAGAAGCTGCGATCGGTCTCGGTTTCGACGGCGGCCGTATCCACCGGCTGCCAGAAGCTGGGCCAGCCGGTGCCGCTGTCGAACTTCGTCTGCGAGGAGAACAACTCCTGCCCGCAGCAGGCGCACAGGTACATCCCCTTGGTCTTGGTGTTCCAGTAGGCGCCGGTGAATGCCGGCTCGGTGCCATGCTGGCGGCAGACGTGGTACTGCTGGTCGCTGAGCTGTTCTCGCCACTCCGCATCCGACTTCGCCACGCGGTCCTTCGGTTCATCCATCGGCTTGCCCTTCCTCTCGTCGAGCGAGCCGCTGCGGCGGCTCCCCCGGCGCAGACGTATTCACTGTTTGCGTCCGGTCAAGTAAAGGGTGAGAGTCCCTGCCATTCTCAGTCGGCAGGGAGAGCGGAAGGATGGCGGCCACTGACAAGGGCTTTGCGCCCTACCACGACCCGGGCCTGCCGCCGATCGTCATGCCCGAATGCTCCGTGGAACGGAAGCTGAAGGGGCAGAAGGCACTGGTTACCGGCGCGAGTTCCGGTATCGGCAAGAGCATCGCCGTCGCGCTCGGGCACGCTGGCGCCGACGTCGTCGTGAACTACAGCCGCGACCAGAAAGGAGCGGACGAGGCGGTCGCGGCGCTGCAGGCGTGTGGCGTGCGCGCCTACGCCCAACGCGCCGACGTCGCCAGCGAGGACGACGTGCTGGCGATGTTCGAGCGCGCGCGGGCGGAGTTCGGCACCATCGACATCCTCGTCGCCAACGCCGGGTTGCAGCAGGATGCGCCGTTCGATCAGATGACGCTCGCCCAGTGGAACAAGGTGATCAGTGTCAACCTGACTGGCCAGTTCCTGTGCACCCGGGAGTCGGTCCGTGAGTTCAAGCGGCGGGGAGTGAAGCCGGAAGTCTCCTGCGCCGCTGGAAAGATCATTTGCGTCAGCTCGGTGCACGACGTGATCCCGTGGGCGGGGCATGTCAACTACGCCGCGTCGAAGGGCGGGATCTCGATGATGATGAAGAGCGTCGCCCAGGAGGTGGCGCCCTTCCGGATCCGGGTGAACGCCATATCGCCGGGCGCCATCCGCACGCCGATCAACATGGACGCCTGGCAAACACCGGAGGCCTACGCCGCGCTGATGAAGCTGGTGCCGTACAAGCGGATTGGCGAGACCGACGATATCGCCCGCGCCGCCGTATGGCTGGCCTCCGACGACAGCGACTACATCACCGGGGCGACCCTCTATGTAGACGGCGGAATGACACTCTATCCTGGCTTCGAGACGGGCGGCTGACGCCACCGAAGCACGCCGCCCCATAATGCCGGGTGGCGTCGGGGGCGGCGCTTCGCACGGGCACTCAGCGCGCCGGTGAGCCGGGCGGCACCTCGCCCATCGCTTCCTCATCGGTCGCCTTCTCCTGCAACTCTTGCGCAGTAGCCGGCCGGCCCATGGCGACCTCATCGCCCCGTTGGGTGGCGATCTCGTCCACGGTCACGGCGGTGCCGAGACCAACCTCGTCGGACCTCTGAGTCTGTGTCTGGCCGGGGGTGGCAGGCTCGCCCATCGCCGCCTCGTCCTCGGTCTGGAGGACGGCGGCGGCGCCGTCAGCGCGCCCCATCGCCTTCTCGTCCGCAGCCTGCTCGGCTCTGCTCCCGGCACTCGACGTCCGGCCCATCGCGTCTTCGCTGCGCTGCTTCTCGTCGCTCATGACATCCTCGTCCCTCGGGTGGGCCGCGAGAAAGGACGTGCTGTCCTCGCTCTGCCCATGGTCAAATTCAACAATAGCGCCGGGAGCGGGAAGTTTCGCGCGCATTCCGCCGGCGGCGTGTTTCGATGTGCCGCCGGCGGTCGCTTTCGAGAATGTCGCCTCTAGGCGGCCTTGCCCATGGCGATCTCGTCCGCGGCCTGCTGCTGCACCTGAGCGTCGGCGGTCGGACGTCCCATGGCAGTCTCGTCACTAACCTGGGTCAGCCGCCTGGCGAAGGTGCCGGTGGTGCCCAGCGCAACCTCATCGGCCTGCTGCGCCCGTTCCTGCGCGGGTATCGCCGGTCGGCCCATCGCGGTCTCGTCGCTCAACTGGACGGGGGCTGCGGCCAGAGCGGCTCCCCCCATCGCAGCCTCGTCGAGCGCCTGCGCGCCGATGCGGGCGGGACCCTCGGTCCGGCCCATGGCGACTTCGCTGTGCTGCTTCTCGTCGGTCATGACTGCCTCCAATCCATCTGGCACAAGCCGGCGGCATGGCGCAGCGCAACAAGCGTTTGATCGGCCGCGGGATCCGCGACGGATGGGCGCCGCCGAGCCGTCGGCGAGGGTTTGCATCGAATGCCGGATGTAGTAATTTTACATGGGCGCCGAGAAGGGCTGACGACGCATGGCTGCCTTGCGAGGCTACTTCACCGGGAGCTGCAGGAATGGGTTGACGTCGCCCTCAGGCATTGCTTTCTGCCAGATGGGCGCCGAGGCGCAAGCCTAGCGCATATATGGTCAGCGCCGGGTTGACCCGCGACGAGCGGGGCAGAACGCTGCCGTCACCCACCCACAGCCCGCCCATGCCGTGGACGCGGCCGTGAGCGTCCACGACGCTGGTTCGGGGGTCGTCACCCATCACCAGGCTGCCCAGCGCGTGGGCGGTGCCGGCGAGGCCGACATAGCGGTCGACGCCGACGAGGCCGGCCCGTATGAGCCGGCGAATGAACAGGCGCACCAGCCGCCGGTGCTCCTTATCAGCGGGGGGTAGCCGCCGCAGGTCGTAGTTCATCATCGGCAACCCGCCGCGGCCGCCGGAAACGATGCGGTTGTCGGCATCGGAGCCGTCCTCGGTGGTGACGAAGAAGCCGATGACCCGGCCGCCGACGGCCTCGGTGACGAACTTCGGCACCGCCGCTGGCAGTTGCGTCCCGAGAATCTCGCTGTCGATCCAGCCGAGACACTGCACCGTAGAGTGCGGGAAAGCGTCGTTGTAGAGGATCGCCGTCTTGCGCAGCACGTCATGGTCGCGGAAGGCCGAGAAGGCGAGGACAGCGCTGTTGATGTGCATCTTGAAGTTGGCACCGACCAGCGGCGCCGAGGCGAGGGTCGTCTCCAGGCTGAGGGCCCTGATATGGTCCTGCAGAAGGCGCGGCGAGGTCATTGCACCCGCCGCCAGCACCACCTCCGGAGCCCGCCAGGAGGAACCGTCAGCGCAGTGGACGCCGGTGATCCGCAGCGGGTTGTCTGGCGCGCACGACAGCGCCGCCACCGCCTTGCCGGTCATCAGCGTCAGCCGTGGATTGCCCTTCAGCGGGTCGAGGAGGTTGCATTCCGCGTCCGATTTGTAACCGGAGGGGGACGCATAGCCGTCGAAGTGCTTGGCTTCCTCTTCGTCATGGAGAATTTCGGGCTTGAGGCCGAGCGGCAGTGCCTCGGCCCGGAAAGACGGATCGGCGGTGGTGATGCGGTCGAGCAGCGACTGCAGTTCCGGCTCGTTCTCGAAGCGGTTGACCGCCAGCAGCCGCTCGGCCTCGTCGTACCACGGGGCAAGCTCGTCACCGCCGAATGGCCACGGCAGGCATTGGTGGGCGGCATCAGCCTCGAACTCGTGGGGTGCAAAGCGGAGCAGCGCCGCCCCGTACCACTTCGTCTTGCCACCAACGTTGTAGTACTCGCCGGGAATGAACTGCATGTTGCGACCGTCGACCCACAACTCCTTGTTGCGGAAGCGTCCCTCCTTGAACACCTGCCTTACGTCGAGGGTGGAGTGGTCGCGCGGCAGCGATGTGCCCTTTTCGAGCACGAGGACCCGCCGGCCGCCATTTACCAGGCGGAAGGCGGCTGCGGCACCCCCCGCACCCGATCCGACAATGATGACGTCGTATGCCTCGTTCATCCGTTGCACTCCACGAGCGCTGGGCGGTTGGCAGAGATGCGGCTGGGGAATCGCTCGTCACTGCAAGCTGTTCCAGACCTCACCTGTATATCGGCCATCACGCGACGTACATAAAGACGCGGCCGAGGCTGCTCAAAGCGGGCTCACCGCCCGATCGGCAGGGCCGGTGCTGCCGGCTCCCCGGCCAAGTACGTCGGCGAAGAGGTTCCGGCTGGCGCAGCGGGGAGAACGGACGCAATGGCGGATAACGCATGCGGAAGCGAGCGACAGCGGCTGGAGCAGCAGCATGCCGGCACCCACGACTGGCTGCTGTGGGGGCCGTACCTCGCGGAACGCGCCTGGGGAACCGTCCGCGAAGACTACAGCGCCGACGGCGATGCGTGGAGCTTCCTGCCGCACGACCACGCCCGATCGCGCGCCTACCGCTGGAGCGAGGACGGGCTCGCCGGGATCAGCGATGACCGGCAGCGGCTCTGCCTGTCGCTGGCACTGTGGAACGGCCACGACGAAATCCTCAAAGAGCGCGCCTTCGGTCTGACCGGCCCGCAGGGCAACCGGGGTGAGGACGTCAAGGAGTACTATTTCTACCTGGACGCGACGCCGACCCACAGCTGGTTGCGCTGGCTTTACAAGTACCCGCAGGCCGCCTTTCCGTACCGGCGACTCGTCGACGAGAACGCCCGGCGATCGCGCGACGACCCTCCTTTCGAGCTGCTGGATACCGGCGTATTCGGCGAGGACCGCTACTTTGATGTCGAGGTCCAGTACGCCAAGGCGTCGCCGACCGAAATCCATATGCGCATTCTGGCCGACAATCGCGGGCCGGAAGCGGCGACGCTGCACCTGCTGCCGACCCTGTGGTTCCGCAACACCTGGTCATGGGCCAAAGACGCAAGCCGATCGCAAATGCGCTCGGAGGCGGCGCCGCTGGGAGCGTCGTGGTGCGTGCGTGCCGAGCATCCCGAGATCGGCAACTGGTGGCTCTACGGGCGCCAGCCCGGCCGTCTGCTGTTCACCGAGAACGACAGCGACGGTGCCCGCCTGTGGGGAGGCGCCGACACAGGCCCCACCAAGGACGCCTTCCACCGGCTGATTGCCGGCGGCGAGGCCGGTGCCATCGATGCGGCACGCCGCAAGGGCAGCAAGTTCGCCGCGTGGCATGTGCGCGATGTGCCGCCGGGCCAGCAGGTGCGCCTTGATCTGGTGCTGTCGGGGGACTCGCTGGCGACGCCGTTCGCCCGCTCCGAGGTGATCTTCGCCAGCCGCCGCGCCGAAGCGGATTCGTTCTACCATAGCCTCCTCCCTGACGCCTCCCCCGAGGACCACCGCATCATGCGGCAGGCGCTGGCAGGGATGATCTGGTGCAAGCAGTTCTTCCACTACGATGTCGAGCGTTGGCTGAAGGGCGACCTGCTGCCGCCGCCGGAAGGCCATCGCAACGGCCGCAACCGCGACTGGAAGCACCTGAAGGCCGCCGACGTGCTGTCGATGCCGGACAGCTGGGAATACCCGTGGTTCGCTGCCTGGGATCTTGCCTTCCACTGCGGCGCGCTGGCGTTGATCGATGTCGACTTCGCCAAGCGGCAGGTCGAGCTGATGCTGAGCGAGCGCTATCTGCACCCGAACGGCCAGATCCCCGCCTACGAATGGAACTTCTCGGACGTCAATCCGCCGGTGCATGCGCTGGCGGCGCTCAAGGTGTACCGCGCCGAGCGCATCCAGCGCGGGCGCCCCGATGCCGAGTTCCTCAAGCGCGTCTTCCACAAGATGCTGCTGAACTACGCCTGGTGGATCAACCGCAAGGACGCGGACGGCCAGAACGTCTTCGAGGGCGGCTTTCTCGGCCTCGACAACATCTCGGTGTTCGACCGCTCCCGGCCGCTGCCCGGCGGCCACAGTCTGAAGCAGGCCGATGCCACCGGCTGGATGGCGATGTTTGCGATGAACATGACGGTGATCGCGCTGGAACTGACCGCCGCCGATAGCGCCTACGAAGAGATTGCCATCCAGTGCTACGAGCAGTTCCTGGCGATCGCCAATGCCATCGGCGGCAGCGCCGGCACCGGCGTCTCGCTGTGGGATCCGGTCGACGGCTTCTTCAAGGACCTCATCGTCACCCCGGACGGCAAGCACCACCGCATCGACGTCTACTCGATGGTCGGGCTGATCCCGCTGTTCGCAACCGAGGTGCTCGACCGCCGGCTGATGATGGCGGCGCCGCGCTTTCGCGAACTGCTGCGCACCCACAAGGGCGGGCTGTTTCGCGGCACCCGCGTCTGCGCCTGTCCGGACTGGGAGAACGAGCGCGGGGAGCACCTCTGCGCCCTCGTCGACGACCAGATGCTGCCACGGATCCTGCAAAGGGTGTTGGACGAGCAACAGTTTCTCTCGCCCTACGGCGTGCGCAGCGTCAGCCGCATACACGCCGAGCGGCGCGACCTCGGTTGCCTCCCGGGCATCGGCGAGGCGATGATCGAGTACGTCCCCGGCGAATCCAATTCGCCGCTGTTCGGAGGCAATTCCAACTGGCGGGGGCCGATCTGGCTGCCGGTCAACTACCTGCTGATCCAGGCTATCGAGAAATTCTACCGCTTTCTCGGTGGCGGATTTCGCGTCGCCGCACCCTGTCTCAAGGGTAAAGAACTGACCCTACATGAGACGGCGACGCTGATCGCCGAGCGGGTTGTCGACCTCTACCGGCGCCGCGACGGCGGCATCCCGGCGCTGCAGGGACGGTCACCGTTCGCCCACGATCCATATTGGCAGGAGCCGCTGCTGTTCTTCGAGTATTTCCACGGCGAGACCGGGCAGGGCCTCGGTGCCGCCCACCAGACCGGCTGGACGGGGCTGCTCGCCAACCTCGTGGCACGGCGCTATCGCAAGGGCATCCCCCGCTACTGGCGGGAGCGCTCGCAGACCCCCGAGGCAGCGGAGTAGGAGCGCCCCTGATGTCCGATACGGCCGTCGGCACCGCCCCGCCGGGTGATTTCCGCGTGCTCTCGCTGCCGGTGGCGACCGTCTACGGGGCGGCGCTGGTCCACGGCCTGACGCTGGTCAGCTTCCCGGCGCTGAGCGTTGTGCTCACCCGCGGCTATGGCCTTACCGACGCGCAGTACGGAGCGAGTTTCCTGCCGCAGGTGGCCTGCGCCGTGCTGGGAGCGTTGCTCGGCGGCGCGCTGGCGCAGCGCCTGGGGCTGAAGCGCGTGTTGGCGCTCTCGCTGCTGGCGGTGGCGCTCTCGCAGGGGCTGCTGGCCGCGCTCGCCGTGCTGCCGGAGGGCTCGGCCTTTGTTGGCGTGCTGGCCGGAACGGCGGCGCTGGGGCTCGGCTTCGGCCTGTCGGGCGCGCCGCTCAACAGCTACCCGCCCACCTTCTTTCCCCGGCAGGCGGCCAGCGCCGTCGTCGCTGCGCACACCTGTCTCGGCGTCGGCCTGACCGCCGGACCGCTGCTGGCGGGCGCTCTCATCGCGGCCGGTGTCTGGACCGCCTATCCGCTGCTGCTGGCCGCGGTCAGCACACTGGCGGCTGCGGTTGCGGCGATGGCGCCGCTGCCTGCCTGCGAGCCGCGGGGTGCCATCACCCGCCGCAGCCTGCGCGAGACGCCAGTGGCAACCCCGATGTTCTGGGTGTTCGTGGCCATCGTCGTCGCCTACGCCTTTGCCGAGGGCACGTTCTCGAGCTGGGCGGTGATCTTCCTGCGCGACGGCCGCGGCCTGCCCGAGGCCATCGCCGGCTGGGGATTATCGGCGTTCTGGGGAGCGCTGGTGGTCGGGCGCCTGCTTATCTCGGCGCTGGTCAGCCGGGTTGCGCCAAAGCTGGTATGGGCCGCCCTGCCGGTCCTGATGATCGCCGTCTTCCTGCTGCTGCCGACGGCGTCGGGAGCGCTGTCGGGGATCGCGCTGTTCGCGCTCGCCGGCCTCGCCTGCTCGGCATTCCTGCCGCTCAGCATCACGCTTGCTTCGCATCGCTTCCCCGACGACGTCCCCTGGGTCGCGGCGATGCTGATCGCCGCGCTGATGGTCGGCGTCGGCATCGGCTCGTTCGCCATCGGCGCGCTGCGCGAGGCGCTTCCCTTCGATACCCTCTACCGGCTGTCCGCGCTCTACCCGTTGCTGGTGCTGGCGCTCGCGGTGCTCGTGCTGCGGACGGAAGTGCGTCGAGGCGAATCCGGGGCGTGAGTAACGCGCGGTCCGTTGCCCTCCAGACCCAACACCATGCTATGGTCAAGCACAGCCTTTGCGGGGGGGGGTGACCGATGGCCGAGATCGAGCTGAGCAGCGCCGTTGCCGACCGCTTCGTCCGGCTGGACTGGCGGGAGCGGGCGGCGGACCCGGTGATCTTCGACAACGGGCTGCTGCGCCACTATGAGGCGGGCGACATCATCCTGCTCGAC
>JAEULG010000047.1 GCA_016793875.1 Rhodospirillales bacterium | reverse complement strand
ACCGCCTGCGCCATCACGTGCGCCGCGTCATGGCGGATCAGCTCAAGCGCCTCCGGATCCTTGCCGGTGACGATGGCCACGTCGGCGTCGTGATCGATGACCGTCGCGAGATCGACCAACCTGCCGTCGAGACGCAGTGCGATCGCCGCCTTCGCCAGCGACGGGGCGAGGTCGTGCGCTACTTCCGTGCCGGACAGGGGACGGTCGAAGGTGCGGACGCTGCCGTCGGGGAGGGTCAGCTGGATTGGAGCGTCTTGCGGTTGCGAAACGGCGGCCTGGCTCAAGGGGCGGTCACTTCCACGGAAAATCAGCGGGAGCGGGTTATATACGCGCGCTGCTCCACCTCGCCAAGGCGCAAGCACGCCTCCAGGGCGCGGGGTGCGCACCGTGCGGCTGAATCTTGGCTGTTGAGCCCGCTGTAGCCCCTCGATGCTAGCGGACGACAGCCGAGATCGCCAGCAGCGCCGTTGCCGCCGCCGTACCCTGCACCAGCGTGCCCAGCGTCAGCAAGCGCAGGCCCTGAGCCGGGGTCAGCTTGCAGAGGCGGGTGAACGTCCAGAACAGCGTGTCGTTGACGTGGCTCGCCACCATCGAGCCGGCTCCCACCGCCACCGCGCTCAGCGCCCGGCCGGTTTCGTCGTCGAGGCCAAGCGACGTCAGCGAGGGATGCATCAACCCGGCCGTGGTAATGATTGCCAGCATTGAGGAGCCTTGTGCCAGCTTCATCGCCGCGGCGATGGCAAACGGCAGCAGGATACCGAGGCGTACACCCGCGAGGTCGTCTCCCAGCATGCTGTCGAGGCCGGCGTTCTGAAGCACGCGCGAGAAGGCGCCGGCAACGCCAATGAGCAGGGCGGTGCCGGCGGCCTGCGTCAGCGCCCGGCCGATCCAGTCTTCCGACAGCAGCGCCGTTCGTGGCCGCGGCCAGCCGGCGGCCAGGGCCGCGGCTGCCAAAGCCGTGAGCAGGAGGATGAGCGGCTGGCCGAGGGTCAGCAGGATCTCGCGCGTCCACCCGCCACCGAGGGGCTCGCTCGGCATATGTCCCACCGAACTGACGGTGAGCAGCAGCAGCGGCAGCACGATTGGGAGCAAGCCGGCAAGGGCAGCAAGAAGGGATGCTGCGCCTGCTTTTTGTGGGGGCGCCGGAACGGCGATGGCCTGTTTCGCCGGGCGCGACAGCCAGCCGCCGGCGAACAGCGAAAAGACCCAGCCGGCCGCAGCAGCGGCCAACGCCACCATTGCGCCCCACAGCGCGGTTCGCCACAGGTCCGCGGAAAGGATCGCCGCGGCCGCGACCGGCCCGGGCGCGGGAACGAGGAGGGTGTTGGTGGCGGTGATCGCCAGCGCCAGCGGCAGCGCGGTATCGCCAGCTGGGCGAGACAACCGGCGGGCGAGCGCGTCGGCGAGCGGCATCAGCAGGATGAGGGCGACTTCGCCGACCGCCCCCAGGCCGCCGATCAGGCCGCAGCCTGTCATCCAAGTGAGCGGGCCCTTCCCCTTGACGCGCACAGCGGACAGCCACTGGCTGAACTGCGATTGGTGCAAGGCGATCCCCGCAACAGCAGCGGCGATGAACACCGGGCCGAGGGAGCCGATCGTGGACGAGAAGCCGTCCTCCATCGAGCGCAGGGTATATGGCAGCGACAACTCGGCTGCCAGACCGCAGGCGATGGCAGCGACGAGCAGCGATACGAACGGGTGGATTCGCCCGCGCGCGGCAAGGGCGGCAACGCCGCCGGTCGAGGCGATCAACAAGGCGATCAGCGCGAGGGTCATAGGGGTGGGTTGCGCGATGGGAGTTGCCCCTTGTAACGGCAACGCCCTAGTTTGCAAGCGTGGACGAAAAGCGGGGCACGATGTTCAGCCGAAGGAATTTGTGCAGGCTTTTCGCCGCAGCGCCGCTGGCCGCGGTGGCAACCCTGGGCGCCGGCTTCTCGTCGCGGCGGGCGGCGGCGTTGGTGCCGGGATTCGTTTCCACCAGCGGCCGGCATTTCCTGGCAGGGGACGGGCGGCCGCTGTCACTGAAGGGCATCAACCTTGGCAACTGGCTAGTGCCCGAAGGCTACATGTTCGAGTTCAAGTTCGCGACGTCCCCCCGAGCAATCTATGCCACCTTCGAGCGGCTGCTGGGGCGCGACCAGTCCTTGGCATTCTGGCGCACGTTTCGCGCAAATTTCGTCCGACGCGAAGACATCGATTTTATTGCCGCTGCCGGCTTCAATGCGATCCGCGTTCCGTTCCATTACAATATGTTCGCAGGTGGCGATGCGGGCGAGGGCTGGGCGCTGGTCGATCGGCTGCTCACATGGTGCGAGACCGCCGGTATCTATGTTGTTCTCGACATGCATGCCGCCCCCGGCGGTCAGACCGGCACCAATCACGACGATGGCCCCGGCTTGCCGCTGCTCTTCTACGTTCCGGAGCTGCAGGACCAGACTGTTGCCGTCTGGCGTGCGATTGCCGAGCGCTACAAACACAAAACAGCCGTTCTTGGCTATGAACTTCTGAATGAGCCCATATCGTGGTATTACAATGTTTCTTATCTCAACCCTAAACTGGAGCCGTTTTACCGTCGTTTGGTAACGGAGGTCCGCGCCGTTGACCCGCATCACGTCATCTTTCTCGGCGGGGCGCAGTGGAACTCGAACTTCTCCGTTCTGGGGCCGCCTTTCGCCAGCAACCTTGCCTACACGTATCACACGTTCTGGGCGCCAACGACGCGCCGGGCACTGCGCAGCTACCTGAACTTCAGCTATCTCCACGACGCGCCGATCTTTCTCGGCGAATCCGGCGAGGCAGACGACGACTGGGTGGAGGCATTCCGGGAGCTGCATGAGCGGCTCGGGATTAGCTGGTGCTTCTGGACCTACAAGAACATGGCCAGCCAAGCGACGGTTGCGCGCGTGCGGCGGCCCACGAACTGGGATCT
>JAEULG010000221.1 GCA_016793875.1 Rhodospirillales bacterium | reverse complement strand
CAACTTCCTCAACCTCAAGAACCGCGCCGAGCAGCGGGTCTACGAGTTGCTGAAGGACAAGTTCAACCTGTTCGAGGGCGTGTTCGGCGCCAGCGACGAGGTGCTCGGCGTCATCGAGCGCGGCGTCGATATCGAGCGCCGTATCCTCGAAATCGTCCAGAGCGCCCGCACCGAAACCGAGATCAATGCCGCCTTCGATCAGCTTCAGGAAGACCTGCAAGCCCAGATCAGCGAGCAGGTGCTCGATGCCCGAAAGCGCCTGTTGGAGAGCGTCGACGAAGCCGTCATCCACAAGCTCAAGGGCCGCGACGGCGAGATCCGCATGAACCTGAACGAGTTCGATCGCCAGCTGCTCATCGTCGCCAAGGCGGAGTTGCCGGACGCCCGCTTTCATGCCGATGACGAGCGCCGCTTCGATTACGACGGCACAACCTACACGACGGAATGGCCGCTCGCCGACGAGCGCGGCTGGAAGTTCTTTCGCTTGGTCGAGGGCACATTGGCTACCGACCTGTTGGCCCGCGCCAAGGAGCGGCACTTCGAAACTCCCGCGCATCTGGTGTTCGACCTGAGCGCCTATCCCGGCGGGCGGCTCGCCGACGTGGAGCAGCTTCGCGGCCGATCCGGCTGGCTGCGGGTTGCCAAGCTGCGCATCGAAACCCCGGCGATCACCCGCGAGCACTTAGTGCTCTCGGTTCAGCCCGATGATGGCGCCGACGTACACGAAGAGACGATCTCCCGCCTCTTCCGTGTGCCGGCGCGGCTGAACGGAGCCCCGGCAGATCCCGCGCCCGAGACGGCGTTGCTCACCCTCGAAGAAGCTAAGCGACAGGCGCTTTTGGATCTAGCCGAGCAGCAGAATGGCGAGTGGCTCGATACCGAAAACGACAAGCTCGACGCCTACGCCGATGACCTTGAAACAGCCTTCGCCGCTGACGTGAAGGCACTCGAAACTGAGATCAAAGAGGCGAAGAAGGCGCTGCGCGGTGCCAGCCTCGCCATGCAGGACAAGCTGGCCGAGAAGCGCCGGATCAGCGCCCTGGAGGCCAAGCGCGACAAAATGAAGGCCGAGTTCTTCGACCGGCGCGCGCAGATCAGGGCGGAGGTCGAGGCCATGCTCGACGCGATCCAGGAGAAGCTGAAGATTGCGCCGACGCAAACGCCGCTGTTCACCATCCGGTGGGAGCTGGCATGAGCATGGGCACGACGGCGCTCGGCCGCACCATTCGTCTTTATCTGGTCGACGGCACCGCGACCGGGGTTATTACCGCTGAGGTCATGAATTGGACGGGCAAAGCGATTGTCAGTCCGCGGGCCAAACTGCCCGACCTGGTACGCCGATCGGAGACCGAACGCAGTGGGATCTATCTCCTGATCGGCGAAGACCCTAGCCAACCGACAAAGCCTAAGGTCTACGTCGGCGAGAGCGACAACGTTGCCAAGCGGTTGATCCAGCACAACAAGGACGAGCAGAAAGAATTCTGGGAACGGGTCGTGCTGGTCATCAGCAAGGATGAAAACCTGACCAAGGGGCATATCCGTTATCTGGAAGGTCGCTTGATCCAAGCGATCGCCGCAGCCGGGCGGGCCACCCTCATCAACGGCACCAATCCCGACTATGCCTACCTTCCCGAGCCGGACATCGCCGACATGGGGTTCTTCCTGGAGCAAATCCGACTCGTTCTCCCGGTGCTGGGCTTCGATATCACCCGCCCAAGACCCACGGTGCCGCCGGACAATGCAGCAGCCAAACAGGCTCCGTTGGTCACCTTCACCATGTCGGTGAAAGGCGTCCAGGCGCGGGCGACGGAAGTTGACGGCACCTTCGTCGTGCTTGCCGGATCGACGGCGCGTGCTGATGGCAAGGCCGCGTGGAACAGCTACAAGGGTCAGCGCGATCGCCTGATCGCCGAGAGCAAGCTTCTTCCGACTACTGATCCGGAGTTCCTGACGTTCGCCGAGGACATCTCCTTCGCGTCGCCAAGTGCGGCGGCAGCGATCGTCCTCGATCGCAATTCCAACGGACGCATTGAGTGGCGGGTAGAAGGCTCCCGCCAAACCTATGCCGACTGGCAAGACGCTCAAATCGCCCGCGCAGAGGCGGAGGCAAAACAATGAGCCGGAAGCAGCGCCTGGAACTGACCTGGATCGGCAAGGACGAGCGGCCGCGGCTGGAACCGCGCATCCTGATCGAGGACCCGGAGAAGTCCTATTACGCCAAGGAGCGGGTCAGCCAAGCCGATATCTTCGACAACCGGCTAATCTTCGGTGACAACCTGCTGGCGCTGAAGGCGCTGGAGCAGCAGTTTGCCGGCCAGGTGAAATGCATCTTCATCGACCCGCCTTACAACACAGGCTCCGCCTTCGAGCATTACGACGACGGCATCGAGCATTCCTTATGGCTGACAATGATGCGTGATCGCCTGGAATTGCTGGCTCGCTTACTTTCAGAGGACGGGTCCATATGGATTACAATTGACGATAACGAGGTTCATTATCTCAAAGTAATATGCGACGAGATATTTGGAAGAGACAACTTTGTGTCCAATGCTATCTGGCAGAAAAAATATACCGTAGCGAATGACACTAAGTGGTTATCGGAGAGCCACGATCATGTGCTCATTTACGCTAAAACCAAAGAACGTTGGCGGCCGTATCGCCTCAGCCGCAGTCAAGAGATGGATGATCGTTACAGAAATCCAGATAATCATCCAAAAGGACCTTGGAAATCGACGCCTCTGTACGCGAAGCGCTCGGGAAGCGCGAGGGAACAGAGTTTCACATTCACGTTTAAGAACGGCGTAGTCTGGTCAACCCCGCGAGGAACATCGCCCCGATTTCCGGAAGAAGCACTTCGTCAGATGGATGAGAATGACGAGATTTGGTTTGGATCTGATGGCACTGCAGCCCCTTCCCGCAAAACGTTTCTCAATGAGCTGAAGATAGCAGGACCGCCAGCACCGACGGTGTGGCTGCATTCTGAGGCGGGAAACAACCATGAAGCGCGTGAAGAAGTGAAAGCTGTCAATGCTGAAGACCCCTTCGCGACTCCGAAGCCAGAAAAACTTCTTAAGAGAATCTTAGATCTGGCCACTGTTCAGGGCGACTTGGTTCTCGACTCCTTCGCCGGGTCCGGCACCACAGGCGCAGTCGCCCACAAGATGGGCCGCCGTTGGATCATGGTGGAGCTGGGGGAGCACTGTCACACCCACATCATCCCGCGCCTCAAGAAGGTGATCGACGGCGCCGACCCCGGCGGTATCACCGAGGCGGTCGGCTGGAAGGGCGGCGGCGGCTTCCGCTACTACCGCCTTGCGCCCTCGCTGCTGGAAAAGGACCGCTGGGGCAACTGGGTGATCAGCCGCGAGTTCAACGCCGCGATGCTGGCGGAAGCCGTGTGCAAGCTGATGGGCTTCACCTACGCGCCGTCAGAAACGCACTACTGGATGCATGGCCGCTCGTCCGAGCGGGATTTCATCTACGTCACGACGCAGAGCCTAACCCACGACCAGCTTCGCGCCATCGCGGAGGAGGTCGGCGACGGACGCACGCTGCTCATTTGTTGCAAGGCGTTTCATGCCAACCTCGACGCCTTCGACACTCTAACGGTGAAGAAGATCCCGCAGTCGGTGATGCAAAAATGCGAATGGGGGCGCGACGACTACAGCCTAGCCGTCGAGAGCCTGCCGCCTGCCACCGTTCCGCCGGAGGGCGAACCCGAGGCCACGCCCGCATCCGAAGCGCCCCCGGCCGATCCGCCGAAGCGCCGTGGCCGATCTCGAAAAGCCGCATCCGATCAACCCTCTTTCCTGTCCGAGGAGGGCTGACCGATGCCGCGGGGGGACGCCACCAAGCAGTCGCTCAAGATCGTCACGCAGCGGCTCTCGCTGCGGCCGCCGCAGGCACGCTCGCTGGAGATTCTGGCGGAGGTGCTGGAGCGCATCGAGCTGGCCAAGGCCGCTGTTCCGGCGGCGGCGCTGGCCGCCGTGCGCGAAGCGTGGCCGCAGGTCGAAGACTTCGAGCGGGAGTTTCCCTCTCTGTGCTTTGCGCTCGCCACCGGCGTCGGCAAGACGCGGCTGATGGGCGCGTTCGTCAGCTATCTCTACCTTACCGGCCGCAGCCGGCATTTCTTCGTCCTGGCGCCGAACCGGACGATCTACGAGAAGCTGATCGCCGACTTTTCGCCGGAGAGCCCCAAATACGTCTTCCGTGGTATCGCCGAGTTCGCCCAGCTCCCGCCGCTGGTCATCACCGGCGACAACTACGAGACCGGCCGCGGCGTGCGCTTCGAGACGACGAAAGGCGCGCAGGCGGAAATGTTCAGCGGTGACGTGCACGTCAACATCTTCAACATCGACAAGATCAACAAGGAGGAAGGCCCGCGCGGCCGGCCGAGGATGAAGCGGCTGCAGGAGACAATCGGCGAAAGCTATTACGCCTATCTCTCCAAGCTCGACGACCTGGTGTTGCTGATGGACGAGGCGCACCGCTACCGGGCGAGCGCCGGAGCCAGGGCGATCGACGGCCTAAAGCCCATTCTCGGCCTGGAACTGACCGCGACGCCGAAGACCGTCGGCAGCAACTCGATGCCGTTCCGAAACGTCATCTACTCTTACGGCTTGGGCGAGGCCATGGCCGACGGCTTCGTCAAGGAGCCGGCCGTCGCTACCCGGAAGGACTTTGACCCCCGCTCCGTGCCGCCTGAACGGCTGGAGACCATCAAGCTCGAAGACGCTGTTCACTATCACGATCATGTCGCGGTCGAGCTGGACCGCTTCCACCGGGTCACTGGTCGGCCGCTAGTCCACCCTTTCATCCTCGTGGTAGCGCAAGACACCGAGCACGCGCGTCGGCTTCGCGCCTTCATCGAGTCCGAGGAGTTTTTCAAGGGCCGCTTCAAGGACAAGGTTGCCGAGGTGCATTCCGCCTTGCGTGGCGAGGAAACCGAGGAGGCGACGCAGCGCCTGGTCGCCTTGGAGCAGGACAGCCGCACCGACATCGTCATCCACGTCAACAAGCTGAAAGAAGGCTGGGACGTCACCAACCTCTACACCATCGTGCCGCTGCGGGCGTCGGCTTCGGAGATTCTCACCGAGCAGACGCTGGGTCGCGGTCTTCGCCTGCCTTTCGGCTCCCGCGTTTCCAAGGGCGACGACGACGAGTTCGCGGCGATCGACCGCCTGACCGTCATCGCCCATGACCGGTTCGACGAGATCATCCAGAAGGCCAGAGAGCCCGGCTCGATTGTCATGAAGGCGATCGAGATCGGCGAAGGCGCCGACGTTTCGACGGCGGGCGCGGTGCTCGTTGAGAGCCCATCGATCGTGCAGGTGATGGTCACCGGTGCCCAGGCGGCGATCCCGGGCATTTCCGACACGCCGCAGGCCTCTTACGTCTTCGACACGCCGGAGGAGGGCAAGGCCGCCGAAGTGACTCTCGACGTGATCGCCCGCTACGAGCGCCGGCTGGGCAGCGTCGAAGCCCTCCGTGATGCCGATGTTCAACGCAAGATCGCGGATGAGGTGCGCGAGCTGATCCGGCCAGTGCAGGGCACGCTGGAGGGCGTAATCACCGCACCGCGGATCGAGCGGATTGTCGAAGTGGTCGCGACCACGGTTGCGGATCGCACCATCTCAATTCCGCAGATCGTCGTGCTGCCCAAACGCCAGGTCACCTTCACCTTTGCCGACTTTGACCTGAAGAACCTGGAGACGATCAACGTCCAGCCGGTCGATGACGGGCTGGTCATCCAGAACCTTCGCACCGAGGCGCGCCTTTATCTCGCCAAGGCAATCGACGATCCGCGCGAGGAACGTCCGGAAGACTATCTCGTCCGTCACCTGATCGAGCGCAACGAGATCGATTACGACGCCCACGCCGATTTGCTCTACACCCTCGCCGGCCAGCTGGTGGAGCGGGTGCGGTCCTATCTCGACACCGACACCGATGTCGAGAACGTGCTGCTACGCCACGGCCGCCAGCTCGCCGAGTTCATCTTCGCGCAGATGATGCAGCACTACAGCGAGACGCCGCTCGGCGCCGACGATTACGAGGTGCGGATCACTCGCGGCTTTACGCTGCTCAAGGCGCAGCCGCTGCATCTGACACCGGGGCAGCGGGCGCGCAACTTCCGCCAGGCGGTCTCGCCTCTTTCCGACACCAAGCGGCAGGTGTTCGCCGGCTTCACCAAATGCTGCTATCCCGCTCAGAAGTTCCATTCCGATCCCGAGCGACGCTTCGCCGTTCTCATCGACGGCGAAGCCAGCGTCGAAAAATGGCTCAAGCCAGCCCGCGACCAGTTCAAAATCGAGCACAAATCCGGCGAAGGTTACGAGCCGGACTTTGTCGTCGAAACCTTACGACATATGTTCATCTGTGAGGTCAAGGCCAATAACGAGATCGACGATCCTGTTGTCGTCTCCAAAGCACATGCCGCTGTTAAATGGTGCAAAGCCGCCAGCCAACATGCCGCCGATACCGACGGCAAGCCATGGTCTTATGTTCTTATCCCAGATGACCAGATCAACGGCAGCGCCAGCCTTGCCGGCCTTGCCGCCAAGTTCGTCAGGAGTACATAAAACTGTCGCCTGAACGCGCAAGCGACCTGCTGCGTCATCAAACAACCGCCCGATACCCCCGCCGCTCCTTCTCGCGGCCCAGCTTGCGGCCGGCCGCTTCGGCCTCGCTCGCGCTGTCGAACCAGTCGAGCCGCATCGTGCCGGGCGAGCCGATCCGGCCCCACTCGCGCACCAGCGCCCAGTCGCCAAACAGGGTCGGCGCGACGTGCAGGGCGTAGAAGCGCAGCATGCGCTGCTTCGGCTCGACCTTCTCCAGATAGGCGATCATCATTCGCCCTCCTCCATGACGGTGCTGCGGGCTTTCGGTAGATGCCGGTAGAGGGTTGATGGCACGACGCCGAGTCGTTTGGCGACTTCGGCGACGGTGATCTCGGGATCGCGCAGCATCGCCTTGGCTGCCGCCAGGTCGGATGCCTTCAGCGCCGGAGGCCGCCCGCCGAGCTTGCCCCGCTCCCGCGCTGCTTCAAGGCCGGCCTTTGTCCGCTCCCGGATCACGCCACGCTCGAACTCGGCCAGGGCGGCGAAGACGTGGAACACCAGCTTGCCGCCGGCCGTGGTGGTGTCGATCGCTTCGGTGAGCGAGCGCAGGCCGATTTTCCGCTCACCCATCTCCTCGACGGTTTCAATGAGCTGCTTGATCGAGCGCGCCAGCCGGTCGAGCTTCCAGACAACGAGGGTGTCGCCCGCCCGCACGTAATCGAGCGCCGCCTTGAGCTGGGGCCGCTCGCGCAACGCGCCCGAGGCCTTCTCGGTAAAGACCTTCCCGCACCCTGCCCCGTTCAGCGCATCAAGCTGAAGGGCCGGGTTCTGATCTTGGGTTGAGACGCGGGCGTAACCGACGAGCATGCAATCTCCGAAAAGCCATGTACGGTTTAGCTTTTCGGAGAATACATTTCAAGACATAGTTATCGGACATCCGAAGGCACGAGAAAGGCCGCTGAGAGCGGGCCTTTCTCGCATATCCGAAAAACGGTCGTTTATCGGATGAACGATGAAAAAGCGGGGCTTTCCTAGGCTGCAGATCGCCAAAAAGCGGACTTGGCGGCGCCTTCAAACCGGACGCAGCAGAAGCGCGCTCTGCGAGGGTGAGCGGACGCTACTGATTGGGCTCTTGGTGTGAAAGCTCGCTGAGGGACTACGGCTGCCCGCACTAGTCCCAGCTGGTTCCGAAACTACACGCTGTGCCGGCAAAGCGCGAATCACCGGCGAACAGCCCTCCGAAGCCGCGCATCATGGCGTCATTTGCGCGGCTTGCGGCAGGCGGGCCTGGATGTAGGCGATGACGGCCCAGATCTCGTCCTTGGACAGGGTGTCCTTGAATGCCGGCATGGCGGTGCCGAACTCACTTCCACCCTCGGCGACCGCCCAGTACATGAACGGATCCCAACGCACCATCGGCATCCGGGACAGCCACGCGAGATTGCCGGGCGGCGGCGAAAGCTCGCGTCCGGCCTCGCCATCCCCTCGGCCCGTCGGGCCATGGCAGGAGGCGCAGTTCTCGGCGTAGACGGTCGCACCGCGATCGAGAGTCTCGCGCGTCCGCGGCAGCGGGTTGGCGAGGCTGTCGTACGGCGCCGGCACTCCGGACATCATCGCCTGACGGTGCCTCGGCATGCTGCCGGCCATCCCGCCCATGCCGTCGCGCCCCATCATCCCCGGCCCCATGTCGTCCGGTCCCATCGGCCACTGTCCCATTCCGCAGCATTGCGACCAGGGGCTCGGATCCGGCCGGGGCGCCTGCTGCGCATCGGCCTGCATCGCGCAGGAGACAGAGGCGATCACTCCCGCCAGCATCACTGCGCGCACGCCCGCCATGCTCTCCTCCTCGTTTCCGGAAACCGTGCCCTTGTCAGGCAACACCCTGCACCAACTTCAGAGTCAAGGGGGCCTGATGAGGGCGATGAGGGCGCACGGAAGAGCGACATGCAAATCGGCGAGCTGGCAAAGCGGGCGGCCTGCACGTTGGAGACGATCCGCTTCTACGAACGTGAAGGGCTGCTGCCGCGGCCGGAGCGCACCGGCGGCAACTATCGCCGCTATTCTGCCGTCGACGTCGACCGACTGGCGTTCATCCGCAAGTGCCGTTCGTTGGGGATGCCGCTGGCGGAGATCCAGGCGCTGCTCGGTTGCCGCGGCAGGCCCGACACCGATTGCCGCGTGGTGAACGCCCTCGTCGATCGACAGATCGCCCGCATCGCGGAACAAATCGGCGCGCTGAAGTCTCTTGAGCGACAGTTGATCGAGATCCGCCAGACCTGCGACGAGCGCCAAAACCCGGAGCATCGGGCAGGTGCCTGCGGGATCATCAGGAGTCTCGGCGAGGCCGTGAACGCGATGGGCGCCCACGGCCGACAAGCGCGCAACGCCGCCTCCCCATAGGAGATGCCGGTGCGACTACCCGCCGGTGGAGGGTACAGCCGCGCGGTTCAGGTCGGCGCGCGCGTGGCGGGTGATTTCCCACGACGAGTGGAGGAAGAGGCCGGCGATGATGGCGGCGACGGCGAGGTCCGGCCAGGGCGTGCCTGTCCAGGCGACGAGGGCCGCGGCGATCAGCACCGCGACGTTGCCGAGAGCGTCGTTGCGACTGCACAGCCAGATCGCCCGCACGTTGGCGTCGCCCCTGCTGTGCGGCACCAGCACCCAGGCAGCGGCGACGTTGATCGCGAGCGCGATCACGCCGAAGACCCCCATAACCTCTGCTTCGGGCGCGTGCACGACGAAGACGCGATAGATGGTCGTGCCGATGACGCCTAATCCTAAGCCAGCCTGGAAGAGGCCCTGGATCAGCGCCGCCCGCGCTCGCCAAGCGAGATTCCATCCGATCGCGATAAGCCCGAAGAGGGTGATGACGCCGTCGCCCAGGAAATCGAGGGCGTCGGCTTTCAGCGCCTGCGAACCGGCGAGGAAGCCGCCGATCATCTCGGCCACTCCCATCGCCAAGTTCAGCAGCACGACGATCCAAAGCGCCCGTCGATACGCGGGTGCAGCGTGGCTGAGGTTCTCCGACCCGCACGAGTCCCCGCAACCGTCAGCCATGCCGCTGTCCTCTACCGCGTCTCGTGTCCCAAGAATGACCGTACACTCTGGACCAACTAGAGGGTCAACCGTGGGAGAGCCATCAGGATCGGTTGCCTTCGGCAGCATCTGCACGTAGAAGAGGGGCCATGCTGGTGAGATTTCCCAGGTCGCTTCGCGTGTTCATCGGGCTGCTGCTCATGCTCACGCACGTGGCCCTGCAGCCTGGGAAGGCGTTGTCGCTCGTCCTTTGCACCGAGCAGGACGGTCGGAGCATCGTCGAGGTTGCCGCCTCGGGCTCGTGTCAGCATCCGGCGGCCATTCATGAAGACGGTGTCGCCGAGTTTGTTGCACCCTGTTGCGAAGGTTGTACGGATCGTCTTCTTCCGGCGGACCCCAGCCCGACGCTGTCGAGTAAGCGAGGCGAAGCGCCTCAGACTATCTTGCCGACGGGTCCCCCTGGCGAAGACAACGCGCTCACTTCACTCTTTGCCTATTGCGTAGACGAAGCCGACCTTTCGGACGGCAGTTATTATTCTTTCTATATCAATACTGAAGACCCGCGCTTGGGTTTGCTGCGCAGCACCCGTCTCCTGATCTGAACCCACCTGACTTTGCAGACTCACGATAGCGCAGGCCGCGATCGCGTCCTCGCTTCGGTCCACTGTGTCAGGATGGGACTTCATGCCGCGACTGCTTTTCGTTCTGCTGGGCGCGATCGCGCCGGTCATCACTGGCTGTGCTTCACCGATTAGAAGCACTCCTTCGCTGCCACCACCTCGGACGCTCGGATTGCCGCCGAGCATGCCGATCGGCCAGCCGGCCGCAGATGATCGCACCCTTCCAGTCGTGGGCGGTGGAGCGGATGCTGCGGCTCGATTCGATGGCGTCATCACGTTGGAAACGGCGATCCAGCGCGTTCTCGCAAGCAGTCCTGATTTGGCGGCCGCGGCGGAAGCCGTCCGCGCCAAGGAAGGCGATGCTCGGCAGGCATCGTTGTGGCCCAATCCCGAGCTGATCGGCGAGGCGGAGAACTTCGGCGGTACGGGCGATCAGGAGAATTTCGAAACCGCCGAGTACACGGTGTCCCTGGCGCAGCCGATCGATGTCTCCGGCAAGATCCGGCGGCGGGCCACGGCTGCCGACTATGAACGACGGATGTCCGGCTGGGACTACGAAACGACGCGGCTGGACCTGATCACCTCCACCCGCAAGGCGTTCGCCGATCTGGTTGCGGCTCAGCGGAAGGTGGACCTGACCAACGAGCTGGCGCGCCTGGCCGACAGCCTGGCAGCCGCTGTCGATGCGCGCGTCCAGGCCGGCAAGGTCTCACCGGTCGAAGGAACCCGGATCGCGGTGGTGAGGTCGGCGGCTCGCGCGGAGGCGCTCAGGGCCGAGCAGGAACTGTCGACGGCGCGGGCCGCGCTGTCGGCGCTCTGGGGCGATGCGAGCTCACCTATTGGCTGGGCGGAAGAAGACAGCTCACCTGAAGCGGGACTGCCGCCGTCGGAAACGCTGGAAACGCTTCTGGCCGGCGCTCCTGAAGCGGCTCGCTGGTCGGACGAGATCGCGCTGCGTGAGGCGGAATTCGATTTGGCTCGCGCGACAACCTTCCCCGATGTGACCGCCAGCTTCGGCGCACGCCGCTTCGCCGAAAACGACGACTACGCATTCGTTGCCGGACTGTCTATCCCGCTCCCGGTGTTCGATCGCAACCAGGGCGCCATCGCCGCCGCAACGTCCCGCAGAACCGAGACGGAGCGGCGACGAGCCGCGTTCCTGGCCCGCCAGCGGGCCGACTTCCGGGCTGCCTACGATGCCGTCCGGCGGGCGGAAATATCGGTGCGCAGTCTCGACGGGCGCATCATCCCGGCCGCGCAGTCGGTCTTCAGCGCGACGACGGTCGGCTACCAGGCAGGCAAGTTCAGCCTGATCGACTTGCTGGACGCGCAGCGAACGTTGTTCGAGGCGCAGGTCCAGGGCGTTGAAGCACGATCCGAACTGACCAAGGCTCTCGCCGACCTGGAGCGGCTCATCGCTCGCCCGGTCGAGGCGCCACAGTCATCGAATACCGGAGGCTGAGACGAAAATGTCCCGCATTCTTCCTACGCTAACCGCTCTCGTGATGATCGGGTGCGCGATCGCTCTCGGCTCCTTCGCTGATCCGGCCAGGGCCGGTGACACTCATCGGACGCCAGCTTCGGCCAGCAACGGTCAGCCGCCCGACCACGATGACGATCACGCCGGCCACGCGGACGACAAGCCGCATGATGAGAAGGCCGTCGGGAAGACAAGCCACGGGCCGGCGGAAGGGACCGATAGTCATGGTCACGAAGCCGAAGGCCACGCCGAAGCGGTCAAGCTCTCTGCCGAACAGTTGCGAGAGTTCGGCATCGGCGTAGGCACCGCCGAACCCGGAGCGCTGGACGTGTTCATCGATCTTCCGGCCGAAATCGCTTTCAACGGCGACCGGCTCGCCCACGTGACGCCGCGCGTGCCAGGAGTCGTCATCAGGGTCGACAAGTCGCTCGGCGATCCGGTGCGGGCGGGCGAACGGCTGGCCCTGATGCAGAGTCGCGAATTAGCCGAAGCCAAGGCTGGCTACCTGTCCGCCGTCGAACGGCTGACCCTGGCGCGCGCCAACTTCGAACGCGAGAGCGGGCTGTGGCGCGCCAAGGTCACGTCTGAGCAGGAGTATCTCGAAGCGAAACAGGCGCTGGCCGAAGCCGAGATCGACAAGCGGTCGAACGAGCAGAAGCTGCATGCGCTCGGCTTCGATGACGCCTACATCGACCGACTGCCGCGCCAGCCCGAGTCGGAGCTGACGATCGTTCCATTGCTGGCGCCGTTCCAGGGCGTCGTTGTCGAGCGCCACGCCACCCTCGGCGAGCGCATCGGCGAAGAAACCGCCGCCTTCGTGATCGCCGACCTGAGCTCCGTCTGGCTGAACATCAGCATCTATCCGAAGGACTTGGGGCGGGTCGGCATCGGCCAGAAGGTGTCGGTGGCGTTGCCGGAGGGTGAGGCCGCAATCGGACAAATCCGGTTCGTAGCACCCAACGTCGGCGAGGAGACCCGGACGGCGCGCGCACTGGCCGTGCTCGACAACGCCTCGAGGCGCCTGCGGCCCGGTTCGTTCGTCACCGCCCGTATCGCGGTCGACAGCAAGACGGCACGTGTCCGCGTGCCGAAGACGGCGCTGCAGACGCACGAAGGCGAGACGGTGGTGTTCGTCGCCACCGACGACGGCTTCGTGCCGCGCCCGGTGAGGACCGGCAGCAGCAACGGCGACTTCATCGAGATCGTGGATGGCCTGCAGAAGGGCGAACGCTACGCCCAGACCGGTGCATTCACGCTCAAGGCGCAAATGGCGAAAGCAACCTTCGGCGACGGGCACGCACACTGATGAAGCACTTCATCTATCTGACGCTCGCCAACCGGCTGCTCGTCGTCGCGTTCGTCATCGGACTGATCGGCGCCGGACTGGCCACCTTCCGAAGCCTGCCGGTCGACGCCTTCCCCGACGTGACGCCGGCGCTGGTCCAGGTCTTCACCGAAACCGAGGGGCTCGCTCCCGAAGAGGTGGAACGCTACGTCACCTTCCCGGTCGAAGTGGCGATGAACGGTCTGCCCAACCTGAAGCAGATCCGTTCCACCTCCAACTTCGGCCTCTCCGTCGTCAACATCTACTTCGAGGACGGCACCGACATCTACTTCGCCCGGCAGCTCGTGGGCGAGCGGCTGCAGCTCGCGCGCGAGGAGATCCCGGAGGGGTTCGGCGAACCGGAAATGGGCCCGATCACCACCGGCCTCGGACAGATCCTGTTCTTCTTCGTTGCCGACGAGACCGGCACGCGAGATCTGAGGGAGGTTCGCGAGGCCCAGGACTGGATCATCAAGTACAACCTGCAGACGGTCCCCGGCGTGACGGAGGTCCTCTCGCTCGGCGGAGAGGAAAAGCAGTATCAGGTCATGGTTCAGCCCGACGCGCTTCTGCGCTACGGCATCACCATCAACGAGGTCGCCGACGCCATCAGCGCCAACAACGCGAATGCCGGCGCCCAGTCGATCGTCAGGAACGCCGAACTGCTGGTGGTCCGATCCGTCGGCCTCGCCGGCAGCATCGCCGACATCGAAAGCATCGTCGTCAAGGTCGAGGACGGCACGCCGATCTACGTCCGCGACGTCGCGGAGGTTCGGGTCGGCGGTGCGCCTCGGCAGGGCCTGGCGGTGCTGGATGGCCGCGGCGAGGCGGTCGCCGGGCTGGTGCTGAAGCTGATCGACACCAACACGTCGACAGTCATTGCGGACGTGAAACAGCGCCTGGCCGAGATCAACGCCCAGCTACCGGAAGGCCTCGTCGTCGTTCCCTACTATGATCAATCGGTTCTGGTGGCGAAATGCATCGAGACGGTGACCAGCGCCCTGATCGAGGGGATCGTGCTGGTCTCGCTCGTCCTCCTCGTCTTCCTCGGTGCGGTCAGGCCTTCCCTCGTCGTCGCCCTGTCGATCCCGTTCTGCATCGCCTTCACCTTTCTCGCGATGAACGTGCTGGGGATCTCGGCCAACCTGATGTCGATGGGCGGCCTGGCGATTGCCATCGGCCTGCTGGTCGATGGCTCGATCGTCATCGTCGAGAACATCGACCGGCTGCTGAAGTCGGGTCACCGGGCGGAAAGCAAGCGCGAGATCGTCGCCCGTGCCGCGGCGGAAGTGCTGCGACCAATCGCGTTTGCGCTGATCATCATCATCGTCGTCTTCATTCCCCTGTTCACGCTGCAGGGCGTTGAAGGCACGACCTTCCGGCCACTCGCCTACACGCTGGCGCTGGCCATGCTCGGATCGCTTGTTTTTGCCGCCATCGCCACACCCGTCTTCGCCGAACTGTTCATGCGGCGGCCCAAGCTCCGAGCGGCAGAGAAGATGCCAACCCACCACGAACCGTGGGTCGTCAGACGCCTGCTGCGGGCCTATCGGCCGCTCGTCACCTACTTCGTTGGCCACCGCCGCGCGGCCATCGCCCTGGCGGTCGCGATGCTGGTGGTGGGCGGGCTGGTGCTGCCGCGGATCGGTTCGGAGTTCGTCCCTCGACTCAACGAAGGAGACCTGCTGGTCAGAGTCACCATGGCGCCCTCCATCTCCCTGGAAGAGGCGCGCGATACCGTCATCCGTTTCGAGAAGCGGCTGATGACCTCATTCCCCGAGGTCACTCGCGTGGTTACGCGGGTGGGACGCGGCGAGGTCGGCGCCCACGCCGACCCGATCAACAGCGCCGAGGCGTTCGTCGCCCTCAAGCCGCAGGAGGAATGGACGACGGCCGATAACCCGGATGCGCTTTATGCCCGGATGGCAGAAGCGTTCGAGGATTTCCCCGGGGCGCAGTTCAACTTCACCCAGCCGATCGCCGCCGCCGTCGACGAGCTGCTGACGGGCACGCGCGCGCAGCTTGCCGTCAAGCTGTTCGGACCCGACTCGGATGTCCTGCAGGCGAAGTCGGCTGAATTGGAAGCGCTCGTACGCGGCATCGGCGGCGCCAGCGACGTGCAGCGCGACCAGCTGACCGGCGCGCCTCAGCTTCGCATCGTCATCGACCGAAACGCCATTGCCCGCTACGGACTGAATGTCGATGACGTGCAGGCGGTCCTCAGCACCGCGGTCGGCGGGCGTCAGGCGGGACAGGTGTTCGAAGAAGTGCGCCGCTTCGACATCGTCGTGCGCTACGTCGAGAAGTCGCGAGCGACCCTGGAAGCGATCAGCCAGATCATCGTGCGCACGCCGCGCGGCGAGATCGTTCCGCTTTCGCAACTCGCAGTCATCGAGGAGGTCATCGGCCCCCGCCAGGTGACGCGCGAGAACAACCAGCGGTTCGCCACCGTTCAGGCGAACGTGCGCGGCCGCGACATCGGCTCGTTCGTCACCGAGGGCAAGCAGGTCGTTGCGGAGAAACTGCAGCTTCCACCGGGATACTTCGTCGAGTGGGGCGGTCAGTTCGAGCTGCAGGAAGAGGCGAACGCACGCTTCGCCGTCGTCATCCCACTCACCCTGGGGCTGATCTTCTTCCTGCTCTTCATGAACTTCGGCTCCTTGAAAAGCGCCGGCCTGATCATGCTGAACATCCCGCTGGCACTCGTGGGCGGCATCGTGGGCCTGTGGATCACCGGACAGAATCTCTCCGTTCCGGCGTCCGTCGGCTTCATTGCGCTGTTCGGGATCGCCGTCGGCAACGGCATGGTGCTCGTCACGTACCTCGATCAACTTGTTCGGGAAGGCCGCTCGATTGATGAGGCCTCGATCGAGGGTGGTTGCCTACGATTCCGACCGGTGCTGATGACCGCCACCGCGGCGATGATCGGCCTGGTCCCGCTGCTGTTCGCCACCGGTACCGGCAGTGAGGTCCAGCGGCCGCTGGCGACCGTGGTCGTCGGCGGGCTGATCACTGCGACCATCCTCACCCTCGTGGTGATCCCGTCGATCTACAAGTGGTTTGCGGTCGAGCAGGACGAGGAGGCCAAGGGCACTTCACAGCCGGAGCCGGAGCACAAAGACGTGAGTCACAGAGCGGCCGTCCTATGAAGTCTTTGAATACAACGAATCCAGCATCTGACTGTAAAGGTGAAACATGAGAATAGCGCCCGTACTTTTTGCATGTGCGGCTTCGCTTGCGTTGGCGTCCTGCGCAGCGAACCGGGTTGATCTGACGGAGTCCGGTGCCGTCGATGTCAGGATCGACGATGGCGCACGGTCTCCCGTCAAATATGTCAATGTCTACCTCGACGCCGAGGACGACGGAACCGTCATCAGAGGCAAGATCTTCGGCACCCGCGCGCCGTTTTTCCCCCGCTACGGCAAGCACGTCCACGTCGTCGTCATGTCGCCGGACGGTCAGGTCATCGCCGACGAGAGGCCACGCATCATGTGGCAGACGAGATCGAAGTTCAGAAGCGCGACCGGTCGCTTTACGGTCCGGTTGGAGGACGCGCTCCCGAGCGGGGCTGTGGTCGATGTCGTCTACCACGAGGGATTTCACCGGAATGCTGCCGGGTAGTAGAGCGCGGGCGCGTCGGAGGCGGTCATGGGACACGATCATCGGCACGACCCCACCGGAGGCGCGCGTACGACGGGCGATGGCGAGCAACGCGTCTTCTGGGCCCTGCTCATCACCGGCAGCTTCATGGTCGCGGAGGTCGCCGGCGGCATCATCTCCGGGTCGCTGGCGCTGCTCGCCGATGCTGGCCACATGCTTACGGACACGGCCGCCCTCGCCTTGTCCTGGTACGCCTTCCGGGTGAGCCGCCGGCCGTCGACCCCGCTGCATTCCTACGGCCAGCATCGCTTCCAGGTCCTCGCGGCGTTCGTCAACGGCGCCACGCTGATCGGGATCGCCGCGTGGATCGCGATCGAGGCGACCCGGCGCCTTTTCGCGCCGGTCGAAATCCTCGGCGGCACGATGCTGGTGATCGCGGTGCTGGGCCTAGCAGCCAACATCGCCGCCTTCGTCATCCTGCACCGGGGCGACCGGGAGAATTTGAACGTCCGCGGCGCGGCGTTGCACGTCCTGGGAGATCTCCTCGGCTCCGCAGGCGCGATCGTCGCCGCGGTGGTGATCCTGCTCACCGGCTGGACTCCGATCGATCCGATCCTCTCGGTGCTGGTGGCCCTGCTGATCGTCCGCAGCGCCTGGTCACTGATCAGCAAATCCTGGCACGTCCTGATGGAGGGCACGCCTCCCGACCAGGACATCGCTTTGCTGCGAACAGAGCTGGTACGATCCGTCGACGGAGTGCGCGACGTCCACCACGTGCATGTCTGGTCGTTGACTCCCGAAAGGCGGCTGATCACGCTGCACGCCAACATCGCCCAGGACGCCGACCACGATAAAGTCTTGCACCGCCTCCAGGATGTCCTCGCCGAGCGATTCGGCCTGAGCCACGCAACCATCCAGATCGAACGATCAGGATGTACCGACGATTATGCGCGGAAGTGATGACGCGGGTTTCGATAGCGCAATGCTAACGATGCCAATCAAAGCGATTCCAAGATAAAATACGCAATTTCGGGCGCTATTGAGATTGTGCGGCTAGTACTCATTCCGCAACTCCCAAGGGGCCTCATAGCTGCCGACCACAGGCTGCGCCTGGACGTCGTCAATTTTCTCTTGGGCTACCCGCGTCTTGAGACGTGGGAAGGCGATGATGATAGGCGCAGACATTACCAGCGCCAGCCTTTAACGCCCCAAGATGCACACGATAATGTCCAGAGTGTTAAGGCACGGCGGCTCGATGCCGAATCCGGTGCTGGCACCGGACCGGGCTCTACTCGCTCCGCTCCCGGAGCCGCCCGGCGGCGTCTCCGCCCTCGCGGGTGACAATCCCTTTCGCGGCTGACCGGCGAACGCGCCGGCCAGAGCGGACGCGCTGCGCGCCCGGATTTTTTCGAGAGAAGATCCTAAGGGGCTCTGCCCCTCGCGCAGGCAAGCGCGCCGGCGGGGTCTCCCCAGGCTTCGCTGCGCTGCAGCCCGCGGCCGCACGCGACCGCGCCCTCCGGGTGGGCGATCCCCCTCCCCGCCGGCCCGCTTGCCCTTGCTACCCCTGGTCTCGCCGACGGGCAGGGTTGCAGCAGCTGCTGCAAACCCAACCCCAAGGAGATCAGGTCATGAACACCGAGGCCAAGAAGGACATCTACAGTCGCGTCACCGACCGGATCCTTGCCGACCTGGCGAAGGGGGTTCGTCCGTGGGTGAAGCCGTGGAACGCCGAGCACGCCGCCGGACGGATCACCCGCCCCTTGCGCCACAACGGCACACCCTACAAGGGAATCAACGTCCTGCTGCTTTGGGGTGAAGCCCTGGAGCGCGGCTTTGCCGCCCCGATATGGATGACGTTCCGGCAGGCGAACCAACTCGGCGCCTGCGTCCGCAAGGGCGAGAAAGGCTCGCTCGTGGTCTATGCCGACAAGATCACCCGCACCGAGCAGAACCACCAAGGCGAGGACGTCGAGCGGCAGATCCCGTTCATGCGAGGGTACACGGTGTTCAACGTCGAACAGGTCGAAGGCCTGCCGCCTCACTACCACGCTTCAGCGAACACCCAGCCCCTCGACCCGATCGCCCGGATCGACAGCGCCGAGCGGTTCTGCAGGGCGACCGGCGCCGACATTCGCCACGGCGGGACCATGGCCTATTACGCCATCCACAATGACTGCGTGCAGATGCCGCCCTTCGAGAGCTTCGCGGACGCGGAAGGCTACTATGCCACCCTCACGCATGAATTGACGCACTGGACGCGGCACCCGAAGCGCCTCGACCGCGACTTCGGCCGGAAAGCGCGGGGCGACGAAGGCTACGCCCGCGAGGAACTTGTCGCCGAGCTCGGTGCCGCTTTCCTCTCGGCCGACCTCGGCATCACCCCGGACGTCCGAGAGGATCATGCCGCCTACATCGGCCACTGGCTCAAGGTGCTGAAGGACGACAAGCGGTTCATCTTCAGCGCCGCCGCCCACGCGCAGCGGGCCGCCGACTACCTGCACAGCCTTCAGCCCAAGATCGACGAGGCGCACCAGGCGGCCGCATAGACCGCCTCCCCTCCCCTCCCCTGCCCGTTCATTCGCCGGTGTGCTGCACCCCGCTCCAAGGAGCACGGCCATGGATCACTGCCCTCCGCCCCTGCACGAGATCGCTCCCATCCTGCGACGCGCCATCGCGGTGTCGAAGCGACGCAAGCGCCAGGTCTGGCTGGTCTGGACCGGCCGCAGGCTGGCGTTGCGCATCACCTATCGACGCCGGCGCGGACTCCTGATCGCCCGCGTCGTCGGCGACGAGATCTTCCCTTCTGACATCCATACCTATGAAGGTGATATGGTAAACAGTCTCATACCTGATTGCATTCATATCCCAAGACCTTCATAGTCTCTCAACTCTGATGGTTCGGAGGAAAGCAGGTGCATATCTATGCGCTGATCAGCCAGAAGGGCGGCACCGGCAAGAGCACCCTGGCTCGCCAGTTCGCCGTGCTCGCCGGCGAGGCGGAACCAAGTCTGCTGATCGACCGCGATCCACAGCGGACGACGACCAAATGGTGGGCGCGTCGACAAGACCTCGCCCCCGTGCCGGAGCGGCCGGATCTGGTCGATGTGGACGGGACGTCGCTGACCGCAGCCGCCGCTGCGCTTCGGCGGAAGTCCGCCGGAACACTCTTTATCGACACGCGCCCGGCGGTCGAGGAGCCCGAGGCCGAGGCGGCACGCGTCGCCGACCTCGTCATCGTGCCCGTCCGGCCGTCTCCCGACGACCTGGAGGCCGTCGGCGAAACCCTGAAAATCCTGCGGCGTCTGGAAAAGCGCGCGGTGCTGATCGTCAACGCGGCGAAGACTGCCGGCCGTGCTACGAGTGCTCGCGCGGCACTCTCGCGCTATCCCGTGCCTGTGTGCCCGATCCACGTCGCCGACCGTACGGTCTACCTCGATGCCTCGCTAGAAGGACGCGGCGTCGGCGAGATGCGGGGCGCAGCCGCCCGCGAGGCACTGGACGAGCTCCGCCAGGTTTGGACCTGGATCCAGGAGATGAAGCATGACCAGTAAGCGAGGCCGTGCTCTCGCCGACGTCATGGCGTCGATCGACGATGATCCGCAAGCGGCTTCCGATGCGGTCCCGCAGACTGCGGAGCGGCCAGCGAATGCCGGGGTAGAGCAGGGGGGTCCGGCGATTGTTCCCGTCAACATCCTCGTCACCCCGCGCGACCGCAAGCGGCTGCGCCAACTCAGCCTCGATACCGGACTCAGCGTCCAGAAGCTCGGACACGAGGCCTGGAACCGCCTCCTGGAATCACGCGGACTCGAACCCCTCGAACCGGTCACCGCGAACGTTCCGAGCGGCCGGGCACGCCGCGGCTGAGCCATCGTTCTTTTTGCACTATTAACCTCGGAGACTCGGAAACTTTCTAGCTTGTCACCTAAGAAGGTATGAAGGCGGTAAGTGGGGGCGGACTGATCACAGCCGGCTGGGCGAGTAACAGCACCCAGCCCCGAATCGGCGACAAGGCCTTGCGGGCGGACCCGCAAGGCCTTGTCTGGTGAACATCACCGTGCACGGTCATCGCCGTCCCCGGCTGTACCGTGGTTGGATTCTATCCTCAGCATCATCGTGCTGCAAATATCCTAGCGGGGGAGTGCGAGGGGGCGGCAATGAGCCCCCTCGTGAACATGACGTGTGAGCGAAGCGAACGCTGGCGCCAGCCGCGTCGGCAGCGAATAAATACTATGGGGCGGTAGAGTTATCCCGATCCAGAACGATCCCATGGGCGGCAAGGAAGTCAAGACACGCGGTCAGGACGACAGTGGAAATAGATACCTCATTGTTATCGGCCGCTTCCTTGACCTCATTGTAGAGAGTGCGATCGAGCCACATTGCTTTTCGTGTGCGTTTGCGGAATGGGGTGCTGACAAACGCTACTGTGTCGCCGCGGGCGAGGCGGGCGAGCAGATGGCGTACAGCTTCTTCGTGTAGGTCCTGCGCCCAGATCCTACGACACCGGCTGCCGGCGACCGCTGTTCCCGTGCGTTCGAGCGCCAAGCGCTTGAACGCCTCAGCGAAGCCCCGCGGTGCGCTCACCGATACGGCGCCGTCGCCCCGTTTGTACGCCATCTGAGAGCCGCAACATATTGAGAAGAACGCCGGTTTAAGTCGCGGGCCGATGAAGCGCAAGACACCGGCTTGCATGTGGTCGAGCGCTCGACCCGATTCTCGTCAAATTTGCCAAAGACGATTTCCCCAAAGGCGGGGCAGAGGCCGGCATACGGTCCCGCGAACGCCGCCATCAGCAAAAACAACCGGGTCCGAACCTTGAACGCCTGACACCCGCGGGGTCAGGGCGCTGGAGCTCCGCCGTCTGCGCATCGAGGAGCGAACGGGCATGCTCCGACTAATGTAGAAGTTTTCGTCTACACTTTTTTCTCGACATTCCCTGAACGTTCTGCAAAGGTCGGCCGTCGCGATCTCGCACCGCCCCTTTCTCTTCCTCTGCGGGTGTGCGCGCTCACGATGGTGATCATTAGTTGCAACAAGATAGGGTGATGAGATGTCCACTCTCGCTCAGCGTTCCCGCTCGCCCGCTTCCCCGGGTACGCCTTTCCTCACCACGGCTCTTCGCACCGGCGCTCTGGCAGTGCTCGGCGCGGTCGTTCTGTTTGCGCCCGACGCGCTCGCCGCCGGCGGCGGCACGCCGATCGACGAGGCGGCGACCAACGCCGTCGATATCGCCCAGGGGCTGGGCGTGGCGGCCTGCACTGCCGGCGTCATCGGTACCTGCGCCGGTGCGATCATGCGCTCCGGGGCGATGATGGCCGGCGCCGGGGTTACCGCGGTCGGCGGGGGCGCCTGGGCAGGAGCGCCCGATGTCGTCAATGCGGTGATCGGCGGTGGCGCCGGCGCCGGCCTGTCCGACCTCGCCACCCTTCACCCGGCCGCGACCGACGCCCTGGGCGTGCTCGCTTCCCTCGTCACCAGCCTGTTCGGCTGAAGCAAAGGGCTGCCGGCTGTACCGCTGCCACCAGGCGGGGCACAGCCGGCCGGAGGAGGGGAGACATGTCCGACCTGCCGCGAGACTGGTCCATTCCGACGTTCCGGGGGATTTCCGAGCCGGTGACGCTGCTGGGCCTGCCGCCGGAGCAGGCAGCGCTTGCGGTGTTTCTCGGTGCCGGCACGGCCGTGTTGCTGCTCGTCTTCGCCGGGCTGATCCCGGCCGTCATCGCGGCGGTGATCCTGATCCCCGCCGTCTTCTTCGTGTTTCGCCGCCTCTACGACAGCGACCCGTACTGGGGCGAACACCTGACGACGCACCGGTGGCCGACCACCACCTGGCTCGGGAAGTGACCGATGCAGATCCTCGTCCACTCACCGCAGATGCGTTGCCTGTCCGACGCGCTCGCCTGGGGCGCGATGCTCGCTCCCGACCTGATCGCCACCAAGCAGGCCGAGTTCATGACGGTGCTGCGCTACCGGCCGCGCGACCTGGCGAGCTCCTCTCCCGAGCAGCTTGTCTCCGCACGGCAGCAGCTGAATGCCGCCATCCGGCGCTTCGGCCGGGGCTGGGCCCTATGGTTCGAGTGTCAGCGCAACGAAACCCGCGACTATCCTTCGGCCGCCTGGCCGGACCCGGTCAGCCGGCTGATTGACAAGCAGCGCCGCGCGCTGTTCACCCGGCCGGGCACGCAGTTCACCAGCGACTGGTTCGTCACCCTGCTGTACGCGCCGGCGACCGACGGCGTCGGCAAGCTCGCCGCGCACTTCGAAGAGAACCTCGCCGAGCGGCGGACGGCGGATCAGCGCTACCGCGCCGAGTTCGACACCTTCCGCCGCGGCGTGGACGCATTCGAGCAGCACCTCGCCAGCGTCATGCCGGAGATCACGGCGCTCGCTGGCGACGAGCTGGTGAGCTACCTGCACAGCACCATCTCGACCCGCCGCCACTGGGTCAGGATGCCGCCGCTGCCGTGCTTTCTCGCCGAGTACCTGGCGAGCGACGACTACGTCAGCGGCTACGCGCCGATGCTGGGCGACCATCACATCCGGACCATCCGGATCAAGGGTCAGCCGGACTCGACGGTTCCGGGCATCTTCGATGCGCTGAACTACCTCGAATTCCCGTACCGAAACGTTGCCCGGTGGCTGCCCTACTCCCGTGAGCACGCCGAACGCGAGCTCGCCTTGCGCAAGCGGATGTGGGCTGACCGGCGCAAGACGATTGCGACGAAGATCCTGGCGCGGTTCGTCGGCGACGACGGCAGCCGCGACAACATCGATGCGGCACGGCGCATGGAGGAGGCCGACGGCGCGCTGCTGGCGCTCGCCACCGGCGACTTCAGCTTCGGGCTGTGGTCGCACACCATCACGCTCAGCGATCCGAACCTCGACGTGCTCGAGGAGCGCTGCAAGGCCGTGCAGCAGGTGCTGGGTGCGGCCGGGTTCATCAGCCAGGTCGCGCGGCACGATGCCATGTCGGCGTGGATCGGCAGCTTGCCCGGTCACCCGCAGGGCGACCTCGGTCGCTTCCTGGCTTGCTCACTGACCTTCAGCGAGGTGCTGCCGGCCACGGCGGTGTGGACCGGACCCGACCGCGACGAGCACCGCGACGGCGCGGCGCTGCTGCGCTGCCTGTCCGACGGGGGCACGGAATTCCGGTTCTGTTTGCACCAGCCGGGCTCCGACGTCGGAATGGCGGCGGTGATCGGGCAGACCGGCGCCGGCAAGAGCGTGCTGCTGGGCGCGATGATCGCAGGGCACCAAAAGTATCCCGGCTCGCGGGTGATCGTCATCGATCGGGGGGCGTCGGCCAAGGGAATCACGCTGGCACTGGGCGGCACCTTCCACGAGCTCGCCGGCGACGACGCCGCGGTGAGCCTGCAGCCGCTGGCGTTCATCGACGAGGCAGCCGAGCTGGCGTGGTCGTTCGAGTTCGTTCTCGGCTGCCTGGTGCAGGAAGGCGTCAGCGCCAGTCCGCGGCAGAAGGAAGAGATCACGTCTGCGCTGCAGACGCTGGCGACGCGGCCGCAGAAGCAGCGGACGCTGACGATGCTCCGCGCGCTCATCCAGGACGACGCCGTAAAGGCGGCGCTCGGGCCGTTCTGCATCGGCGGCGCCTGCGGCAGTCTGCTCGACAACGACCAGCACCGGCTGGGAGCCGGCGCCAACGTCGTCTGCTACGAGACTGCGGCGCTGCTGGAGCGGCCGACGGCGGCCGGGCCGGTGCTGGCCACCGTGTTCCGGGCGATCGAACGCGGCTTTGACGGCCGGCCGACGCTGCTGGTCATCGACGAGGCGTGGGCGGTGCTGGATCATCCGCTGCTCGCCGCGAAGCTGCGCGAGTGGCTGAAAACCGCCCGCAAGGCCAACGTCGCCGTCATCATCGCCACGCAGTCGCTGGTCGACATTGCATCGAGCAGCATCCGCGAGGTGCTGTCGGAAAGCTGCCCGACCCGCATCTTCACCGCCAACTCGCGCGCTCTGGAGCGCGCCACGGCGGCCACTTACGCCAGCTTCGGACTGACGCCCGAGCAGGTCGCAATCATCTCCGAGCTGCGGCCGAAGGCCGAGTACGTCGTCACCGTTCCCGGCGGCTGGCGGCGCATCGAACTCGGGCTCAGCCCGGTCGAGCTCGCCTTCATCGGCCGCAACCGCCCGGAGGACCGGGCGGCCATGGACCGCCTGCTCGCTGCCGGACCGCGCGAAGAATACCCCTGGCGCTGGCTGGCGCACTGCGAATTCAGCGCCGAGGAGATTGCCGGCTGGCGCGCCTGCAGCGGCGCCGACGGGCCGATCGCAACCCTGCAGGCAGCGGAGTAGGCGATGAGACGATTGCAGATCCTGGCGACGGTTTCATTGCTGGCGCTGACGCCCTGTCCGGTACTCGCACAGATCCCGGTGACCGATGCGGCTGCCAACGCCAGTCTGATTACTCAGATCGCGCAGGGAGCCAAGGAACTCGGCAACTGGGCGCAGCAGATCAACCAGATGGTCGAGCTGGTGACGCTGCAGAACATCGCGAGTGAGGTGCTCGGCGACGCGGTCGGCGGCGAGTTCACCCAGCTCGTGAACTCGGCGACCGACCTCTACAACGATGCCAACGACCTCTACGGCTCGGTGACGACGAAGCTCGCGCAGTGGGAGCGGGAGATCGGCGTCTTCATGCCGCCCCCCGGCGGCTACGGCGAGATGAGCACCTGGGAGCTCGTCAACAAGGCGCGACAGATGCAGCGCTTCCTGTCGCATGGCACCGCCCAGGCCCAGCTTGCGCAATCGAAGCTGATCGACCGTCAGGCCGCACTGATGAAGGAGGCCATGGCCGGCGGTGCGCAGGCCGACCGGGCGCGCAGCGCCGTCGCCGCAACCCAGGCGGCGGCGCACATCCTCGCCGCCCAGGCGGCGCAGCTGCAAGCGCTTAATCACACGCTCGGCACGATGGCGACGACCATCGAGGCGAAGATCCTTGCGGACGAGGAACGGCAGCAGGGCGCCCTCGAAATGCAGCGCAACGATGTCGAGGCCATGCGCGCAAGAGCCGGCGCCGGGCCAAGTGCAATGCGTCAGAGCCCCCTAACCTGGGGAAGGTAACGACTAACGATCAGGGAGAACAAGCCATGAAGATATTGGCGTATGTTTTGGGAACGTTGGCCGTTGGAGCGATCGCGGTCACGGTAGCGATTACTGTGTACACACCGGCACCTGATAATTCCAAAGCAATAGAAATGCAGAAGAGGGACGTAGATGCGATGCGTGAGCGCATCTCGGCCGGTACTGATCGGATGCAGCAGTCCCCGCAGCAATGGGGCGGCCAGGGCGCGAAGGAGTGACCCGATGGACACCTTCGCACAGTATGGTGACGCATTCGGCGTCGTCATCTCGCATGGGTTCGACCGTCTGATGCCGATCGCCCGTTTCCTCGCGATCAGCATGATGGCCTTGGCCCTGATGCTCGTCTGTGCGGGGTTGATACTCCGCCGCAGCAACATCATCAGCGCCGGGTTCATGCTCGCCGTGACAGGCGGCTTCTACATCTTTGTCATCGAAGGTGTCATGCCGATCGGCGAGGGGATCATGGAGAGTGCGGTCCGTTATGGGCTCATAGCTGGCGGAAGCGGGATGAATGCAGACGCGTTTCTTCGATCGCCCGATGCGATTTTCACCATCGGTTATGCCAAGGCAGCCGATCTTTTCGAGCTGGCAGGTCTTGCGTGCGAGGCCTCCGCTTTTGGTTGTCTTGGTGCGATCGGCACCTGGCTGCCGACGCACGTGGCAGCATGGGTCGTCTTCGTGGCGTTCGCGATCGCCGGTTTCCTCGTGCTGGCAACAGCAATGCTATTCAAACTGGCACTTCTAGCGGGTGTTTTGTTACTGCCGCTTGCTGTCTTTCCGCCGACGGCCTCGTTCGGCTTTATGCCTGTAAGGGCAATCATTCACTTCGCTGTGCAACTTATGGTCCTGTCGGTTGTTATCGCATTCAACAGCCTTGTATTCACCAAACTTACTGTGGGTACGCAACCTGGTATCGACTCAGTGATGCCGGTCATGCTCGGTTCGCTTGTTCTGCTTGGCATGGTATTGGGCTCATCAAAGCTAGCTTACTCCCTGACTTCGGGCGCGATGCTGCAGGCCGGCGCGCTGTTCGGTGCACCCGCCGGCATGGCAGTGACGGCCGGCCGAAGCGCAGCCGGTCACCTCGACGGACCGGCAACCGCAGCTGCCTCGAAAGGCTGGCAGGCGATGCAGGCAGCCGCCGCACGGCTGCCGAATGCCGCCGGCTCGGCTGGCCGGGCGCTCGGCGCTGTGCGCCGGAGGGCGAACCCGTGAGCGGCCCGGAACTGCTGCGCACCGGCGCCGACCTCGCCAAGTCGGCGCTGCACCGGGCGAAGCGGGCGGGGGGCGGTGCGCCTCCCGTGTGGGAGGAAGACACCAAGGTCTATCCGCCGCTGGAGCGGGACACGGCGTTTGCCGCCGCTGCGGCCATCGTCGATCGCCGCGACGGCTACGCAATGCGCCTGGCGCGGACCTGGCAGGCCGTCAGCATCGTCGCGGTGATCGCCGCGGCGGCACTCGGTGCCGGGTGGTATCAGCAGGCGCAGAAGTCGGGCGTCGAGCGGTTCTTCGTGCCGGTTGACCGCTTCGGCGATGCCGCCGAGGTGCATGTCGCCGGGCAGCTGACGCCGACGACGACGATGATGATCGCCACCGTCGAGCAGTTCGTGACGTGCGCGTTCGCGCTGTCGAGCGACGAGAACGTCAACGCCGAGCGCTATCAATGCCTGAAGTCGATGATCGACGGGCCGGCGAAACAGCGCTGGGGGGATTGGTACCACCAGGCCAAGGACACGGCGACCGAGCGCCTGGTCCGCATCGTCACCATCAAGCAGACCGCCAATCCGGCAATCTTCAACGTCATCTGGAACGAGCAGGACTGGAAAGACGGCGTCGCCCGCCCATGGCGCCGGATGAACGGCGACTTCACCCTCGAATACCGGGAGCCGCGCAACGCCCGGGACATCTTCGCCAACAAGCGCGGGCTCTTCGTCGTCAACATGCTCTTCGCCGCCGAAGAGCGTCCGGAGCGAAACTGATGCGCGGCACCCGCCTGCTGTTCACCCCCCTGGTGCTAGCCGCGGTCGGCTGCGCCGCCGTCGAGCAGCCGACCAGCTTGTCCATGCCGCCGGAGCTGACGGCGCCCGCCGTGGTGCCGGTCGCCATGTCACCCGCTCCGCCGCCTTCCGAGGCGCGCGTGCTGGTGCCGGGCAGGCCGAACGGCGGACGCAATGGCCGGACGGTCCGGCCCAGCACGGTCGATGCCGTGACGGTGTTCCCCTACGTCGAGGGCAAGATCTTCCCGGTCGCGGTCTCGCCCGGCTACCTGACGACGCTGCTGCTGGAGCCGGGCGAGCAGATGCCGGGCAAGGCGGCGATCGGCGATCCCGATCCGGCGCGATGGCTGGTGGAGAAGACCGTCGCCGGCAGTGAGAAGGGACCCGTCATCGCACTGCTGATCAAGCCCGGCACGCCGGGGATCAGCACCAACGTCTTCATCCCGACCAGCCGCCGGACTTATCAGCTGGACGTCACCAGCTACAAGAAGCGGGCAATGGACATGGTCCGCTGGACCTATCCGGAGCGCAATCCGGCGATCCCGGACAGCTTCATGATCCGCGACGCGGCGTTCGATCCGACGGCGCTCAACCGCGACTACCGGATCGACGTCGTCGGCGGCGAGCGACCGCGGTGGACGCCGGTCGCCGCCTTCGACCTAGGCACCCGCTCGTACGTGGAGTTTCCCGCCAACATCGGCCAGGTGAGCGCGCCGGCGCTGTTCGTCGTCGAAGAGGGCGGCCTGGTGTCGCCGGCGCCGTTCCGGCCGCGAGGACGCTTCTACGAGATCGATCGCACCTTCTCCGTCGCCGAGCTGCGCCAGGGCGAGACCGTCGTGCGCATCACCCGCGGAGGGACCAGCGGATGACGGCGCCACTCGCTCCGCCGCGCCCGGTCGGCCGCAACTGGCGCTCGATCGGCATCGCCGCCGGCGTCGCCGGCATGTGCACCGCCGCCTTCGCTTGGTATTCGATCGCCGGAAAGAACGAGAAGCCGGCGCCGCGCGCCGAGCGATCGGACTTCACGCACACTCAGACCGAACTGCCGGCGCGCAGCTTCGATGTCGGCTACCGACTGCCGGAGCTGCTACCGCCGCCACCCGTTGCGGCGCCGCTGCCGGCGAAACCGGTGCCGGTGCAGGCGCCGTTGCCGCTGGCGCAGAAGGCGGCCGACGCCAAGCCGCCGAAGCCGATGCTGTCGATGTTCGCAACGGCGGCCGACCCGACGGCGTTTGCGCCGACCGACGAGGTCGGTGGCGCTGCCGCGCTGGCGCGGCCGGGCGTCGAGCATCGGCCGGGCATGAGCGACGGGGTGGACCGGCTCGATCCCGACCAGCGGCAGGGTCAGTCGGCGCAGAAGAACCGCTGGCTGGCCAACGCCGGCACCGGCGGCGACGACACCGTGACGCA
>JAEULG010000176.1 GCA_016793875.1 Rhodospirillales bacterium | reverse complement strand
ATGGTGATGCCGGGCGACAACATCTCGATGGAGGTGCAGCTGATCCAGCCGATCGCCATGGACGAGGGCCTGCGCTTCGCCATCCGCGAGGGCGGCCGCACCGTCGGCGCCGGCGTCGTCGCCAAGATCATCGAGTAGACGCACACCGGCAGCGCGGCCGGCGCCAGAGACGTACGAGAGGGACATGGACAACCAAAACATCCGCATCGGGCTGCGCGCCTTCGATCATCGTGTGCTGGACCAGTCAGCGCGCGAGATCGTCAATACCGCGCGACGCACCGGTGCGCGGGTGCGCGGGCCGATTCCGCTGCCGACCCGCATCGAGCGCTTTACCGTGCTGCGCTCGCCGCACATCGACAAGAAGTCGCGCGAGCAGTTCGAAATCCGGACGCACAAGCGGGTGCTCGACATCGTCGATCCGACGCCGCAGACGGTGGACGCGCTGATGAAGCTCGACCTCGCTGCCGGCGTCGACGTCGAGATCAAGCTCTGAGGATTTAAGGATGCGCACCGGTCTGATCGCGCAGAAGCTGGGGATGTCGCGCCTGTTCCGCGCCGACGGCACGCACGTGCCGGTGTCGGTGCTGCTGGTCGACGGCTGCCAAGTGGTGGCCCAGCGTACCGCGGAAAAGGATGGCTATACGGCGCTTCAGCTCGGGCTCGGCAAGGCGAAGGTGAAGAACGTCACCAAGCCGGTGCGCGGCCACTTCGCCAAGGCGGGCGTCGAGCCGAAGAAGAAACTGGCTGAGTTCCGCGTCGATGCCGACAGCCTCGTCGAGGTCGGCTCGACGTTGTCTGCCGAACACTTCGTCGAGGGTCAGCGGGTGGACGTCACCGGCGTTTCCATCGGCAAGGGTTTCGCGGGTGGGATGAAGCGGCACAACTTCGGCGGCCTGCGGGCGACGCATGGCGTCTCCATCAGCCACCGCAGCCACGGCTCGACCGGCAATCGCCAGGATCCCGGTCGCACCTTTCCCGGCAAGAAGATGGCGGGCCACATGGGCGACCGGCAGGTGACGGTGCTCAATCTCGAGGTGGTGCAGACCGATGCCGGGCGCGGCGTCATCCTGCTGAAGGGGGCAGTACCGGGCAGCAAGGGCTCCTGGTTGCTGGTGCGCGATGCGGTGAAGCGGAAGGCGCCGGAGAACCTGCCGACGCCCGCGGCCATCCTGGCGCCGCCCGCTGGCGGAACTGCAAGCCCGGCTGCGCCGACGGCAGAGACCGGCGGCGAAGCGCCGGCCGGGGAGTGACTTTGATGCAATGGGATGTGGTCAATCTGGCGAGCGAGACGGTCGGCACCGTCGATCTGGCCGACAGTGTCTTCGGCGCCGAGCTTCGGCCCGACATACTTGCCCGCTGCGTCAACTGGCAGCTGGCCAAGCGCCGCGCCGGTACCCACGCTACCAAGACCCGTGGCGAGGTCGCGCGCACCGGCAAGAAGCCATATAAGCAGAAGGGGACGGGCCGTGCCCGCCAGGGCTCGTCCAAGGGACCACACATGCGCGGCGGTGGCATCGTCTTCGGTCCGCAGCCACGTGACCATGCCACCGAACTGCCGGTGAAGGTCCGGCGGCTGGCGCTGCGTTCGGCGCTGTCAGCCAAGCGTGCCGAAGGCGCCCTGGTGGTGCTCGACGCCGCTGAACTGGACGAGGGCAAGACCAAGGTGCTGGCGGCCAAGTTGGGCCAGCTCGGCTGGCGCAAGCCGCTGATCATCGATGGCGAGCGCCCACAGGAAAACTTCGCCCGTGCCGCCCGCAATCTCGCCGAAGTCGACGTGCTGCCATCGATCGGCGCCAACGTCTACGACATCCTGCGGCACGAGACGCTGGTGCTGACCCGCGCCGCCGTCGACCGTCTGACGGAGCGTTTGGCATGAGCAAGCCCTATCCCAAGCGGCCGGTCACGGTCGGCCTGGAGCGCGCCTACGAGGTGATCCGGCGGCCGCTGATTACCGAGAAGGCGACCCGCGTTTCCGAGCATAATCAGGTGGCCTTCGTGGTCTCGCTGGACGCGACCAAGCCGGAGATCAAGGCCGCCGTCGAGATGCTGTTCAAGGTCAAGGTCGAGGCGGTCAACACGCTGCGCCAGAAGGGCAAGACCAAGCGCTTCCGCGGTCGTCCGGGCACCCGTCCGGACATCAAGAAGGCGTTCATCACGCTGGCCGAAGGCCACTCGATCGACGTTACCACCGGGCTGTAAACGACATGGCACTCAAGCAGTTCAAGCCCACTACCCCCGGCCAGCGCGGTCTTGTGCTGATCGACCGGACCGGCCTATGGAAGGGCAAGCCGGAAAAGGGGCTGACCGAAGGCCTGCGCGGGCACGGCGGACGCAACAATGCCGGCCGCATCACCGCCCGCCGCCGCGGCGGCGGCCACAAGCGCCGCTATCGCATCGTCGATTTCCGCCGACAGAAGTTCGATGTGCCGGCCAAGGTCGAGCGGTTGGAGTACGATCCCAACCGGAGCGGCTTCATCGCCCTGATCCGCTATGAAGACGGCGAGGCTGCCTACATCCTGGCGCCGCAGCGTCTGGCGGTTGGCGATACCGTGATTTCCGGCCGCGCCGTCGACGTCAAGCCGGGCAACGCGCTGCCGCTGCAGAACATCCCGGTCGGCACCATCGTCCACAACGTGGAGATGAAGAAGGGCAAGGGCGGGCAGATCGCGCGCGCCGCCGGTACCTATGCCCAGCTCATCGGCAAGGACCAGGGGAACGCCCAGCTGCGGCTGCACTCGGGCGAACTACGGATGGTCAAGGCTGAATGCATGGCGACGATCGGCGCCGTCTCCAATCCGGACCAGCAGAACATCAAGCTGGGCAAGGCGGGACGGTCGCGGTGGCTCGGCGTGCGGCCCAGCGTGCGCGGCGTTGCGATGAACCCCATCGACCACCCACACGGGGGCGGTGAGGGTAAAACGTCGGGCGGCCGGCATCCGGTCACGCCGTGGGGCAAGCCGACCAAGGGCAAGCGCACGCGCAACAACAAGCGGACGGACGCGCAGATCATGCGTCGCCGTCACCGCGCGAAGTAGGCGAGGAGGTCTGACGTGCCCCGATCGGTCTGGAAGGGCCCGTTCGTCGATGGGTTTCTGCTGAAGAAGGCGGAGACCGTCCGCGGCGCCAAGCGCAACGAGGTGATTCGCACCTGGTCGCGGCGCTCGACGATCATTCCGCAGTTTGTCGGTCTCACCTTCGGTGTCTACAACGGCAAGAAGTTCATCCCGGTGCTGGTGACGGAGAACATGGTTGGCCACAAGTTCGGCGAGTTCTCGCCGACGCGGACCTTCCACGGTCACTCCGGCGACAAAAAAGCGAAGAGGGGCTAGCCATGGGCAAACCGGCGCTGGAACGGCCGCTCGGCGACGACGAGGCCATGGCGACCGCCCGCAACCTGCGGATCAGTCCCCGCAAGCTCAACCTTGTCGCCCAGTTGATCCGCGGCAAATTGTGCGAGCGTGCCCTGGCCGAGCTTGCATTCTCGCGCAAGCGCATCGCCGGCGACGTGCGCAAGGCGCTGCAGTCGGCGATCGCCAATGCCGAGAATAACCATCAGCTCGACGTCGACCGTCTCTACGTCGCCGAGGCGACGGTCGGCAAGGCGCTGGTGATGAAGCGGTTCACGCCGCGGGCGCGAGGCCGGGCGGCGCGCATCGAAAAGCCGTTCTCGCACCTGCGCCTGGTGCTGCGCGAGCGGGCGGAGGTCGAGTAATGGGTCAGAAAGTCAATCCGGTCGGGCTGCGCCTCGGCGTCAACCGCACCTGGGACAGCCGCTGGTTCGCCGACGAGAGCTACGCCGATCTGCTGCGGGAGGATCTGAAGATCCGCGAGTTCCTGCACAAGAAGCTGGCACAGGCGGGCGTCTCGCGGATCGTCATCGAGCGGCCGGCGAAAAAGGCGCGGATCACCCTGCATACGGCGCGGCCGGGCGTGGTGATCGGCAAGAAGGGCGCCGACATCGAGAAGATCCGCCTGGAACTCGCCAAGCTCACCCGGGCCGAGGTGCACCTCAACATCGTCGAGATCCGCAAGCCGGAGATCGACGCCAAGCTGGTCGCCGATGGCATCGCCCAGCAGCTGGAGCGGCGCGTCTCCACCCGTCGGGCAATGAAGCGGGCGGTTCAGTCGGCGATGCGGCTGGGGGCGCAAGGCATCCGCATCAACTGTGGCGGCCGCCTGGGCGGTGCCGAGATCGCTCGCTCGGTGTGGTATCGCGAAGGCCGGGTGCCGCTGCATACGCTGCGCGCCCACGTCGACTACGGCCAGTCGGCGGCGCGGACTACCTACGGCGTCTGCGGCGTCAAGGTATGGATTTACAAGGGCGATATTCTTGCGCACGACCCGATGGCGGTCGAGAAGCGGGCAATGGACCAGCAGGCGGCGCGCTGACGCGGCCTCCGGCAACGATACGGAACGGACATGCTTTCACCGAAACGCACCAGGTACCGCAAGCAGCACAAGGGCCGCATCCACGGTGCCGCCAAGGGTGCGACCGAACTCAACTTCGGCGCCTTCGGCCTGAAGGCGCTGGAGCCGGAGCGGATCACCGCGCGCCAGATCGAAGCGGCGCGGCGGGCGATGACCCGGCACATGCGCCGCGCCGGCCGCGTGTGGATCCGGCTGTTTCCCGACGTCCCGGTCTCGACCAAGCCGGCCGAGGTGCGGATGGGCGGTGGCAAGGGGGCGCCGGAGTACTGGGTTTGCCGCGTGCACCCGGGGCGGATCATGTTCGAGATCGACGGCGTGCCGCGTGACGTGGCCCGCGAGGCGCTGACGCTGGCGGCGGCGAAGCTGCCGATCCGCACCCGCTTTGTCGCCCGCCTGGGCGAGGAGGAGTAGGGCCGATGAAGGCGACAGACCTTCGTCACCGGAGCGACGACGAGCTCCAGGACCAGCTGCTGCGGTTGAGCAAGGAGGCGTTCAACCTACGCTTCCAGCAGGCTTCGGGGCAGCTCGAGAACACGGCGCGGCGGCGGCAGGTGCGTCGCCAGATCGCGCAGATAAAGACGGTGCAGGCGCAGCGCAAGGTCGCTGCGGCCGCAACGCCGGCAGCGTAAGGGCGGAGGGATCATGCCAAGACGGATCCTGCAGGGTGTCGTGGTGAGCGACAAGGGCGACAAGACCGTCGTCGTCCGTGTTGAGCGCCGGGTCATGCACCCGATCTACAAGAAGTTCATCAAGCGCTCGAAGCGCTACATGGCGCACGACGAGAGCAACGCGCTGAAGGCCGGGCAGACGGTGCGTATCCGTGAGTGCCGCCCGATTTCCAGGCGCAAGTGCTGGGAGGTCCTGGCGGAAGGGGCCGACGCAGGCCCCGCGGCCAGCACCCTGACGCAGGAATAGGCGGCGATGATCCAGGTCGAAACCAATCTCGACGTGGCCGACAATTCCGGCGCCCGAAGGGTGCAGTGCATCCGGGTGCTGGGCGGCTCGCGTCGCAAATATGCTTCGGTCGGCGATATCATCGTCGTCTCCATCAAGGACGCGATCCCACGCGGCCGGGTGAAGAAGGGCGAGGTGATGCGGGCGGTGGTGGTGCGCACGGCCAAAGACGTGCGCCGCAACGATGGTTCCAGCATCCGTTTCGACCGCAACGCCGCCGTGCTGATCAATAAGCAGGGCGAGCCGATCGGCACCCGCATCTTCGGCCCGGTGACCCGCGAATTGCGCGCCAAAGGGTACATGAAGATCGTGTCGCTCGCGCCGGAGGTGCTGTAGATGGCCGCGAAGATCCGCAAGGGCGACCGGGTGGTTGTGCTGTCCGGGCGCAGCAAGGGCAGGCGCGGCGAGGTGCTGAAGGTGCTGCCGAAGGAGGAGCGGGCGCTGGTGCAGGGCGTGAACATGGTCAAGCGCCATACCAAGCCGTCGCAGCAGACGATGGGCGGCATCGTCGAGAAGGAGGCGCCCATTCATCTCTCCAACCTCGCACACGCCGATCCACAGTCGGGCAAGCCGACGCGGGTCGGCTTCCGGGTGCTGGAGGACGGTCGCAAGGTGCGCTTCGCCAAGCGCTCCGGCGAGATCATCGACAGGTAGGACGGGGCAAACCGAAATGTCGCGGTTGCGCGATCACTATAATGCATCGGTGCGGAAGTCGCTGCAGGAGGAGTTCAATTACGCGAACCCCATGCAGATCCCCCGCCTCACCAAGATCGTCCTCAACATGGGCGTCGGCGAGGGCACCCAGGACCGCAAGAAAGTGGAAGCGGCGGTTGGCGATATGACGCTGATCGCCGGCCAGAAGCCGGTCGTCACCCGCGCCAAGAAGTCGATTGCCGGCTTCAAGCTGCGCGAGGGGATGGCCATCGGCTGCAAGGTCACCTTGCGGCGCGAGCGGATGTACGAGTTTCTTGATCGGCTGGTGAACATCACCTTGCCGCGCGTGCGCGATTTTCGCGGTTTGCCGAAGAAGAGCTTCGATGGGCGTGGCAACTTCGCCATGGGGATCAAGGAGCAGATCATCTTCGCGGAGATCAGCTACGATAAGGTCGACCAGATTCGCGGCCTTGATATCGTCATCTGCACCACGGCGACGAACGATGCCGAGGCGCAGGCGCTGCTGAAGGCCTTCGATATGCCGTTCGCCAACTAGCGGACGACGAGGAGAGTGGGAGAATGGCGAAGAAGAGTCTGGTGGAACGGAACAAGAAGCGGGTGCGACTCGCCAAGCAGTTTGCGCTGCGGCGGTCGACGCTGAAGGAGATTGCCTGCGATCAGCAGCGTTCGCCCGAGGAACGCTTCGCGGCGCGGATGAAGCTCGCCGAGCTGCCGCGCAACAGTTCAGCCACCCGCATCCGCCTGCGCTGCGGCCTCACCGGCCGGCCCCGCGGTAACTATCGCAAGTTCGGCCTGTCGCGCATCGCCGTGCGGGAGCTGGCATCCTCCGGCCAGATCCCGGGCATGGTGAAGTCGAGTTGGTAAGAGAAGAGAGACGCCGCAATGTCGATGACTGATCCGCTCGGCGATATGCTGACCCGCATTCGCAACGGGCAGCGCGCTGGCAAGCGCGCCGTGGCGGCGCCGGCTTCGAAGCTGCATGCGCGCGTCCTCGACGTGCTGCAGCGCGAGGGATTCATCCGGGGCTATTCCGAGGCGGAAGTGCGCACGGGCATCCGCGAGTTGACCATCGAGCTGAAATACCACGAGGGCGAGCCGGCGATCCGCGAGATCAGCCGCGTCTCCAAGCCGGGCCGTCGGGTGTACTCCAAGCTGGAGGACATCCCTCGTGTGTATAACGGCCTCGGCGTGGCCATCCTGTCGACCCCGCGCGGCGTCATCTCCGACAACGAAGCGCGCGAAGCGCACGTCGGTGGTGAAGTGCTGTGCAAGGTTCTGTAAGAAGAGGCGAGAGATGTCCCGCATCGGCAAGCATCCGGTGGCCGTACCGGTCGGCGTCACCGTCAGTGTCGACGGCCAGCGCGTCGCCGCCGAAGGCAAGCTCGGCAAGCTCGAGCGGACGTTGATGCGCGAGGTGGTGATCACCCGCGAAGACGCAAGTGTGCGCGTTGTCCCGCGCGATGACAGCCTGCGGGCGCGGATGATGTGGGGAACGGCGCGCACCCTGGTGGCCAATCTGGTCGAGGGCGTCAGCCAGGGTTTCACCCGCCGGCTAGAGATCACCGGCGTCGGCTATCGTGCCCAGGTGCAGGGCAACAACCTAGTCCTGCAGCTTGGGTACAGCCACGACGTCGTCTATCCGATGCCGGAGGGAATCAAGATCACGTGTCCGGATCAGACCCACGTCGTCGTCAGCGGCGCCGACAAGGAGGTGGTCGGCCAGGTGGCCTCGGAGATTCGCGCTTTCCGCCCGATCGAGCCCTACAAGGCCAAGGGCATCAAGTACGAGGGCGAGTTCGTCCTGCGCAAGGAAGGTAAGAAGAAGTAGCCATGTCGAAGGCAGCGGAGCTCTACGAGCGGCGCAAGCGGCGGAACCGTTTTCGCATTCGCACCGTCAGCAGCGGCCGACCGCGGCTGTCGGTGTTCCGGTCGAACAAGCATATCTATGCGCAGGTGATCGACGACCGCGCCGGATGCACGCTGGCGGCGGCATGCAGCCTGGAGGGAGCGATCCGTTCCGCCGAGGAGCAGGTGCGTGGCGCAGCACTGGCGGAGCAGATCGGCAAGCTTATCGCAGAGCGGGCCCTTGCTGCAGGGGTTACCGCCGTTGTTTTCGACCGGGGCGGCTACCGCTATCATGGGCAGGTAAAGGCACTCGCCGATGCCGCCCGCGAAGCCGGCCTCGCGTTCTGAGCCGGGCATGACGAGGAGACGGGATTATGGCGCGTAGACCTTCGGCGAGGCGTGGCGAGCGGGGCGAAAGGGCCCAGCAGTCGGCCGAAGAAACCGAGCTGAAGGACAAGCTCGTCGCGATCAACCGGGTGGCCAAGGTGGTCAAGGGCGGTCGCCGCTTTTCGTTCGCCGCGCTGGTGGTGGTGGGCGACGGTCGTGGCCGGGTCGGGTACGGCACCGGCAAGGCGCGGGAGGTACCGGAGGCAATCCGCAAGGCGACCGATCACGCCAAGCATCATATGATCCGCGTGCCGCTGCGCGACGGCCGGACCCTCCATCACGATGTGCAGGGTCATTTCGGTGCCGGGCGGGTGGTCGTGCGCTCGGCGCCGGCGGGCACTGGCGTCATCGCCGGCGGCCCGATGCGCGCGGTCTTCGAGACCATGGGCGTGCAGGACGTGGTTGCCAAGTCGATCGGCACCTCCAATGCCCACAACATGGTCAAGGCGACGTTCGCGGCGCTCAACCACTGCTTCTCGCCGCGGGCCGTGGCCGCCCGGCGCGGTAAGAAGGTCAGCGAGATCATCTCGCGGCGCGGTGAGGCTCCGGCTGCCGAACGGTCGCACGGCGGCGAGGCCGCCGGCGCGGCGTCGCGCGGCGAGGAGGCCTCCCGATGAGCCCGGACGGGAACGCCGGTGGTAGCCGCGTGCGCGTCACGCAGGTGAAAAGCCCGATTGCCCGTCGGCACGACCAGCGCGAGACGCTGATCGGCCTCGGCCTCAACAAGCTGCATCGCACCCGCGAGCTGGAGGATACGCCTTCGGTGCGCGGCATGATCAACAAGGTCCGCCACCTGTTGCAGGTGGAGGAGATCGGCTGAGCGGCAGAGCCTGCTGCGGCCGCGGGGACGCGACATGAGACTGAACGAGATCAGGGACAACCCTGGGGCAACGCATCCGCGCAAGCGCCTGGGGCGGGGCATTGGCTCCGGCCTCGGCAAGACCTCCGGCAAGGGCCACAAGGGTCAGAAGGCGCGCAGTGGCGGCCAGCGCTTCGTCGGCTTCGAAGGTGGCCAGATGCCCCTCTACCGGCGTCTGCCGAAGCGCGGCTTCAAGAAGCCGTTCCGCCAGGAATTTGTCGTGGTCAATATCGGCGTGCTGCAGCGGGCCATCGATGAGGGCCGTCTGGATGCGGCAAAACCCATTGACGAGGCGATGATGCTGGACGCCGGTCTGTTTCGCCGCCGGCGTGACGGTGTCCGCCTGCTCGCCAAGGGCGAACTGACGGCTGCGCTGCAGGTGCGTGTAACCGGCGCCTCGAAGGCGGCGATCGCCGCGGTGGAAAAAGCCGGCGGACACGTCACCACAGCGGCCGCTGACGCATCGCCGGCGGAGCCTGCCGGCGACGCGCCGTCCGCCTGACGGACGGGAGACCGACGGATGGCATCTGCCGCGGAGCAACTCGCCTCGCGCATGAATTTCGGGGCCTTCGGCAAGGCCACCGAGCTGAAGAAGCGCCTCTGGTTCACGCTGGGGGCGCTGATCGTTTATCGCCTGGGCACCTACATTCCGCTGCCCGGGATCGATCCCACCGCCATCGCCGACATCTTCGCCCGGCAGTCGGGCGGTATTCTCGGGATGTTCAACATGTTCTCCGGCGGCGCGCTCGGCCGGATGACGATCTTTGCCTTGAACATCATGCCCTATATCTCCGCTTCGATCATCATGCAGTTGATGACGGCGGTGGTGCCAAGCCTGGAGGCGCTGAAGAAGGAAGGCGAGTCCGGGCGAAAGAAAATCAATCAGTACACGCGCTATCTGACCGTGCTGATCACCGCCGGGCAGGCGTACGGGCTTGCCGTCGGGCTGGAGGGGATGCAGTCCTCGATCGGTGCCGCAGTCCATGATCCCGGCATGTTCTTCCGGCTGAGCACGGTGATCACCCTGGTCGGTGGTACCATGTTCCTGATGTGGCTGGGCGAACAGATCACCGCGCGCGGCATCGGCAACGGCATCTCGCTGATCATCTTTGCCGGTATCGTCGCCCAGTTCCCGCATTCGCTGGTGGCGACGCTGGAACTCGGGCGTACCGGGGCACTCTCTGCGGCGTTCATCATCGGCCTGATCGTGCTGGCAATCGCCGTGATCTACTTCGTGGTGTTCGTCGAGCGGGCGCAGCGGCGGATCGTCGTGCAGTATCCGAAGCGCCAGGTCGGCGCGCGGGTGACCTCCGGCGAGAGCAGCCATCTGCCGCTGAAGATCAATACCTCGGGCGTCATTCCGCCGATCTTCGCTTCGTCGATCCTGCTGATGCCGATCACCATCATCGGCTTCATGGCAGGAACAGGCCCGGAATGGCTGACGACGGTCTCGGTCTACCTCGGCCACGGCCAGCCACTGTACCTGATCATCTACGTGACGCTGATCGTCTTCTTCGCCTTTTTCTATACCGCTGTTGTGTTCAATCCGACCGAGACGGCGGACAACCTGAAGAAGTATGGCGGTTTCATTCCCGGCATCCGGCCAGGTCGCAACACAGCGGAATACCTCGACCGCGTGCTGACCCGGCTGACGGTGATCGGCGCCGCCTATCTCGCGATCGTCTGCATTCTGCCAGAGATCCTGATCTCGCGGTTTTCGGTGCCCTTCTATTTCGGGGGCACCAGCCTTCTGATCGTGGTCACCGTCACCATGGATACCGTTGCCCAGGTGCAATCGCATCTCTTGGCGCATCAATACGAAGGCCTGATCAAGAAGGCTAAGCTGCGAGGGAGGAAGGGATGAACCTGATACTGCTGGGCCCTCCGGGCGCCGGAAAAGGGACGCAGGCGAAGCGCATCGTCGAGGCCTTCAAGCTGGTCCAGTTGTCGACCGGCGATATGCTGCGGGCGGAGGTCGCCAAGCGTTCCGAGATCGGCCGCCAGGCGGCCGCGATCATGAAAGCGGGCCTGTTGGTTCCCGACGAGATGATCGATAACCTCATGGACAGCCGGCTGGATCAGGAAGACTGCCGCAACGGCTTCATCCTCGACGGCTTTCCGCGCACGCTGCCGCAAGCAGCGGCCCTTGATGGGATGCTGACGAAGAAGAACATGGCGCTGGATGCGGTGCTGCCGATCCAGGTGGACGACGAAGCCATGGTTCAGCGGATTTCTGGCCGCTACACCTGTGCCAAATGTGGCGAGGGGTATCACGATACGTTCAAGCGGCCGAAGGTCGCCGGCGTCTGTGACGTCTGCGGCGCCCACGAATTTACCCGCCGCGACGACGACAAGGCGGAGACGGTCCGCGCCCGTTTGAAGGCATACCATGCCCAGACCGAGCCGATCATCTCTTATTACCGCAAACGGGGCATAGTCCACAATATCGATGGTATGCTCAGCATTGACGGTGTGACGGAGCAGGTGATGGCTGCCCTGAAGGAGCACGTCGGGGCAGCCTAGGCGGGGTTGACTGAGGGGGGACGGTACTTATAATTTCCGCCCCCATACCTTGTCTCTCCCGCATGCGAGAAAATCAGCAGGATAAGAGGGCCCAGTGGCACGGCTTGCCGGTATCAATATACCCAGTCAGAAGCGCGTCGGTATCGCGCTGACCTACATCCATGGCATCGGCCGTAAGACCGCGGAGGAAATCTGCCGTCGCGCCGAGGTTCCGGAAGAGCGTCGTGTTTCCGAGCTGACCGACGCAGAAACGCTGCGGCTGCGCGAACTGGTCGACCGCGAGTACAAGGTCGAGGGCGACCTGCGGCGCGAGGTCGCGATGAACATCAAGCGACTGATGGATCTTGGCTGCTACCGGGGTTTGCGGCACCGCCGCGGCCTGCCGGTTCACGGACAGCGGACCCACACTAATGCGCGGACGCGCAAGGGACCGGCAAAGCCGATTGCAGGCAAGAAGAAAGTCACTAAATAGGCGAGACAGGATCAGCGGATGGCCAAGGCGGCAACGCAGCGCCCGAAGAAGCGGGAGCGGCGGAATATCGTTTCGGGGGTCGCGCACATCAACGCGACGTTCAACAACACGGTGGTGACCATCACCGACGTGCAAGGCAATTCCATCGCCTGGTCATCAGCCGGTGGCCAGGGCTTCAAGGGCTCGCGCAAATCGACCCCGTATGCAGCGCAGGTGGCCGCCGAGGACGCCGGCCGTAAGGCTATGGAACATGGCATGAAGACGCTGGAGGTCGAGGTGAAGGGACCCGGGGCCGGTCGCGAATCGGCCCTGCGCGCGCTACAGGCGGTAGGTTTCACCATCACGGCGATCCGCGACGTCACTCCTATTCCGCACAACGGCTGTCGACCACGCAAGCGTCGGCGCGTGTGAGACGAGCGGGGGCGGCGCAACAAAGCGTCCATCACCGATAGGCTGCGGTGGTGCGGGCAGGATAAGGGGGGGCATCCGCTCGGCCGATGCCGTTGATTGTGCGATGAAAGGTCGTCTCGTGATTCAAAAGAACTGGCAGGCTTTGATCAAACCGACGAAGCTCGACATCGTTCCGGGTTCCGATCCGAAGCGCGTGGCGACGATCGTCGCCGAGCCGCTGGAGCGGGGCTTCGGGCTGACGCTGGGCAACGCGCTGCGCCGGGTGCTGCTTTCCTCTCTGCAAGGTGCGGCGGTAACGGCGTTGCGCATCGATGGCGTGCTGCACGAGTTTTCCAGCATCCCCGGCGTCCGGGAAGATGTGACCGACATCGTCCTCAACATCAAGACCCTCGCGCTGCGCATGGGCGGCGAGGGGCCGAAACGGGTGACGCTGACCGCCGAAGGGCCGGGCGAAGTGACCGCGGGCATGATCTCGACCGGTCACGACATCGAAGTGATGAACCCCGATCTCGTCATCTGCACGCTCGATGAGGGCGCGCGGCTCGCCATGGAGATGGTGGTCGAGAATGGCAAGGGATACGTGCCGGCCGGCGCCTCGCGGACCGAGGATATGCCGATCGGACTGATCCCCATCGATTCCGTCTATTCGCCGGTGCGTAAGGTTGCCTACAAGGTGGAGAACACCCGCGTCGGGCAGGTCACCGATCACGACAAGCTGTCGCTGGAGCTGGTGACCAACGGCGCCGTTGGCCCGGAGGACGCTGTCGCGCTGGCGGCGCGCATCCTGCAGGACCAGCTGCAGCTGTTCATCAACTTCGAGGAGCCGCAGGCTGCCGTCGAGGAAGACCGCAAGGACGAGCTGCCGTTCAACAAGAACCTGCTGCGCAAGGTGGACGAGCTTGAACTGTCGGTGCGCTCAGCGAACTGCCTGAAGAACGACAATATCATCTACATCGGCGATCTCGTCCAGAAGACCGAGGCGGACATGCTGCGGACGCCCAACTTCGGACGGAAGTCGCTCAACGAGATCAAGGAAGTGCTGGCGCAGATGGGCCTCCAGCTCGGTATGGAGATTCCCAACTGGCCGCCGGAAAACATTGAGGAACTGGCGAAGCGGCTGGAAGAGCCGTTCTAAGATCGCCTTCCAGCGACTAGGAGAATCCCGGGATGCGTCATCGCATGAGTGGGCGCAAGCTCTCTCGTACCAGCAGCCATCGTTCGGCGATGTTCGCCAACATGACCGTTTCTCTGCTCCGCCACGAGCAGATCATGACGACGCTGCCGAAGGCCAAGGAGCTGCGCAGCTACGCGGAGAGGATGATCACGCTTGGTAAGCGCGGCGGCCTGCACGCGCGCCGGCAGGCGATCTCCTTCCTCCAGGACGAGCCGATCGTCGGCAAGGTGTTCGGACCCCTGGCCGAGCGCTACCGTGAGCGGCACGGCGGGTATACCCGCGTGTTGAAGGCCGGCTTCCGTCATGGCGACAACGCGCCGGTGGCGGTGATCGAGCTGGTCGACCGCGATCCGGCGGCGAAGGGGGCGGAGGACAAGGCCCGCCATGCCGCCCAGCTGGAAGCGGCGGCAGCGGCTGAAGAGGCGCGCTAGTCCGGGGGACGCCGTGGCAGGACTGGCAGAACGCGCCCGCCGGTCCTGCGGCGTCGGGTGCCAACCCGCCCGCCGCTTGCGGCGGGCTTGGTGTGCCATCTTTGTAGGGGGACTCCTTATCCTTGCCGCCTGCACCGCGCCGGTCGCGGCCCAGCGGGCGGTCCCGGAGAGCAATGCGCAGATCCAGCTGTCGTTCGCGCCGGTGGTGCGTATTGCCGCCCCTGCCGTCGTCAACATTTACAGCCGCCGGGTGGTGACTACCGCGGGCTCGCCACTGTTCAATGATCCGTTCTTCCGCCGGTTCTTCGGCGAGAACTTCTCCTTTGGTGCGCCGCGCCAGCGGGTGCAGAATTCGCTGGGATCGGGCGTCATCGTCTCCCCGGACGGCACCATCGTCACCAACCACCATGTCGTCGGCGGTGCCGACGAGATCACGGTGGTCCTCGCCGACAAGCGGGAGTTTGCAGCCAAGCTGCTCGGCTCCGACGAACATAGCGATCTGGCCGTGCTGAAGGTCGACACCGGCGGCGAGAGCCTTCCCTACATCGAGTTCCGCGATTCCGACACGGTGCAGGTCGGCGATCTGGTGCTGGCGATCGGTAATCCGTTTGGCGTCGGCCAGACGGTTACCAGTGGCATCGTTTCCGCCCAGGCGCGCACGGCGGTGGGCATCAGCGATCTGAACTTCTTCATCCAGACCGATGCGGCGATCAATCCCGGGAACTCCGGGGGGGCGCTTATCGACATGAGCGGGCGCTTGATCGGCATCAACACCGCCATCTATTCGCAGAGCGGCGGTTCCATCGGCATCGGTTTCGCCGTGCCGTCGAACATGGTGCACTCGGTGGTGGCGAGCTTCTCTGGCGGCGGCCGGCGGCTGCAGCGGCCCTGGCTGGGCGCCTGGGGGCGGCCGGTGACCAGCGACGTCGCGCAGGCGCTGGGCTTGCGGCGGCCTACCGGAGTGCTGATCGAGGAGGTGGCGGAGGACGGACCGGCCGAACGGGCCGGCATCCGGGTGGGCGATGTCATACTGGGGGTCAACGACCAGTCGGTGGACGATCCGCAAGCGCTGCTCTACCGCATCGCTACCCTGGGGGCCGCCAGCAGCGCCGACGTGGAGCTGTGGCGTAAGGGCGAAGACCGACGGGTGACGCTCCCGGTGCGTGCTGCCCCTGAGGATCCCCCGCGCAATGCCATCGACCTCCAGGGCGTGCAGCCGTTGTCGGGGGCCACTGTCGCCAACCTCTCGCCAGCGCTGGCAGACGAACTCGGTTCCGAGCGGTTTTATCGCGGCGTGGTCGTCCTTTCCGTCGCGCCCGGGAGCAATGCCGATCAGATCGGGCTGCAGCGCGGCGACCGCATCCTTTCCGTCAATGGCGAGGACGTCTCGTCGAGTTCGGGGCTGCGCAAGCAGGTCGGGCGGCGCGCGCAGCACTGGCAGATCATCGTCGGCCGCGGCGATCAGCGTTTCAACCTCGTCTTCGGCGACTGACCTTGGCGCGGAGGGGGAAGGGCGAGGATCCCTCGCTGTTCCAGGCGCTGGCGCCGCAACCGCTCGCCGACCGGCTGCGTCCGCAGCGACTTGCCGATGTGGTCGGCCAGGATCACCTGCTGGCGGACGGGGCGCCGATCGGCCGGATGCTGGCGACGGGCAAGCTGGCCTCGATGATCCTGTGGGGACCGCCCGGGTGCGGCAAGACGACGGTCGCGAGGTTGCTGGCGCAACAGACCAACCTCGAGTTCGTCGCCCTGTCGGCCGTCTTTTCGGGTGTTGCCGACCTGCGCCGGATTTTCGAGGAGGCTCGGGTGCGGCGCACGCAAGGTCGCGGCACGCTGCTGTTCATCGACGAGATTCATCGCTTCAACCGGGCGCAGCAGGACGGCTTTTTGCCGTGGGTCGAAGACGGCACCGTGATCCTCGTTGGCGCCACCACGGAAAATCCGTCGTTCGAGTTGAATGCACCGCTGCTGTCGCGCGCCCGCGTTCTCGTACTGAACCGGCTCGACGACCAGGCGCTGGACGCGCTGCTGTCGCGCGCCGAGACCGCGCTCGGCCGGCCACTGCCGCTGGATGCCGACGCCAGGGCCGCGCTGCGCGCGCTCGCCGACGGTGACGGCCGCTACCTGCTGAACCTCGTGGAAGTGCTCGCCGAGCTACCGGCGGGGCCGCCGCTGAATGCAGCGGCGTTGGCGGCAGCGGTACAGCGGCGCCTGCCGCTGTACGACAAGGCGCAGGAAGGCCACTACAACCTGATCAGCGCACTGCACAAGTCGCTGCGCGGCTCGGACACCGATGCTGCCTTGTACTGGCTGGCGCGGATGATCGCCGGCGGCGAGGATCCCCGCTACATCGCCCGCCGGCTCGTCCGCTTTGCCTCCGAGGATATCGGCCTTGCCGAGCCGCAGGCGCTGATCCAGGCGCTGGCGGCCTGGGAGGCCTACGAGCGGCTGGGCTCGCCGGAAGGAGAGCTGGCGCTGGTTCAGTGCGTGATCTTTCTCGGCTCCGCCCCCAAATCCAATTCAGCCTACAAGGCGCAGGGCAGGGCGATGCGGATGGCGCGGGAAACGGGCTCACTGATGCCGCCCAAGCATATCCTCAACGCTCCCACCCGGATGATGCGGGATCTTGGGTACGGCGAGGGGTATGCCTACGATCACGACGCGCCCGAGGGCTTCTCCGGCCAAGACTACTTCCCCGACGGCGTTGACCGTCGACGGCTATATCATCCGGGGGAGCGCGGCTTCGAGAAGGAGATCGCGGCACGGCTGGCCTATTGGGATAGACTCCGTGCCCGCAGGGAGCAGGAATGAGCACACGAGCGCAAGGGCGGCAGGCGGAGCTCCTGCAGCGTGCCGACAATCCGGACACCGGCGACGAATTGCCGGAAGGGAAGGTGCGGGCCGAGCCGGTTGCCGTAGGTGCCGATGAGAGCGGCCTGCGTCTCGATCGCTGGTTTCGGCGGCGCTATCCTGCAGTGGCTCACGGCACGCTGGAGCGCCTCTTGCGGACCGGGCAGGTGCGTGTCGACGGCCACCGTGCCACCGCCGGCGAACGCCTTGAGGTTGGCCAGCGGGTGCGTGTGCCGAGCTCGATCCAGGCGGCGCCGGCCGAAGCCCGCACCGTCCGGATCCGTGCCGATGACCGGACCGACCCTGGTGCGGCTGAGGAACTGCGGCGGCGGGTGCTGCATCGCGACGCCCACGTCATCGTCATTGACAAGCCGGCGGGCCTCGCCGTGCAGGGCGGCTCCAAGATGGTGCGGCACCTCGACGGCATGCTAGATGCGCTGACCTTCGATGGTGAGCGGCCGCGTCTTGTCCACCGCCTCGATAAGGACACCTCGGGGGTGCTGGTGCTGGCCCGCTCGGCCAAAGCGGCCGCCCTGCTCACCCGGGCCTTTCGCGAGGGCCGGGTACAGAAGGTCTACTGGGCGGTCGTCGTGGGTGCGCCGGCCACCGCGGAAGGGCGGATCAGCCAGCCGTTGGCAAAACGCTTCGGCGTTTCCGGCGAACGGGTCGGGGCGGACGACGACGGACTGCCGGCGGTGACCGGCTACCGGGTGATCGAGCGCGCCGGGAGGCAAGCGGCATGGCTGGCGCTCTACCCGCAGACCGGCCGGACGCATCAACTGCGGGCGCACTGCGTACTGCTGGGTACGCCCATTCTCGGCGACGGCAAGTATGGCGGGGCGGCGGCTTTTCGCGAGGGGGAGGACACCGCCGGGCAACTGCACCTGCACGCCCGCGCCATCAGCTTCCCGCATCCCGCTGGCGGCGAGGTGACAGTGACGGCGCCGATATCTCCCCACATGCGCACGACCTTCCGTTTCTTCGGTTTTTCCGAGCATCTGGGGAATGATATGTCCGGCGGCGGGACGACCTCGGGACAGTCGCCGCGAGCGGCACCGTCCCAGCGCCGTCCTGCTCCGCGTCCGCATCCGGTGCGCTCGCGAAAGGGTTGAGTGTCCGCCGCACCCGGCATACATCTGCTGTCGGCGGTTCGCGGATCTGGATCGTCGGGCCGCCATCCGGATCTCAAGGCCGAGCATCACTCGGAAAAGAGGAGGACCCGATGGTCAGGCATGGGCCGGGAGCGGATCTCTGGGGGGAGCCCCTGGCGACGCTCCGCCGTATTCAGGACGAGATCAACCGCGCGTTCGGGGATCAACGCTGGACACCGTCGGCGGCGGAGTTCCCGCCGGTCAACGTCTGGCGCGGGCCCGACGGTGTCATCATCACTGCCGAGATCCCGGGCGTGAAGCTGGACGCGGTCGATCTGACGGTGCATCAGAACACGCTGACGCTGAAGGGCAGCCGCTCGCCCGAAGCGTTTGGCGCAGAGACGAGCTGGCACCGGCGCGAGCGCAGCTACGGGCCGTTCTCGCGGGTGATCGAGTTGCCCTACGCCGTCGATCCCGACAAAGTGAAGGCCAGCGCCCGCAACGGCGTGCTGATCATCGAATTGCCGCGGCCGGAGGCCGACAGGCCCCATAAGATCAGCATCACGGCATCGTCCTGAGCGGAAAGGAGCAAAGGCCATGGCCGACGTTACTGGCGAGCCGCGCGCCCGGCACGACGCCGAGAGCACCCGCAACGGCCCGGTATTCCTGCCGACCACCGACATCTACGAGAATAAGGACGCGCTTTACCTGTCCCTGGAGCTTCCGGGCGTGGATCCCGACTCTCTCGGCGTCACCCTCGAGAAACGAGTGCTCACGGTCTGTGGTCATGCCGGCGGCGATGCTCCGCACGGATATTCGCTTTCCCATGCTGAGTATCGCAGCGGGCACTACGAGCGGTCGTTCACCCTGTCGGATGCGATCGACGGCGACAGGATCGAGGCCGCATTCACCGATGGCGTGCTGCGGCTGAAGCTGCCCAAATCGCAGCCGGCACCGGCGAAAACAATTCAGGTCAGGGCAGCCGGATGAGCCCGGAGCCGGGGGCACGGCAACGGCAGCGGCGCTGATGTTGCGCGCTGCCCGTCGCTTCTACGTCAAGGCCGCCGTCGTCTGCGGCGCCGGCGGCTTTGGCGTAGCGCTGGACGGCCGCCCGGTGCGGACGCCCGCCCGCAGCCCCCTGGTGGTACCGACGGCGGCTCTGGCGGCGGCCATCGCCAATGAGTGGCTGGCCCAGGGCGAGACGCTGCGTCCGGAAATGATGCCGCTCACCCGCCTTGCTGCAACCACCATCGATCGCATCGCCGTCCAGCGCGAGGCGATCGTCGCGGCGTTGGCCGAATATGGCAGCAGCGATCTGATCTGCTATCGCGCTGCCGAGCCGCCCGATCTGGTGTCGCTGCAGACGGCGTTGTGGCAGCCGCTTATCGAGTGGGCAGCAAGGGCGTGCGGCGCCCGCATGACGGTCAGCGTCGGCGTGTTGCCCATGCTGCAGCCGCAGCGGGCCCTGGACGGGTTGCACGCGATGGTCGAGGCGGCGTCTGACCGCCAGCTTGCGGCGCTGAGCACCCTCGTCCAGGCGAGCGGATCGCTGATCATCGGCCTTGCCGTGGTGCACGGCCATCTGGACGCAGAGGGGGCCGCCGAGGCGGCCCTGCTGGACGAGCGCTGGCAGGCGGCGCGCTGGGGCATCGATGCCGAGGCGGAAGCGCGGCGTGCGGAGATCGTCGACGATATCAGCGCCGCGGCGCTGTTTCTGCAACTGTCGGGCGATGCGGGGGGATCGGCGGCGCCCGCCGATGCTGCCACCGATGTGCCGCAGGTCTCGGAGCCGACATGACGAGCGAACCGGCCGGGCCTGCGACGGGTGAAGAGGTGATCCGCAGCGTCCTGGTGCGGATTGAGGGCCGGGTGCAGGGGGTCTGGTTCCGCGGCTGGACGGTGCAGCAGGCAATGCGGCGCGGCCTTGCCGGGTGGGTCCGCAACCGCTCCGACGGCTCGGTCGAGGCGCTGTTCTCGGGGCCGGAGCCGCACGTAGACGCGATGCTCGCCGCCTGCCACGAGGGACCGCCTTCGGCCCGGGTGGTCAAGGTAACGCTGCGTCCCGCCGATCCTCCGGAACGGCCCAGCTTCCATCCGCTCGCAACGCTTTAGCCAGACGAGCACATCGTGAAGCTTGGCTTGAACAGGCGACACAGCGCAATCGATGCCCCTGGAGGCGATGTGGCTGGCGCTGGTGCGGGTCGCATGGCCCGAGCGTCGAGGACGGCATGGCGCTTGCCTGCGGGATAAGTCGCGCCACGAACCGCACGGAGAGCACCGATGAACATTGCCGTCAGCACTCAGGACTTCCGCACGATCAGCGGCCACGCCGGGCAGGCGCGGCGGTGGTTGGTCTTTGCGGCAAAGGAGGGCAACGAACCCGTGGTTGCCGAGCAGCTCGAACTACCACCGAAGCTGGTTTTCCATCACTTCAAAGGCTCTGGCTCGCATCCGCTCGATGCCGTCTCGGTGCTGATCACCCGCTTTGCCGGGGAGGGCTTCGTGATCAAGATGGCCAAGCGCGGCATCGAGGTGCGGCAGACGCGGGAGACCGACGCACGCAAGGCCGTCACCGATTATCTGGCCGGCCACCTCGCGCCACCCCCTTCGCGCCGGCTGATGTCGCTGTTCTGCAAGGTGCGCGACGCTTTCTCCAGCCATACCTGAACGGGCACGAACTGGTCCGCCTTACGCATCCCCGGCGGTCAGCTGGCAGGCGTTGCTGCCAGACCCGGTACGTTCCCGCTTGGCGCCGCCGCCCGCGCATCCCTCCTTGCCGGGCGACATCGCCGAGCCGAGGCCGATCCAAGCTTCGAGGCGCTCCGGCTCCCAGCCGGCACATCGCTGACCATCCACCTCGATCAGCGGCCGGCGGATCAGTGCCGGGTCGGCAAGCAGCAGCGTCATCGCCTGCGTGGGAGAAAGGCTTTCGGGGATGACCTCGCCATTCTTCACACGCACCGCCGAGCGATTGAGCCATTCCGCCGCCGGTCGGCTGCCAAAAAATGTGAGCAGCGCCGCTGCCGTCCACGGCTCCGTCAACAGATCGCGGACAACGACGTGGTGTCCGGCCGAACGCAGCACCTGAATCTGCCGGGCGTTACCCTTGCAGCCCGGCTTGGCGTAGAAAATGACGTCCGCCATGTCGCATCCCTCCCTGGCACCGCTTCCGGGTGAGCACTTGTCTGCCGCATGCACGACACGTGCCGGAACTGCTGCCGCGCGATGGGACGTTCCTAACGCCGTGCGAAGTGGTAGAGTGTCCTGAAAGACGGGAAGAACTCCCGTTTCCCGATTCCAGCCGCACCATCAGCGATCTCCCATGTCGATCAAGCGACTGCAGACCGTCGTCGGCTTCCGGAGCGAGGACGGCATCGAGATCAGCGACCAGCGCATCCGGCTGCTGGAGGCCATCGATACGCTGGGCTCGATCTCGGCGGCCGCCCGGACCGTCGGGCTTACCTATCGCGGCGCGTGGGATGCCGTCGCCGCCATCAACAACCTCGCATTTCAGCCACTGGTGCTGGGCCGCGCCGGCGGTAAGTCGGGCGGCGGCGCCTCGCTGACCGAGGATGGCCGGCGCTTCCTGCGCGCGGTGCAGATCATCAGGCGCGAGTTGCACCGCCACGCCCACGCCGTCAGTATCGAACTTGGCGCGGATTTGGTCGTCCCCGCCCTTTCGTGGAGGCACATGATGAGAACGAGCGCGCGGAATATGCTTCTGTGCAAGGTCGCTGCGGTCACTCACGGCGCTGTCAATACCGAGATCGACCTCGCCGTTTCACCCAGCATCAAGCTCGTCGCCATCATTACCGAGGGCAGCGTGAAGAGCCTGGGCCTGGAGCCCGGCAGCGAAGTGTTCGCGCTGATCAAGTCCAGCTTCGTGATGCTCGCACCCGATGGAGAGGTGGGCCGGACCTCGGCGCGCAACGTGCTGCATGGTAAAGTGGCACGGCGGGAGGACGGCGCCGTCAACAGCGAGGTCATCCTCGATCTCGGCGACGGCAAGTCGCTCGCCGCCATTATCACCAAGGAAAGCGCCACCAGCCTGGACTTCAAGGTCGGCGACCGCGTTTGTGCCCTGATCAAGGCGTCGCACATCATCCTTGCCGTCGACTGATCGGCGGCCGGTCGATTCGGTCCACTGGGAGCGGTGGACGGCGGTCGGCGGAAGCTTCACGGTGAGGTGGTGTCGATGAGGAGAGTAAGGCGGTACGCATGGCCCCACGTCGCCATGACGCTGGCAGTGGCGATGACGGTTGCAGGGCTCTCTGCAGCACGGGCTACGGAGGATGCCGGCGGGATGGCGGCGCCGGCGGATATCGAGAACCAGTCCGGCCGCAAGATCACCCGCGTCGTCCCAATCCCGCAGACCATCAGCGCCGAGGCACAGGCGGTGCTGGCGGGGCCACCCAGCCCCTACGCCAACGTTGTGCCGGCTACGCCGGAAGCGTGGAAGGCGCTGATTGCCGAGATCAATGCCAGCACCTGGACCAACCTCATTCAGCCGGCGCTTGCCCGCTACCCGGTGACAGTCGAGCGCCGCGAAATCGCCGGCGTGCCAGTGGCGGTGGTCACGCCTAAGAGCCGCACGGCCCCGGCCAACAACCGGCGCACCCTCCTCAACATCCACGGCGGTGCTTTCATCGTCAACGGCGGCCGGCAGGCGATCCTGGAGGCCATTCCCGTCGCCAGCCTGCTGCGGATGCCGGTGGTCGCCGTCGACTACCGGATGCCTCCCGAGCATCCGTTTCCGGCCGGCCTTCAGGATTCGCTGGCCGTCTATCAGGCGCTGATCCGCGGCCAGGACCGGCGACGGGTCGGCGTCTACGGCACCTCTGCCGGCGGTAACCTCGTCGTCGCCATGCTGCTGCGCGCGCGCGCGCAGGGCCTGCCGATGCCGGGGGCGGTGGCGCTGGTCTCACCGTGGTCCGATATCGGCCCGGTGGGCGACAGCCTCGGCACTAACGCCGTCATCGATCCGACGCTGGTGCACTACAATGGACTGCTGCGGGCGGCAGCCGAACTCTACGCCGGCGGCACTCCCCTCGATGATCCCCGCGTCTCGCCGGTGTACGGTCGGTTCGGCCGCTGGTTCCCGCCGACGCTGCTGCTCTCCGGCTCGCGCGACTTGCTGCTCAGCGGTACGACGCGGCTGCAGCAGCGGCTGGTTGAGGCCGGTGTCGTAACCGAGATGCAGCTGTTCGAAGCGATGTGGCACGACTTCCCGGTCAGCTATGGCGTGCCGGAGGCGGCCACCGGGTGGCAGCAAGTCGCCGCCTTCCTGGACCGCCGCCTCGGCCGCTGAGGGGCCTCGCCGTGCTGGCCGAAGTACGCCTTATCATCGAGTCATGGCCCTGGCCCGGTCTTGGCCGCAAGCGACTGCGGTAGCATCTTCTCCGGAAGAGCCGTCGCCCAGGAGCAGGGAAGATGAAAGCCGTTGCCTACAGGACCGCTGGCAGCCTTGAGCGTCAGGACGCGCTGGTCGATGTCGAACTCGACAAGCCCGCTGCGACGGGTCGCGATCTCCTCGTCTCAGTTCGGGCGATTTCGGTCAATCCGGTCGATACCAAGGTGCGGCGAAGCGTCTCGGCCGAGCCCGGTCAGTGGAAGGTGCTGGGTTGGGATGCCGTCGGCACGGTCGTTGCGGTCGGAGGCGACGTGCAGTTATTCAAGCCCGGCGACGAGGTCTTCTATGCCGGCTCGCTGGTCCGGCCCGGCACCAATAGCGAGTTTCATCTCGTCGATGAGCGTATTGTCGGCCATAAGCCGGAGTCTCTCTCGATCGGTGAGGCAGCAGCGCTGCCTCTGACGGCGATTACCGCGTGGGAGATGCTCTTCGACCGGCTCGATGTCCACAAGCCGGTCTCGGGGGCGGCGAAGGCCGTCTTGATCATCGGTGGTGCCGGCGGGGTCGGCTCGATCGCCATTCAGCTCGTCCGCGCGCTCACCGACCTTCAGGTCATTGCCACCGCATCGCGCCCGGATACGCAGGCCTGGGTACGGGAACTCGGCGCCGGGTTCGTCATCGATCACCGCGCGCCGCTGGCCGCACAGGTGGCAGGGCTCGGCATCGGCGCGCCGGCGTTTGTCTTTTCCACGACCGAGACGCACCGGCACCTTGCGGAAATCATCGAACTCATCGCGCCGCAGGGCCGGTTCGGCCTCATTGACGATCCGCAGGGCCTCGATGTCACCGGCTTCAAGCGCAAGGCGGTGTCCATCCACTGGGAGCTGATGTTTACCCGCTCGATCTTCGAGACCCCCGACATGGCCGAGCAGGGAAAGCTGCTGAATGAAGTGGCAAGGCTGGCGGACGCGGGCACGGTCCGGACCACCTTGACCGCGCTGCTTAAGCCGATCAATGCCGCCAATGTGAAGAAGGCGCATGCCCTCCTGGAAAGCGGCAGAGCGAGGGGAAAGATCGTGCTAGAGGGATTCTGACCGATGAATGTTCGCTGCGCAGTACATATGGGATCGCGCCGTCCAGGCGCGGCTGGCGGCGGCATCCGGTCGGATCGCCCCCGCTCAGCCTTGCTCCGCTATATCTCCCCGGCCGTCATCTTGCTGAAAACGGCGTGAGTGGGAGACGCGATGGTCTATCGAGTATAGCGAATCCGCCGCACCTGCCCTTCCCGGGTCAGGTAATTGAGCATGCCGCCGTCGCCGACTTCCATATCGATCGGCTGGGTGATGCCTGAGGCGAAGGGCCGGGCATTGCCGCTCGCGGTCAGATAGTGGATCCAGCCGCCGCAGAGGTCGGAATAGAAGTAGCTGCCGATAAAGGAGTCAGGGTACTGGGTGACGGCAGGATTGTAGAACGCGCCGCCGGTGATGGCGCAGGTGCTGCCGTCGCTATGCGAAATCACATGGATCGGGCCGGTGAAGTTAGGGTTCGTCGTCGGACCCTCGGAAACCGGCCAGCCGTAGTTAGCTCCCCTGACGCCGCGGTTGATTTCCTCATAGGAACTCGCCCCGACGTCGTCGATGAAGAGCTTGCCGGTGCCGGGCTGGAAAGCGGCGGTGAAGGGGTTACGCAGCCCTACGGCCCAGATCGACCTGTTCACGCCTGTTGTCTGGCCACCGATGCCCGGGAACGACCGTGGGTTGTCGCCGGGGATCGATCCATCCTTGTTGATGCGCAGCACCTTGCCCAGGCGGTTGCTCAGCGACTGGGAATTCGCTCCGTTGCCGTTCTCGCCGACGAAGACGTAAAGCTTGCCGTCGCGGCCGAAATGGATCGCGCCGCCGTTATGGTTGGTGGCGCTGCTCAGAGCGTTGAGATCGAGGATGACGCGGCCGCTGCCGGCGACGGCGCGATCGCCGTTGGCGGTAAAGCGGGTGACCCGGTTATGTGCCGGAGAGCCGGGAACGGTGTGGTAGACGTAGACGAACTTGTTGGATCCGAAGTTCGGATCGAAGGCAACGCCCAGAAGCCCCCGTTCGCCGCTGGAGTCGACCGTCAGGGAGACGAAAGGAGTGGGAAGTAGTTTGCCGTCCTTGACGACGCGAAGTGTTCCGCGCTGCTCAGTCACGAAAATGCGGTTATCCGGGGCGAATGCCATCGCCGTCGGCCGGTTGAGTCCCGATGTTACCAGCATATCGGTAAAGCCGGCAGGAACCGTCGCAGCATGAACCGACGCTGTGGTCGATAAACCCGCCACTAATGCAACCCATAATGCTAACCGTTGTCGCACGCGCATGTCCCGTCGTTCCTTGTCCTCGGGTTCCTTCCCTTAAGAACCCTTTGTGGGGTACCCCAGTAGGGCGCGAGACAATGGCTTAGAAGGGGCAAATGTTCCATGAGCATGTCTTCCGCGGGCAAAATGGCGGAATCAAGCGGCATTTTGGCACGTTTGGGTTCGATGGTGGACAACTATAGGTTGGTGGTCAGTCTCGCACAACCGGCGTCCGGCCTTCCGCAGTTGGCCAGTTGATGCGCGTCAGTCGTCCCTTGCCCACCCCGAGCGACCGGCCCGGTGACCTGCGCACCCTGCGCACGCTGCTCCCCTATCTCTGGCCGCGCGGAGAGCGCGGGCTGCGGATGCGGGTAGTCGCCGCAGTGGTGCTGCTGGTGGCGGCGAAGGGGGTCAATGTCATCGTGCCCGTTTTCTACAAACACGTCGTCGACGGTCTTGCCGCCGACGAGTTCGGCAGGATCGCCGCGGTGCCGGTGTTCATGGTGATCGCCTATGGCGTAGCCCGGATGCTCTCTCAGGGCTTCGGCGAGCTGCGCGATGCCGTTTTCGCCAAAGTGGCCCAGCGGGCGATCCGCACTGTCGGGCTGCGCACCTTCCGGCACCTGCACGCGCTGTCGTTACGGTTCCATCTCGACCGGCGCACCGGCGCCGTGAGCCGCGCCATCGAGCGCGGCACCAAGGGCATCGATTTCCTGCTCAGCTTCATGCTGTTCAACATTCTGCCGACGCTGCTGGAGATCCTGCTGGTCTGCGGCATCCTGTGGGCGCTCTTCGGCATCTGGTACGCGATCGTCACCTTCGTCTGCATCGGCGGCTACATCGCCTTCACCATCATTGTCACCGAGTGGCGGACCAAGTTCCGGCGGACGATGAACGAGACCGACTCGGAAGCGCACACCAAGGCGATCGACAGCCTGCTCAACTTTGAGACGGTGAAGTACTTCGGCAACGAGGCCCACGAAGGTCAGCGCTTCGATGCGGCACTCCGCCGCTACGAGGAAGCGGCGGTGCGCAGCAAGGTCAGCCTCAGCTTGCTCAACATCGGCCAGGGCGCGATCATCGCGATCGGGCTGATTGCGCTGATGCTGATGGCGGCCGGCGGGGTGGCGAAGGGAGCGATGAGCGTCGGCGACTTCGTCATGGTCAACTCGTACCTGATCCAGCTCTATCTGCCGCTCAATTTCCTCGGCTTCGTCTATCGCGAGATCCGCCAGTCGTTGACCGATATGGAGCAGATGTTCCAGCTTCTGCACGAGCGGGCAGAGGTGGCCGATAGCGCCAGCGCCAAGGCGCTGCAGGTGAGCGGCGGCGAGATCGACTTCCGCGATGTTTCCTTCGCCTACGATCGGCGTCGCACGGTTCTCGACCGGGTCAGCTTCAGCGTGCGGCAGGGCACGACGCTGGCCATCGTCGGGCCCAGCGGCGCCGGCAAGTCGACCATCTCCCGGCTGCTGTACCGCTTCTATGATGTCAATGGGGGCGCAGTGACCATCGACGGCGAGGACGTTCGCTCGGTGACGCAGGCGAGCCTGCGCGCGGCCATCGGCATCGTTCCGCAGGACACGGTGCTGTTCAACGACACCATCTTCTACAACATCGCCTACGGCCGGCCGCAGGCAAGTGTGGCGGAAGTGGAGGAGGCGGCGCGCCTGGCCCGTATCCACGACTTCGTTGCGGCGCTGCCGGACGGCTACCGCACCATGGTCGGCGAGCGCGGTCTCAAACTCTCCGGCGGCGAGAAGCAGCGCGTCGCCATCGCCCGGACGATCCTCAAGGCCCCTGCGATCCTCGTTTTCGATGAGGCGACCAGCGCCCTCGATACGCAGACCGAGAAGGAAATCCAGGCGAGCCTGCGCGAGGTCTCCGCCGGCCGGACGACGTTGGTCATCGCCCATCGCCTTTCGACTGTCGTCGATGCCGACCAGATCATCGTGCTGGAGGGTGGACGCATCGCCGAGCGCGGACGCCACACCGAGCTTCTCGGCCGCGGTGGCGCCTATGCCGCGATGTGGGCGCGTCAGCAGCAGGTGGAGCAGGCGCGCGAGGCGCTGCAGCAGGCGGTGGCGGAAGAGGAGGGGGTGGCGGGCGGTGCAGCCAGCCAACCGGCGGGCCTGATAGCACCCGCGTAGCTCTTATCAGCCGCCCCAGCCGTCCCATAACCGTCTGCCACCCGATGGGGGTATGTTTTAGCGGAGTTTGCTCGGTTCGGTTGGCGGGCGACTAGACTAGATAGAGAAGGCCGGCGGGCGGTGCATTGCGGCTGCTAAGGGCACGGGAATGGTTCAAGCTTATGGGCTTGCGGTTGACGGCTGCAGACCATCGAAGCCCTGCCGTGGACAACTTCTTTCAGAGAAAGGAGGTTGTTGCGCAACCCCGTTTGCCGATGACGTCATCAGTCTCTTGCTGAATTGTGATGAACGCGGAAGGAGGGGGTGTGTGCCTCCTTCCGGTGTTGAAATGCTGCGTTATCCGCGGGGGCTCTTGTTCGATGCGGCGACCGGTGACGTTGGATTGGCGCACTTGGCGCTAGCGGCGGGGAAACGCCCGTAATCGAAGGTGATGTCGCTGGTGCCGGAGAATCCGGCAAAGGTCGAGAAGACCAGCGGGTACCAGCCGCGGCCAGAGGTTCGGGCTTTGATCAGGGGACGCAGACTGCCACCCGAATCATCGTCGAACCAGACGGTTCCGTTGGTTGAGATCAAAGTAGCGGTCAGATCGACGCCCTGTGTAACGACGGCGATTACTACGCATTCATTCCCCTGACTGTAGATTTGCACAACAAAAGGATCGACGTTACCGGCGGAATTCGTTTCGATAGCGCCGCGCAACCGCGTCGAGTTGGCATCGATATAGTCCAACATCTTGGAACCGGCATAAGCTGATTGGACATTGATCGACAGTCCTGCAGCGAGGATCGCTGCCGAAAAAATTGTAGAGTTTTTCATTATCTTACCCGCTCATGATCGGCATGTGATCATCCATTTGCGTGCATTTGGATGATATCAGCCATAATAATGACCTGAATCCTGCAGAAAATCAATCAATAGGTTCTGTAATAGGCATCAAATCATTATCATGTAGATCGTATTTAGCCTATAATGGGGAATTTGGAGCATGCCAAGAATACACGGGTCACTGTGCCGCCGACAAGATTGCGCCCCGCCCCGCCCCGCCGGTGCGCGAACGGGCGGACGACCCGCTGAGGAGAGGTGCCGGCCGTCGCTCCTGGGCGCCCTGCGGCAGGGGTTGGCCGTCTTGAAATCGGCGTGAGTAGCTGTCGGCGGCAGCCGCAAGGCTTGCCTTCCTGAAAAAGTCGGCTAACGTGCCGCGCGTTCGCCCTGGAGGGGGTCTCGGGGCGGGGGGACAAACGGGTACTCAAGGTGCGATGATCGTTCTCGACCGCCTCACCAGGACGTTCGGCCCGCTGACTGCGGTCGATGGCATATCTCTCGATGTCGCCGAAGGCGAGGTGCTGGGGTTCCTCGGCCCGAACGGCGCCGGCAAGACCACCACCATGCGGATGATCGCGGGCTATCTGCAGCCCAGCGCCGGCCGGGTGGAGGTTTGCGGCTTCGATCTCGCGGCCAAGCCCATCGAAGCCAAGCGGCGCATCGGCTATCTGCCGGAAGGAGCCCCGCTCTACGGTGACATGACGCCGCGGCGCTTCCTCGCGTTCGCCGCCGAGGTGCGCGGCTTCGACGGCGCGGAACGCCGACGGCGGATCGAACGCGTCGCCGAGATGGTCTCGCTGGAGGAAGCACTCGACCGGCCGATCGAGACCCTGTCGAAGGGGTTCAAGCGGCGGGTCGGGCTGGCGCAGGCGCTGATCCATGATCCGCCGGTGCTGGTTCTCGACGAGCCGACCGACGGCCTCGATCCCAATCAGAAGCATCAGGTGCGCTCGCTGATCCGCACCATGGCGAAGGACAAGGCGATCGTCATCTCGACCCATATTCTCGAGGAAGTCGAGGCGGTGTGCTCGCGCGC
>JAEULG010000126.1 GCA_016793875.1 Rhodospirillales bacterium | reverse complement strand
TGACGCCGTCATGTCCATCGCTTATCCGACCACCGACCACGAATACGACGTGATCGTCGTGGGTGCCGGCGGCGCCGGCCTGCGCGCCACCGTCGGCCTCGCCGCAGCCGGCCTGAAAACCGCCTGCATCACCAAGGTCTTCCCCACCCGCAGCCACACCGTCGCCGCCCAGGGCGGCATCGGCGCGGCCCTCGGCAACATGGCCGAGGACCGCTGGCAGTGGCACATGTACGACACCGTCAAGGGCTCCGACTGGCTCGGCGACCAGGACGCCATCGAGTACATGTGCCGGGCGGCGGTGCCGGCGGTCCACGAACTCGAGCACTTCGGCGTGCCGTTCTCGCGGACCAAGGACGGCAAGATCTACCAACGCCCGTTCGGCGGCCACATGCGCAACTACGGCGAAGCGCCAGTGCAACGCGCCTGCGCCGCCGCCGACCGCACCGGCCATGCCATCCTGCACACGCTCTACCAGCAGTGCGTCAAGTTCAACGCCGAGTTCTTCGTCGAATACTTCGCCATTGACCTGATCATGGACGACGAGGGCACCTGCCACGGCGTCGTCGCCTGGAACCTCGACGACGGCTCGATCCACCGCTTCATCGGCCACACCACCGTGCTCGCCACCGGCGGCTACGGGCGTGCCTTCTTCTCCTGCACTTCGGCGCACACCTGCACCGGAGACGGCAACGCCATGGCGGCGCGCGCCGGCCTCGCCCTGCAGGACCACGAGTTCATTCAGTTCCACCCGACGGGCATCTACGGCTCCGGCTGCCTGATCACCGAAGGCGCCCGCGGTGAAGGCGGTTATCTGACCAACTCCGAAGGCGAGCGGTTCATGGAGCGCTATGCGCCGACGGCCAAGGACCTTGCGTCCCGCGACGTCGTCTCCCGCTCGATGACCATGGAGATCCTGGGCGGCCGTGGCGTCGGTCCGGAGAAGGACCACATCCTGCTGCACCTGGAGCATCTGGGTGCCGACATCCTGATGGCACGGCTTCCCGGCATCACCGAGACGTCGAAGATCTTCGCCGGCGTCGATGCCACCAAGGAGCCGATCCCGGTGCTGCCGACCGTCCACTACAACATGGGCGGCGTGCCGACCAACTACCACGGCGAGGCGCTGCGGCCGACCGAAGAGGATCCGGACGCCATCTGCCAGGGCCTGATGGCTGTCGGCGAATGCGGCTGCGCCTCGGTGCACGGCGCCAACCGGCTCGGCACCAATTCGCTGCTCGACCTCGTGGTGTTCGGGCGTGCAGCGGCGCTGCGGGCTGCCGAAAAGATCAAGCCGGGCTCGGCGCATGCCAACCTGCCGAAGAACGGAACCGAACGGGCGCTATCGCGGCTCGACCGGCTGCGCCACGCCGCGGGCTCGCGGAAGACCAGCGAAATCCGCCTCGATATGCAGAAGACGATGCAGAGCCACGCCGCCGTCTTCCGTACCCAGGAGCTGCTGGAGCCGGGCTGCCGCAAGATCGACGAGGTGTGGAAGTCGCTTGCCGACATCAAGATCGCCGACCGGTCGCTGATCTGGAACTCCGATCTGGTGGAGGCCCTGGAACTGGAGAATCTGCTGACCTGTGCCAAGGCGGCGCTGTATTCGGCAGAGGCACGCAAGGAGAGCCGCGGCGCACACGCCCGCGACGACTTCCCCAAGCGCGACGACAAGACCTGGATGAAGCACTCGCTTGCCTGGGTCAGTGATCAGGGCGAGGTGACTTTGGGCTATCGCCCCGTGCACACGTACACGCTCACCAACGAAGCCGAATACATCGAGCCACAGGCCCGCGTGTACTAAGGCGCAAAGCGACAAGACGCCCGAGGAGGACCCCCATGGTTGAGTTCAACCTGCCCGCCAACTCCCGCATCAAGGAGGGTAAGTCCCATCCGGTGCCGGCCGGCGCGAAGCGGGTGAAGCGCTTCCGCATCTATCGCTGGGATCCGGAAAGCGGCGAGAATCCGCGGATCGACACCTTTCCCGTCGACCTCGACGCCTGCGGCCCGATGGTTTTGGACGCGCTGATCAAGATCAAGAACGAGATCGACTCGACGCTGACGTTCCGGCGTTCGTGCCGGGAAGGTGTCTGCGGCAGTTGCGCCTTCAACATCGACGGCACCAACACGCTGGCCTGCACCAAGCCGATCGACGAGATCAAGGGCGACGTGAAGATCTTCCCGCTGCCGCACATGCCGGTGATCAAGGATCTGGTCCCTGACCTGTCGGTGCCCTACGCCCAGTACCGGCTGATCCAGCCGTGGTTGCAGGCGGACACCCCGGCGCCGGCTGGCGAACGGCCGCAGAGCCCCGAGGAGCGGGAAAAGCTCGACGGCCTGTGGGAGTGCATCCTGTGCTTCTGCTGCCAGACCAGCTGCCCCAGCTACTGGTGGAACGGCGACCGCTACCTGGGCCCGGCCGTGCTGCTGCAGGCCTACCGCTGGATCGCCGACTCGCGTGACGAGGCGACCGGCGAGCGGCTCGACCAGCTCAACGATCCGTACCGGGTCTTCCGCTGCCATACCATCATGAATTGCACCAACACCTGCCCGAAGCATCTCAATCCGGGCAAGGCCATCGCCGAGATCAAGTACCTGCTGGCGCAGCGCACGCTTTGATCCAAGGGACGGCGAGGCCGGTGACCCGACGCAGGGGACCATCGCGGCAAGCAAGAGAAGACGTTGATAACGATAAGAAGAAGCATAAGAAGAAGATAAAATAGAGAGAGTAAAAAAAAGAAAAGTCCTGATCGCCGCCCGCCGTTCTCGGCGTGGCGGCTTTCTCTTTTAGGGCCAGGTCAGTCCCCGGCCCCTCGAGATCGTCGCCGTCAGCGTCATTGTGGGTTCGGCGACAGAGGGGGCTCCTCGCCCGAGTGGGGACAGGGCCATCGGATTGGGATTGGATTGTTTGGTTCGATCCCGAAGGCATGGGGCCGGCTCGCCGCCGTTCCGGGGACGAAAGCACGGCGAAGGATGGCCCTGCGCTGCATGGCAGCACCGCGACAGCGCTGGCTTTACAAGCCTCGATGGCAAACATAACCTGTCGTTTGTTTGCACCCGCAGCATGGTAGCGAAGATGACCGACGGCCCCCTCAGCCAGTACCGGCAGCGCTTGGCTTCAGGCGAGATCCGGCCGGATCCGGCGCAGGCGCTGGCGGCCGAAAAGCTGGAGAGCCTGCACAAAGCGCTGGCGGCATTTCGGCCGGGTACCGGCCGCACCGGCTGGAAGGAGCGCTTCGGCCTTGCCCGCCGCACCGTCGCCGAGCCGCCGCAGGGCCTCTACATCTACGGCGGCGTCGGCCGCGGCAAGTCGATGCTGATGGACCTGTTCTTCCACACCGCGCCCGTCCTCGCCAAGCGGCGGGTGCACTTTCACGCCTTCATGCAGGAGGTGCACGGCCGGCTGCGGGCGATGCGCCAGCACCCGGGGATCCGCGAGCTGCGCCCCGGCAAGCGTGCCCGCGACGATGACATCCTGCCGGCGCTCGCCCGCGATGTCGCCCGCGAGTGCGGGCTGCTGTGCTTCGACGAATTCCAGGTGCAGGACATCGCCGATGCGATGATCCTCGGCCGGCTGTTCGAGACCCTGTTCGAGGCCGGCGTCGTCGTCGTCGCCACCTCCAACCGGCCGCCGCGCGACCTCTACAAGGACGGCCTGCAGCGAGAGAACTTCCTGCCGTTCATCGCCCTCATCGAGCGCAAGCTCGACGTGATGCAGCTCGACTCCGGTACCGACTACCGGCTGGAAGACATGCGCTCGATGAACGTCTACATCACCCCGCTGGACGAGACCGCGGACCGCCGGCTGGAGGAATACTTCGGCCGGCTGACCCACGGCTTCCAGGTCGGGCCGGAGACGCTGACCGTGCACGGCCGCGCCGTCGAGATCCGCCGCGCCTCGGACGACATCGCCTTCGCCAGCTTCGCCGAGCTGTGCGAGCAGCCGCTGGGGCCGGCCGACTATCTCGCCATCGCCGGCCGTTTCGATGTGCTGTTCCTCTCCCGCATTCCCGGCCTGACCCCGGCCAAGCGCAACGAGGCGAAGCGCTTCGTCACCCTCGTCGATGCCCTCTACGAGCACAAGGTGAAGCTGATCTGCTCGGCCGAACGGCCGCCGGAGACCCTCTACCCGGCCGGCGACGGTGCCTTCGAGTTCGAGCGCACGGCGAGCCGCCTGTTCGAGATGCAGACCGAAAAGTACATCGGCAGCCAGCACATGTCCTGACGTCGCGCTCGCCTAGGATAGGGAAATGCCGAAAACCGACGCAGGATACGGTCGGCGGGCTCGTCTCCGGGCAATTCGTGGTTGCGTAACCGGGTTATGAAAAATCGGGCTTACGCTCAATGCCAGAAATGGTATCCATCAGCGGTGCGAGTTTTGCCATAATATGCTCGCTCTCTGCAGGAGTAATCTTGGTGTTTGGCCGCGCTGCTTCATTGCGCCACCCCTGTTGATGCCTGTCGTAAACCTGTGAAGTAAGAAAAGTGCCTTCCATCGGGGGATAAGCAGCATAGTTAAATATTCCTGTGTCTTTAGCTTCCTGCGGGAGGGCGTCGTAATAATCCGCTAGCGCATTCATCTCCTGCTTTAGCGTCTCCCCCGGGATAAACTGCTGGTCGGCCTGCATCAACAGTGGAGCCATTTGAGCATGCAACTTGTCGGTTGAGCTAAAGATCGAGGAGAAGGGGAGATAGTGGAAATAAAGGAAGTCTGCTCTGTGTTTTGCTCGTCCGTCTGAAATGACGTCGGTAGCTACAAGGAATGCAAAAAACAATTCCACCCGGAACAGGTGCGCAGAGTAAGGAACAAAATTTACAATTGGGGGTCTACCAAGACGTTTCCAACGGTCAATTACGATCTTGAATACCTTAGGCGGCGTGTTCAGCATATGTAAGCCAAGGGAGAACGTTTGATATCTTTGACCTCGGGTAAGTATTTCATCGACGTATGCCAAAACGGCTTCCGGAGATGGTGTTTTACCAAATCGCGCTTTGATGCCCCTAAGCTGTTGCTTGTATAGGCCGAGGTCGACGGCCTTCAACGAGTCCTGCCACTGATCTGCCATCGCCTTTTCAAGGCCGTTGAAGTCACCCTCAACCCATCGTCGCATCGCGACTGCTTCCGGCGCCTCGTCAAAGAAAACTCCTGCCGATCCATCGGCGGCTCGAACGTACCTACCACCTCCAAGGTAAGGCTTTCGCCGCAACTCCAACTGGTAACCCAGCAACTCATGAGTAAACAATTCTCGATAATTAATGGTCGGGGTAAATGCGTAACTTGGGATGTGCGATGCGATAGACGCTACTAGCTCGACACCAGAGCGGCCGCCGCGAGTCTTATTGAGGTTTCCGATCACCTCAATGAGCAAGGGTGGGGCTATCACTACATGAAAATGATGATGAAGCCAGCGCGCTGCCCGGGCTGAAAGCCCTTCGATGACTGACTTGTCATATATAAGTGTTGGGCCGTAGCTTATCATCTATGGAGACTCCCGCACAACATAGGGGTAAGCGTAGAAATCATTACCCATTCGACGTTGGAGCTTCGGGTGCCCGACACCCCGTTCATCCGCCGTCAACCATGCTGCCCCGATCTCGCAGAGCGGTTGTATTAATTTTCCGCACCGAGGAGCTTAACGCCGAGGGCCGCCGCAGCCTCGCGAAGCTCCTTGTCCACTATCGCAAGCGGAAGCCTGGCGCTGCGCAAGTTCGAGATACGCCGCGTCGTAGATCGTCAGCGCGAAGCGATAGGCGAGGCGCAGCGTCGTCGTCCAGGCGTAGGTGTCGGTCTCGCTGTCGATCGTGATTGGCAGCCGCGCGAGCGCGGCGAGGGACTCATCGCGATACAATCCGAGATGCGTTTGCGTCGCAGCGCCGACTGGACGCGTTGGCGACCTCTAGGCGCCAGACGGTCGGCACCAGGGCGCCCGCTTGGGAAACCTCGTCGAGAACGGCTTCCGTCGCTGGTGTCGTCTCGTCCTCGAAATACCAGGTCAGCGTGAGCGAGGCGTCGATCACCACGCTCACAGGCGGCCTTCGCTGACCAGATCCTTGATCCGCAGTCCGCCGAGGGTGACGCCCTTGCGCATCTCGCGGACGCGCCGGGGGGCCTTGCGGCCACGCTCGCGGTCGAAGGCCGGGCCGGGCGGCACCAGGCGCGCGACGACCTTGCCCCGGCGCGTGATGACGACTTCCTCGCCGGCCTCGACCCAGTCGAGCAACTGGCTGAGCCTGGTCTTGGCCTCGAACGCGCCGATCTCTTTCATGTGCACCCCAAGCAGTCTGGCCTATCAACTGGCTTATAACATGCTTTGTCTCAACATTCGTCCATTTGGCCCAGAGCGACCGGCCTCGCCCAGTCCTGCCCCACCAAAGGGAACACTGCCGCCCTGCCGTCCGTTCTGCGCTTATCCCGGCGAGAGGACAGGGAAATGGCGACGCAGAGCAAGGAGCAGCAGGAGACGGTCGAGCGGGTCATGCACGAGTTCAAGCAGGGCGAACTCGAGACCAGTGCCGGCAAAAAGGTGAAGAACCCGAAGCAGGCGATCGCCATCGGCCTGCGCGAGGCCGGCGCCTCCAAGTACGAGAGCGACGAAAAGAACGAGGAGAACCTCGGGCGCACCAAGGAGCGCGAGCGGCGCGGCGAGACCGCCGAGGATACGGCGGAGGAAGGAGGGGGCGGGGACTCGCGCCAGTCCGGCACGGCAGCGGCGCCGGAGAGGACCAAGGAAGAGCTTTACCGGCAAGCAAAAGAAAAGGACATCCCCGGCCGGTCGGAGATGAACAAGCAGGAGCTTGCCGCGGCGGTGAAGAAGGCAGGGAAGTAGCGCCGCTCACTCTGAGCAACGCCGACGTCGCGCATCCGGCGATC
>JAEULG010000011.1 GCA_016793875.1 Rhodospirillales bacterium | reverse complement strand
GGCACCAGCCGGACAGCGCCGCGAGGCCGGCGGCGTCGAGCAGGCTCCCGGTCGGGTTCGCCGGGCTCGCCACCACCACCCCGTCGATGCGGCCGTGCCGGCGCGCCAGCGCGTCGAGCAGCGCCGGCGTCGGCTGGAAGCCGGTGTCATGGTCCAGCGGCAGCAGGATCACCTCGATGCCGAGGGCAGCAAGGATGTTGCGATAGGCGGGGTAGCCGGGCACGCCGACCGCCACCCGCTGTCCGGCGTCGAACGCGGCGAGGAAGGCGAGGACGAAGCCGCCGGACGAGCCGCTGGTGACGGCGATGCGCCGCCAGTCGAGATCGAGGCCGTGGGCCTCGCCGTAGTGGCGGGCGATGCGCCGGCGCAGGGCCTCCAGGCCGAAGGCGTCGGTATAGCCCAGGCGGTCGCCAGCGAGCGCCCGGGCGGCGGCCTGCAGCACCGGCTCCGGCGCCGGGCTCGACGGCTGGCCGACTTCCAGGTGCAGCACCCGCGCGCCGGCCGCGGCGCGGGCGTTGGCGGCGCGCATCACGTCCATGACGATGAACGGCGGGATGGCGCCGCGCCGGGAAGCGCCGCCGCTGCTGCCGTTGCCTCGATCGTCCGTGCGCACCAGTCAGTCGCTGGTAGCGGCGAGGCCGAGGCCGCGCGGATCAGTGCCGGCAAAGCACAGCTCGGGCCTGCTCTGCATCCCTTCGGGGCAGAGGATCGCGTTCACCCGGCCGAGCTGCGGCACCGTGGCGATCGTCCAGCCGCGGTCGGCGAGCGCCTGCAGGCTGGCAGCACTGGCGGAGGGCTCGGCGAAGACGGTGCTCCCCTCGCTGCCGCCGTGGATGCGCGGTTGCGCCAGCGCCTTGTCCAGCGGCTGTCCGGCGAGCAGCGCCTGCGCGGCGACATCGGCCAGCGCCGTCGGCGCGGCGACGCCGCCGGCGGCGGCACCGGCGAAGACGAACTGCCGGCCGCGCGGCTGCACCACCAGCATCGGCCCCAGCATCTCCGCGCCGCGCCCGCCCGGGCCGGGCTGGGCGGCGAGAATGACGCCGGTGCCCAGGGCCACCCGGCCGGTGCCGAACAGGCTGTTGAGGCTGACGGCGCAGGCGACGGCGGAGCCTTCGCGGTCGACCGCCATGAACGTCGCCGCCGCCGGGTTTTCCGGCTGCTGCGGCAGCCCCGGCAGCGGCGGTGCCACCGCCTCGGCGCCCTTCAGCAGCATCTCGATTCGCGCCGACGAGACCAGGGTCTGCGGGTCGGCCGGGCTCGGTCCCCAGGCCGGGCGATCGGCGAACGAGCGCTGCGCCGTATCCACCAGGGTCGCGTCGCGCAGTCCGGTGGCGGAATCGAGCCAGCGGTTGTCCTTGACCAGCATCGCCCAGATCTGGCCGGCCAAGCCGCCTCCCGCCGGCGGCGGGGGGGCGAAATAGGCGCGGCGGTCGCTGTAGCCGACGGCCAGCGGCTTGCGCCACGCCGGCTGGTAGTCGGCGAGATCGGTGCGGTCGAGAGAGCCGCCGGCCGCGGCCACACCGGTCAGCAACCTGTCAGCGAGGTCGCCCGTATAGAACTCGGCGGGGCCGTTGGTGCGGATCAGGGCGATCGTCTGGGCGAGGTCGGGCTGCACGAGCTTGTCGCCTTCGCGCACCAGCGCAGTGCCGTCAGGGCCGGCGAAGATGGCGTGGGCCTGCGGTTCGGCGGCAAGGGCCGCCTGGACCTGGTTCAGGTCGGCAGCCAGCGCGCGCGAGACCGGGAAGCCGAACCGTGCCAGATTCTCGGCCGGAGCCAGCAGCTGCGCCCAGCGCATCCTCCCATAGATGCCGTGCAGCGCGAACATGCCGCGGACGTTGCCCGGAACCGCCGTAGGCCGTTCGCCGGTAGCGCCGGCCGCGGCCGGCGTGCGCGCCAGGAATTCCAGTGCCTGGGTTTCGTTGGTCGCCGGATTGTAGCTGATGCAGACGCCGCCGCCGCCGAGGGCGGCCTGCGAGGGCAGGGTCACTGCCATCGCGAAGTACATGGCGATAACCGCATCGGCGGCGCTGCCGTTCTGCCGCAGCACGTCGCGGCCGACCAGTGTCGCCTGCGGCTCATCGGAAACCGTGGCGCCGACGAATCCCGGCTGTACGCCGTAGGAACCCGGCGCCAGGCCGGTTTTCGAGGAACAGCCGGCAACCGCCAGAATCCCCAGCAGCAGAGCTGCCGTCACGCCCGTGAATTGACGCGGCCGTCCCCCGTGCCTAGCTTCTGGCATGACCATTGCTCCGGCTGCTCGGCTTTCGTTCGTTTTGTGCCCGCGCTTGATCTCTGCGTTGCTTCTCGCCGTCGTCCTCGCACTGACGTCGCCAACGCCGGTTTCCGCGCAGCCAGTCTCATTCATCCGTGATACCGAGCTGGAAAATACCATCCGGGGATACGCCACACCAATCTTCATCGCCGCCGGCCTCGATCCTGGGGCGGTCCGCATCTATCTGGTCAACGACCGGCAAATCAACGCCTTTGTCGCCGGCGGCCAGAACCTTTTCATCAACACCGGGCTTCTGATGCGCAGCGAGGACGCAGGACAGGTGATCGGCGTCATCGCCCACGAGGCCGGCCACATCGCTGGTGGCCACCTCGTCCGCGTCCACGATGCGCTCGCCCGCAGTACCGCCGAGAGCATCCTGGCGATGGTGCTCGGGGCGGCGGCGATGGTCGCCGGGGCGCCGGAGGCGGGGGTTGCGGTGATGTCCGGCGGCCAGAACGTCGCCCTGCGCAACCTGCTGCAGTACACCCGCACGCAGGAAGGGTCCGCCGATGCCGCGGCGATGCGCTTCCTCGATGCGACGCAGCAGTCGGCGCGCGGGCTGCTCGACTTCTTCCACGTGCTCAGCGGCGAGGAGATGCTGGTCGCCACCCGGCAGGACCCCTACCTTTTGACCCACCCGCTGACCCAGGACCGCATCGAGGCGCTGGAAGCGTTCGTCGCCAAGTCGCCCTATTCGGACCGGCCGGTGCGGCCGGAGTTCCAGGCGCAGCACCAGCGGATGCTGGCCAAGCTGCATGCGTTCCTCGACGATCCGGCGGAGACGCGGCGCCGCTATCCCGAGAGCGATACCAGCCTGCCGGCGCGCTATGCGCGTGCCATCGTCGCCCACCGGACGGCGCAGACCGACAAGGCGGTGGAGATCCTCAACAGCCTGATCGCCGAGCATCCCGATGATCCCTACTTCCAGGAACTGAAGGGGCAAATCCTGTTCGAGAGCGGCCGGCCGGCGGAGGCGCTGGCCCCTTACCAGCGGGCCGTCGACCTGCTGCCGGACGCGCCGCTGCTGCGGCTGGACCTGGCGAGGGTGCAGATGGCCACCGACGACCAGAAACTGCTGCCGGCGGCCGTCGACAATCTACGGACGTCACTGCGGCTGGAGCAGAACCGACCGTTCGTCTGGAGGCAGCTGGCGATCGCCCTGGGACGCTCTGGCCAGATGGGCGAAAGCTCGCTGGCGATGGCGGAAGAGGCTATATTGCTCGACAAATACTCAGAGGCGAAGTTTCATGCCGGCCGGGCGCTTCAGGATCTGCCGGCGGGCTCACCCCAGCGGCTGCAAGCGGAAGACATCATCCAGGCGGCGCAGAACGCGAGGGACAACCGGTGATCGAGGAGCAAGGCGTGGCGATTTTGATGCGGATGCGCGCCGGGGCGCTGGCGCTGGCGGTGGCGCTGGTACCGGTGCTGGGAACACTGCAGCCAGCGGCGGCGGAGGCGCTGTCCGATGCGCAGAAGCAGGCGGTCGAGCAACTCATCCGCGACTACATCATGAAGAATCCGGAAGTGGTTATCGACTCGCTGCAGGCCTATCAGTCTAGCCAGCACACGGCCCAGCAGGAGGCGGCGCAGAAGGCGGTGGCCGACAACCGCAACCTCCTGGAACGCGACCCGGCAACCCCGGTCGGCGGCAATCCCAAGGGCGGGGTGACCGTCGTCGAGTTCTTCGACTACCACTGCGGTTACTGCAAGAAGGCGTTGCCGTCCATCCAGGCGCTCCTGAAGGATGACGACGACGTCCGCGTCGTCTTCAAGGAACTGCCCATCCTCGGGCCCGGGTCGGTGATCGCGGCACAGGCGGCGCTGGCCACCTGGAAGATCGCTCCCGACAAGTATGTGCCGCTGTATATGGCGCTCATGGAATGGCGCGGGGATCTCACCGAAGCCCGGGTGCTGGAGATCGCCAAGAAGGTCGGCATCGATACGGCGAAGCTGAAGACGGCGATGGCCGATCCCGAGATCAACGCCCAGCTCAAGCGCAATGCCGACTTGGCGCAGGAACTGCAGATCGGCGGTACTCCGGCGTTCGTCATCGGCGGCAAGCTGGTGCCAGGAGCGGTCGACCTCGACACCATGCAGGAGATGGTGAAGGCGGCGCGCGCCGGCTGATCTCCGTCGCCGCGCGCCCGTCCGGCGCCCCTCACCCGGCCGCCTCGGCTCCGGGAGGAGCGAAAAAGCCGGTTATCACCGCAGTCGTGGCGAACACCAGCAGGATCAGGCCGATCTCGCAGGCGATCGAGGTGCGCAGTGCCCGCACGGCGCTGGCATCGCCCGCAGCCAGCCGGGGGACGAGGCGCTGCTTGTTCAACGCGGCAAACCCCATGAGGGCGGTGAACACGGCTAGCTTCAGCAGCGTCAGGCGGCCCCAGCCGCTTGCTGGCACCGCTGCCAGCGGATCGGCGAGAACGCAGAGCATTGTCCCGCCGGCGAGCGCGATGGCCGGCACCAGCCACACCGCCAGCCGCGAGTAGTCGGCAAGTACCGCGCCGGCGATATCGGTGGTCTCGTGCCGCAGCACCATCCGCAGCGGCACCAGGGCGCCGAACCAGAAGGCGGCGAGCAGCAGGTGCGCGGTCAGCAGCGGCAGCAGCAGGGCGCGGGCAGGACTGGCTTCGGTATGGCCGATCAGGCCAAACGAGAGGCAGCACGCGACGGCTCCGATGATCGCGGCGACGTCGCCGCCGCGGCTGTTCCGCCCCACGCCGATGGCGATGAGGGTGAGCCCGGTCAGGCGGAGTGAAGCTGCGGCACCGATCCCGGACGTGATCACCAACATCTGCAGCGAGGGATCGACGATGCCGGCAGCAACGCCCGACAGATGGGCCGGCTCCAGCATGGTGCGCACCGCGACGATGCCGATGCCGAGCCCGGCGGCGGCAGCGCCGAGACGGCGAACGCGCCGCTCGCTGCCGCCCATCCGGCCGTGCCAGAGGACGGCGAACAGCACGCTGCCGGCTGACTGGCAGACAGCGGCAAAGCCCAGCGCGGCAAGGGCGGCAGCAGCGACGTCCCAGGGACCGGTGAGCACGGTGGCAACGCCCGACCAGACGACGACGGCCGGTCAGTGCGGCATCGGTTCGCCGGGCGGCTCGGTGATGGTGAAGTTCACCACGCCGGACATGGCGTGCATGTCCTTGGCGATCGTCCGCCATTCGAGCCGATAGGCTCCTGGAGCCAGCGCTGGCAGGGGAGCTTGCGTGCTTCGGGCGAAGGTCGGGCCCCCCGGCACCGGCAGAGACAGGTCCGGGTCCCCATCGTGCTTCAGCACAAGCGAGACGACGCGCACGTCGCCGGCGAAGGTGAGGGTGATATCGGCCGGCGCCTCGGCGATCGTGGCACCCTCAGCCGGCTGCGATGAGATAAGCACGGCATGCGCCTGGGCCACCACCGGGACGGCGAGAACCATCAGGGCGGCAACGACGAGTGCTCGGAACACGCGCGGGTCCTTTCATGCCGGATGTGCCCGGTCGGGCGTAAGGGGCAGCGTTCATAGTAGAGGTTTCCGGCGTCCGTTTGTCATCACGGCACGGTGCAGGCTCTTCGCTGGCGGTAGTTGTCCTTTGCGGATGCGACGCGATCGGCGCTGGCGGCAGCCCCGGTCTTTCGGCACACTGGCACCACGGCCGGCTTCGCGAGACGAGCCCTGTGGGTGAAAGGAAGCGCGGACCGTACCGCCTGCCGACGGCTGAAGAGGGCGAAGGCAGGGAGAAGTTGCGCGCAGGGAGGCTCCGCATGACCGTCAAGGACCACATGGTCCCACTTGAGGGATACACTACGGTTTCCGAAGACGCATCGCTCTACGACGCCATCAAGGCGCTCGAACGGGCGATGTTGTCGCCGTCCGTCACGGCACCGCGGCCTCACGACCGCGCGGTGCTGGTGCTCGACGACGATGGACGCCTCCTCGGTAAGCTGTCGATGTGGGAGATGCTGCACGGCCTTGAGCCCCGCTACAGTCTGCCCGTCGAACCGCTGGTCATGGTCGACGAAATCTTCACGTGGACGCATGCGATGTTCATCAACCTCGCGGCGCGGGCGAAGGCGGTGAAGGCGAAGGAGCTGCTGCATGAGCATTTCGTCGATCAGACCATCGAGGCCGGCGCTCCGCTCGACCAAGCCGTCCACCAACTGGTTCAGGACCGGTTGATGTCGCTGGTCGTCACCGACGGCGGCAAGGTGGTCGGCATCCTGCGGTTGAGCGATGTGTTCATCAAGGTGGGGCAGATGATGGAGGCTGCGGAGGCTGAGGCGGGATGAACCCACCCCCGCGCCCAGTGCCGGTGCAGATGGACATGGCCGGTTGCCTGCGCAGGAGGTGAGAGAGCGGGGCGCTGTCTGTGATGGTGGACACTGCCCTCAGGTTGTCTTTCCGCTGATAATACCCGCAAGGCGAGAAGCAGACAGTCTGCTTACAGTCTGGCTGGGTATTTAGGATGCAGAATCACGTGAACTGCAGTCGCGCGCTGTCGGCGCGCGTTGCCGCGATGGCCGACGAGATCGAGCGTCTGGAGCTGACAGCAATAACATGCATGGAGCACGCCGAATCGCTCCGCCATCGCATCGGCCGGCTTGAGGAAACTGTGGCCGACGTCGTCGATGCGGAGCCGGCCGCCACCGCAGCAACCTCCCCCGCGGCTAGCCGCAACGCCATCGATGTGCCGCCTCGGGCCGGGCGCGCGGGCGCCAGCGGCAACGCGCTGGCGCCGGTCCGCGTGCCGGTCCGGTTCAAGCATCCGCCCGACATCGGGCACGTTGTCAGCACCATGCTCTATGCCGCCTCGGCGGCGCTAGTCGGCACGCTGCTCTCGTTCGCCCTTTAGTAGAGTCCGCCGGTCCCGCAACCGCGCTCCGCTGCCAGTGCAGCGGGCGAGGATGGTGCGGCGGTGAGCGCCGACAAAAGCGGCACGGCACCGGGACCGGCGCGCAGCAGCGAACCTCTGCCGCGTGTTGTGGCGGGCTTGTCCAGAGCGAAAAGGAGGGGCCGCGCGCGATGTGGCGCCGCCTTCGCGAACGACGGAGCGGCGCGCGGGAGGTGCCACTTTGCTCATCTGGGCCCGCCGCGGGGTGGGCGGTGATGTAGGCCCAACCATCCTGCTAGGAAGAGCGGGATCCCGGTATTTCTGCCGGGAACAGATCCGATGAGCCCGGCCGATCCAGGACGGCGGGGGCTAACGGCTCGAAACCAACGGTTTCAGCGACGAGGAACAGCGGCCGGCGCTTGACCTCGGTGAACACCCGGCCGAGATACTCACCGATCACGCCGAGGCCGATGAGCTGGACGCCGGAGAAGAAGGTGATCGCGGTGATCAGCGAAGCGTAGCCCGGCACGTCGCGGCCGAAGAGAATAGTGCGCAGGACGATGAAGCCGCCGTACGACATCGCGAACAGCGAGACGGCAACGCCCAGGTACGACCAGACGCGCAGCGGCATCATGCTGAAGGCGGTAATGGCGTCGATGGCGAATCGCCACAAGGTGAACAGGCTCCAGCCCGACTTGCCGTAGAGGCGGCGGTCGACGTCGAACGGCACGCCGACCTGGCGGAAGCCGATCCAGGCGTAAAGGCCGTTCGTGTAGCGACCGCGCTCGGTGCAGGCATTCAGCGCTTCGACGGCTCGGCGGTCCATCAGACGGAAGTCGCCGGCTCCGCGCGGGAGCTGGGTCTGCGTCATCACTCCGAAGATGCGGTAGAAGGCGTCACCCAGGAAGCGGCGCAACCAGGACGTCCCCTCCCATTTGCGGCGGACGCCGTAGACCATCTCGTAGCCGGAACGCCAGTGGTCGACGAACGTCTTGATCAGTTCCGGCGGGTGCTGCAGGTCCGCGTCCATCAGCACCACGGCATCGCCGCGGGCATAGGCAAGGCCGGCGGCCAGTGCCACCTCTTTGCCGAAGTTGCGGCTGAGGCACACGATGTTCAGTCGTGGCTCGTGCTGCCGATGTTCTTTCAGCAACCGGACGGTCTCGTCGGTGCTGCCGTCATCGACGCAGACGATCTCCGCCTCCAGGTCGAGGCCATCCAGCAGCGGCAGCAGCCGCTCCAGCAGCAGCGCGACGTTGCGTTGCTCGTTGCGCATCGGTACGACGACGGAAAGCAGGCCGCCGGCCCGCGTGCGCCCGCCACGTTCGACGCCGCCTTCAGCACTCACCATTTGTACCACACCAAGCCGATTGCGATCTGAGCCTATATGCGGACACCCTCTAAAGGACGCCAGAGCGAAGATCGGGCGCTCTGTGCTGCCAACCTCACCGTCCTTGGCGATGGGGCGGCACCACTGATCCTTTGTGCCGACGACTTCGGGCTGGCGCCAGGGGTTGATGAGGCGATCATCCGCCTCGCCGAATGCGGGCGTTTGTCCGCGACCTCGTGCATGGCGGGCATGCCGGGCTGGCAGAAGGCGGCACCACGACTCCGGCTGCTGGGGGATCGCTGCGATATCGGCCTGCACGTAACATTGACCGACCATCGGCCACTCGGCTCCATGCCGGAGACAGCGTCCGCCGGGACCCTGCCCACGCTGGGGCGACTGTTCGCGATGGCATTCACCGGGCGCCTCGACCGCCGCGAAGTCGAGGCGGAAGTCCGTCGGCAGTGGGACGCGTTCACGCAAGCGCACGGCCGGGCTCCCGACTTCGTCGACGGCCATCAGCATGTCCACCTGCTGCCCGGCATCCGCGAGGCGGTGCTGAGGCTGCTCACGGAGTGCCCGGAGGGCATCCGGCCATGGCTGCGAGTCTGCTGGGAGCCGCCGTCACGGGTACTGGCGCGCCGAATTGCCACCAGCAAGGCGATGCTGCTGGCAGCGCTGTCGCTGCCACTGCGACGCGCCGTGCGCGGCCTGAAGCTGGCCACCAACGATTCCTTCCGGGGTATCCACGCCTTTGCGCCCGACGGCGACTACGCGACGATGTTCCCGCGCTTCCTGCAGGGGCGGGCGCGAAGGCCGCTGATCATGTGCCATCCGGGGCTGGTTGACGAGGCGCTGCGGGCGGCTGATTCCGTCGTCGAGCCGCGTGCCGGCGAATTCGCCTACCTCGCCTCGGACCGGTTCAGCGACGATCTTGCCGCCGCCGGCTGGCGACTTGCGCGCTTTCGCGACTTTGCGGCGGCCTGAGATCGTGGCGCACGGCTGGCAAAGGGGGTGCCGAGCGTTGGCCGTGCCTGCTAGCGTTGCCCGGCGGGTTTAGCAACGAGGCTGCGAAATGAGCGAACGACGGCCGGTCGGCATCGACAAGGTAACGGCAGCAGCCGAGGCACGACTGCTGCTGCGCACCCGCCGGTCGGCGGCGCTGGCCACCGCCGGCGCGCGCGATGGCGGCTGGCCATTCTGTTCGTTGGTCACAATTGCGAGCGACTGCGACGGCAGTCCTATCCTGCTTCTGTCCGGGCTGTCTGACCACACCCGCAACCTCGATGCCGATTCTCGCGCCTCGCTACTGCTGGAGGAGGCTTCTGGCCGCGACAACCCGCAGACTGGCCCGCGGCTGACGCTGGTGGGACGGATCGTCCCGGATCCGGAGCCGAGGCTCCGCCGTCGCTTCCTCGCCCATCATCCGGAAGCGGCGATGTATGCCGACTTCAGCGATTTCAGGTTCTTTCGCATGGCGGTGGAAGGCGGCCACTGGGTCGGCGGCTTCGCTCAGGCGCGACGGCTGGAAGCAAAGCTGCTGCTCGCCGACGCGGCGGCGGCACAGGCGCTTGCCGCCGCCGAGCCCTCGGTGCTGGAGCATATGAATGCCGATCACCTAGAGGCCATCACTCTGTGGGCTCACCTGCTTCTCGGCCTGAAGGGCGATGGCTGGAAGCTGTTGGCGGTGGATCCCGAAGGATGCACTCTCGGCCGCAGCGAAGGGCCTTTTGCCCGCCTCGCGTTTTCGCGGCCAGCGACCGACGCTGCAAGCCTGCGCGCCATCATGGTTGCACTGACGAACACCGCCCGCGGAACGTAAGAAGCCCCGCCGGCGATGCTGGAGCACCCAGAGACGGAGCGACGCTTCAGCCACGCGCTCCGCCGATTAGGTCGTGGATGTAGGCGAGCTTCGCGATTACCTCAGGCTGAAGCACGAACGGGTAAAGATCCGGCTGGCCCATGCTCCGGTTGAGGCTGTTGACTGCGTAGGTAAGCGGCAACCAGACGTTGACCAGATCATCGAACTTGGCTGCCCGATAGGGGTCAAAGTCAGCGGCGTGTGCTTCCATCGACGGGTCATCCACCTCGCGCGGATCGACATGAACGCCGAAGGCGTACGCCGTCTCCAGCGTATCGACGATGTGCTGATAGTGTGCCCAGGTCTCTGCCCAGTCCTCCCACGGGTGGGTGCTGGCATAGGCGCTGACAAAGTGCGTCTGCCAGTCGGCGGGAGGACCGCTCTGGTAATGCGTCTCCAACGCCTGCGAGTAGTCGAGTTGCTCGTCACCGAACATCTGGCGAAAGGAATCGATGCGCGGCTGGTTCCCCTGGATCAGCCGTTCCCAATAGTAGTGGCCGATCTCGTGGCGGAAGTGACCGAGCAGCGTGCGGTAGGGCTCGGCCATGTTCTCGCGGAAGCGCTCGCGCTCGGCATCATCCGCCTCGGCGATGTTGATGGTGATCAGGCCCTCGGCATGGCCGGTAATCACCTTCTGTGTTTCACGGAAATCGAAGTCCGGCCCGGCGAGGAAGTCGAAGGCGACGCCGCGCTCCGGATCCTTCAGCTTGGACACGACCGGCAGGCCCAGCCGGATCAGCCCGTAGACCAGACGATGCTTGGCCGTCTCCAGCCGCTGCCAGCAAGCAAGGCGCTGCGCGTCGCTGAGGTCGGGAATGGTTCGGTTGGTCTGACATGCCGGGCAGAACGCGTCCTTGGAATGGGTCGGTAGCAGCCAGTTGCAGGCCGCGTGCTCGGCGTTCTTGCAGTAGCGTACGGTGAGTTGGGGATTGGCCAGCGGGCGGAAGGTGCCGGCCTCCGCCAGCGGTTCGAGGGCGGTCATCACCAGGCTGTCGGATAAGAACCCGAGAGCGGAATGACAGCGTTCACACGCGGTATTCTCGAAGTAGATGGGCTGGCCACACTTCTGGCATTCAAAGAGCTTCATCGGTCCGCCCCCTCTGCTGCTGCCGGGTATTATTGGGAACGCGCAACAGCGAGGCACGAGCTGCGCTGCGGCGGGTGTAACGAACAACCCGCCGATCCGTTCCCGGCTTTTTATCGCCTCAGCGGTCGAGCAGCGCCATCAGCCGGTCGGTGTAGCGGGGGCCGGCGGTACCGCCCAGCGGTGCCGCGGCATCGATCCGCTGCAGCTCCTCCGGGTGCAGCGCGAGATCGGCGGCGCCGGCGTTGTCCTCAAGAAAGGCAATGCGCTTGGTGCCCGGGATCGGCACGATATCGTCGCCCTGATGGAGCAGCCAGGCGAGCGCCACCTGCGCCGCTGTTGCCCCCCGTTCGCCGGCGATGGCTCGCACCTCTTCGACGATGCGCATGTTGGCGGCGAAGTTGTCGCGCTGCAGCCGCGGGTCCTGGTGACGGTAGTCGTCGGTGGGGTATTCGTCGGCCGGCTTCGCCGTGCCGGTGAGAAAGCCGCGGCCCAGCGGGCTGTAGGGAACGAAGCCGATACCGAGCTCGCGCACGCACGGCAGCACTTCACGTTCCACCTGCCGTTCCCACAGTGAATATTCGCTCTGCAGCGCGGTGATCGGATGGATGGCGTGGGCCCGGCGGATGGTACGCGGTGAGGCTTCGGACAAGCCGAGGAAGCGGACCTTGCCGGCATGCACAAGCCCGGCCATCGCCCCCACTGTCTCCTCGATCGGCACCTTGGGATCGACCCGGTGCTGGTAGAAGAGGTCGATGTGCTCGACGCCCAACCGCCGCAGCGAGGCGTCGCATACCTCGCGAACGTGTTCCGGGCGGCTGTCGGTGCCGCTGATTACCGCCGCGTCGCCACCGGTATTGAAGCCGAAGCCAAACTTGGTGGCGAGAAAGACCTCGTCCCTTCGGCCGGCGATCGCTCGTCCGACCAGTTTTTCATTGGTGAAAGGGCCATAGACCTCGGCGGTGTCGAGAAAATTGATGCCGAGATCAAGCGCCCGGTGAATGGTAGCGATGCCCGCTGCCTCATCGGCGCTGCCGTAAGCCCAGCTCATTCCCATGCAACCCAGCCCGATCGCGGAAACCTCCGGACCGCCCACACCCAGCCTGCGCGTGCGCATGCGCTTCTCCTTCCCGACGCTATCTTACGGCGATGATCATTGCTGCAATTGAGGAGTAGATGGGAACCCTCAAGGGGCCGGAGCAACCACCGGACACCGGGTGGTGAAGGGGACCGGCACCGCTTGCTCACCCGGCAGGGTCTGCGCCGTCTTCCCGTTCCACCCCTCGTTCCACCGTCCCGCGGCGCTGCAGCCGGATCAGCACCGACCAGCACAGCATCGCCCAGGCGGCTCCGACCCACCAGCCGGCGAGCACGTCCGTCGGCCAGTGGACGCCGAGGTAGACGCGGCTGGTTCCGATCAGCAGCGTCAGCAGTACCGCCATTGCCAGCAGATAGCCCTTCAGCCGTCGCCGCTGTTGCGTGCGCGCCAGCAGCGCCCCCAGCGTCAGGTAGGTGGCCGCCGACATCATGGCGTGGCTGCTGGGGAAGCTCTGGGTCGCCACTTGTACCGCGTGAGGGACCAACTCCGGGCGGGGCCGGTCGAAAAGTTCCTTCAGGCCAGTACCCAGAAGCAGGCCGCCGCCGATGGCGGCCAGCAGCAGCAGCGTCGTCCGCCGCTTGCTCAGCATCAGCAGAAAGCCGCAGGCCGCCAAGGTCACCAGGGCCAGCACCGGGATGCCGCCGAGTGCGGTGATGTCGCGGGCGGACATCTCAAGCCAGTGCGGCCCGATCGGGTCGGCGAGGTCGGCCGGGTTGCGCAGGGCCAGCAGGAGGGCTTCGTCGAAGCCGTGATTACCGGCACCGAACCAAGCGTCGGCGATACGGACGAATCCCCAGAGCAGCGCGGCGACGAGGGCGAGCCAAGCAAGCAGCGCAATCTCGTGTCGATAGCGCGCACCAGATGGTGGAAGCGAGCTCTGCTGGCGCTTCGTGCTTGCCGCTGTCGGTCGCTGCTGCCCAGTCAAAGCCGATCCTTCCCTTTGGCGTGTCGTGCGTTAAATAGTTCGCAGCCTCCCGCCCGTCATCGTGCCGGCCGAGCCATCGAAAGGAACGTTCATGAAGGTCAGCTTCTCCGCTCTGGAAATTCCGGCGTCGGGCGTGGTCGTCGCCGCCGTCACCGAGGATCGGGCGCTCAGCGCCAGTGCTGGGAAGCTGGATGAGGCGCTTGGCGGCGGCGTGCAGCGGGCGATGGAAGCAAGCCGCTTCCACGGCCGCAAGGAACAGACGCTGGCGCTCCTGGCGCCGGCCGGCACCGCGTTCACCCGCATCCTGCTCGTCGGTCTCGGCAAGCCAGGAGAGCTCGATCCTCTGCGCCTGCAGGCGGCAGGCGGCCAGATCTACGCTGCCCTTGCCGGTAATGGCCAGGCGGATGCCTTCGTCTGCGTCGACGCTCTGCCCGACTGCACGCTGTCTCCAGCGGATATGGCGGCGGAGATGGCCTTCGGCGCGGCCTTGCGCTCCTACCGCTTCGATAAGTACCGCACCAAGGAGAGCGAGGACGACAAGCCGTCGCTCGCCGCGCTGACCTTCGGCTGTGCCGACGCGGAACAGGCAGCGATGCTATGGCAACGGAACGAGGCCCTGGCCGGTGCCATCGCTTTCACCCGTAACATCGTCTCCGAACCTGCCAACGTCATCTATCCGGAGACGTTGGCAGCGCAGGCGCGGACGCTGGCCGACCACGGCGTCGAGGTGGAGGTGCTGGGCGAAGAGCGGATGCGCGAGCTGGGGATGGGGGCGCTGCTCGGCGTCGGCCAGGGCTCGGCGCGGGAATCGCAACTGGTGGTCATGCAGTGGTGGGGCGCCGGCAAGCCGGCTTCAAGCGAAGGCGTCGGCGACGACGCCCCTGAGGTAGACCCGAATGGACCGCTGGCGTTCGTCGGCAAGGGCGTCACCTTTGATACCGGCGGCATCTCCATCAAGCCGGCCGCCAACATGGAAGACATGAAGTGGGACATGGCCGGATCGGGCGTGGTCATCGGGCTGATGAAGGCGCTGGCGATGCGCCGCGCCCCGGTCAACGCGGTCGGTATCGTCGGCCTCGTCGAAAACATGCCGTCGAGCACCGCCCAGCGTCCGGGCGATGTCGTCAAATCCATGTCGGGTCAGACGATCGAGGTGATCAACACCGATGCCGAAGGTCGGCTGGTGCTGTCGGATGCGCTCTGGTACACCAAGCAGCGCTTCCGGCCGAAGCTGATGATCGATCTCGCGACGCTCACCGGCGCCATCATCATCGCCCTGGGACACGAGCAGGCGGGCCTCTTCAGCAACGACGAGGCCCTGGCGGAGCGGCTCGCTGCCGCCGGCAAGGCGACGGGCGAGCTGCTGTGGCGGCTGCCGCTCGGCGAGGCCTACGACAAGCAGATCAAATCGGATATCGCCGATATGAAGAACGTCGGCGAACGCGGCGCCGGCTCGATCACCGCCGCCCAGTTCCTGCAGCGCTTCGTCGGCAAGACGCCGTGGGCGCACCTCGACATCGCTGGCGTCGCCTGGGGGAAGAAGGACAGCGCGGTCACGCCAAAAGGCGCAACCGGCTTCGGCATCCGCCTGCTCGATCGGCTGGTCGCCGACCATTACGAACAGCCGTAACCCAGGCGGCGCCGCCGCCGGCCGGTGCAACCCGGATGACCGACGTTGCCTTCTACCACCTGCAGCGGGCAACGCTGGAGGCGGCACTGCCCCAGCTTCTGATGAAGACTTTGGCGGCAGGCAAGCGCGCCGTCGTCCTCGCCGCCTCGGCCGAGCGGGTGGAGGCGCTGGCGACGCACCTGTGGACCTGGGACCAGGATGCCTGGCTGCCGCACGGCACCGCCCAGGACGGTTCGGCCGAGGAGCAGCCGGTGTGGATCACGCCGCACGACGAGAACCCCAACGGCGCCGCCTTCCTGTTCCTCTGCGACGGCGCCGACAGCGCCCGGGTGGCGTCCTACGAGCGCTGCTTCGATCTGTTCGACGGTAACGATCCGGCGGCCGTCGAGGCAGCGCGCCGCCGCTGGCAGGCGCGCAAGGCGGATGGTCATGCCGTCACCTATTGGCAGCAGACCGAGCGCGGCGGCTGGGAACGCAAGGCGTGAGGGAGTGCCAGCCGCGCCTGGACAGCAAGCACTACCGCCGGGCGAACAGCGTCATTGCTGGCCCGTTGGGATGGTCCTTGTCGTCCGCGTGGACTGTAACAGTGAATCCAAGCTCAGCCAGTGCTCCCAGCAGGCTGTCACGGGTCAGCCAGTAGCTGGTTGGCGCCGAGCCGCCGCAAAAGCCGCTCCACTGCAGTGCCTCAAGGTAGTGCTGGCGATGGCTGACGATCTGCCGGGTCCCCAGCTGTTCCACCTGCGGGTCGGGATCGAACTTTCTTCTCAGCAGCTCGTTCGCAAGAATCACGTCCGGATCGTAGTAATGCGTCCATATGCCGATGTTGTCGGACGTGCGTGCCAGGTCACGCAGCAGGTCGACCGGTTTGTTCATGTGGTAAAGGACGCCGCTGGCCACCGCGAAGTCGTAGACCTCGGAGCAATCGGTTAGATACGCCGCGAAGTCGCCGAGCAGGAAGTCGGCCTTGAACTTGAGGGCATTCTGCACGATGAGGCATTTCAGGAAAGCTCTCGTGTTCGCCTCAATCGAGGTAATGTGGGCTGCTCCCGCGCGTGCCATCATATAGGTGTGGCCGCCCTCAAGAGGGCCAAGCTCAAGAACACGCTTGCCTTCGATGCCCCCGCACTGCGCGATGAACCAGGTTACCCGGGGATCATTGAACAACGGGATCGAACCTATGCCGTATCCGGGAATCTCGGAAGACCACTCCCCGGCGAATGCTTCGAACGCCTTGCCTGGACTCGGCGCCCCGCTGACATAACTGTCGAGGATTCCAGGCGCCTCCGCCTCCGGGGCAGGCGGTTCTTGCGGCTCTGCAGGCGGCTCCTGCTCTTCCACAGCCGGTTCTTGCGTTTCGCTCCCACCCTCGGGGAGGCGCTCGCCGGCAATCTCGCCCAAGGCACTTTCCGCCCTGGTGAGCTTCTTGCGCAGCCGGTGGACCTTGCGCAGCAGCCGTTCTTCCTCCGAGAGCTTGCTGCCGGTCAGGGTGGCGAGTGCGCGGGTGGAAAGACCTGTCCAGGACTTATGCGCCGCCTTGCTCGACATTCGCGTCCCTTTGTTCCATTTGCCACGCCATCCGCCATCGCAGAGGCTGTTAACGTGCGACCAGATCAGCCGTTCCCGCCATGTGGACGCCGCAGCAGCGGCAGGGTGATCAGCGTGCCGGCGAGACCAGCAGCGGCCATCGGAAGGAAGGCTCCGCCGCCGAAGGTCGCATACAATAGTCCCGCCGCATAGAGGAGGCCGCCGAGAAACAGCCCGAAGACGACAGCTGAATAAAGGCTCTGTGCCGTTGCCGAAAGAGCAGGATCGACATTGCGGCTGATCCAGTGCATGGCGCCGAGATGTGCCGCACCGAAGCTGAAGGCGTGCAGCGCCTGGAACAGCAGCAATGCCGGCAGCCACTCGGTAGCGCCCGTCCCCAGCCAGCGGACGGCGGAGGCGAGCCCGGCGATCACCATCAGGCCGACCGGGCCGGCGAGGCGAATGGCCGCTGTGCCGCAGGCGAACAGCACCACCTCGCAGGTCACGCCCAGGGCCCACAGGCCGCCGATGACCGTCTCGGAGTATCCGGCGGCTTGCCAGTGCAGGGTGCCGAAGGCGTAGTAGACGGCGTGGCTGCCCTGGACCAGACCGCAGCCGGCCAGCAGCAACACGACGTCGCGCCGCCGTAGCAGCGCCAAGATCGGCAGACGGTGGCCACGGCTCGGCGGCGCCTTCAGGTCGGGAATGGCGAGGCAAGACAGGGCGGTCACGGCGACGCCGGCGACAATCATCCAGTAGACGGCGTCGGCCGGAACCCGGGCGAGAACGGTACCCGCCGCCAGCGCCGCGGCGATGTAGCTCAGCGAACCCCACAGGCGGACCCGCCCGTACTCGAAGCCACCATCGCGCGCCGCCATCAGCGTCAGGCTCTCGCCCAGTGACATCACCGGCGGCCACAGCGAGAAGAAGAGCAGGCTTACGAGGATGATCGGCCAGAACGCATCAGTGAGTGCGAACAGCGCAAAGCTCAGGACGCTGAGCAGCGCCAGCCGCTGCATCGGCCGCCGCCGCCGCCCGCTGCGGTCGGCGAGGTGCGCCGCGATCGGCAGGCCGATGACCTTGGCGCCGATCCCGATGGCCAGCACGATGCCGATCTCCGCCGCATTCAGCTGCCGCGAGGCCAGCCATAGCGGCCAGAACGGCTGGATGACGCCGATGACAATAAAGAACGCCGCATAGAAGGCGGCGAGGCGCAGGGCGTCGGGATGGGGACGGCGGAACACGGTCGCACTGGCCGCGATGTCGAGGATCCATCCCGTATACGGGGTCGCCTGCGCTCGCGACACTGGAATCGCCGGGTCTTACGCACGCCGCCAAAATGCCGGCACCCCGCCTGGTATGGCGCCGATGGCGGGTCGTCCCGGGTCAGTACCGGGCGTCGGAGCGGAACAGCCAGTCGGTGAGATGGGCGGCGTCGAGCGACGCCTGCTGGTAGAGGAATTCCAGCGCGTCCCGGCGCGCCACCAAGCCTGCAAGCTTCTCCCCCTCGATGACCGGCGCATGACGGATGCCCTTATCCGCCATTGCCTTCAGGACCTCTTCCAGGTCGTTGTCGAGGCCACAGGAATAAACGTCAGTGGTCATGACGTTCTTCACCAGCAGCTTTGCCGCATCCCCCTCAAACTCGCCAAGCGCATGGCTGATATCGCCCAGCGAGATGACGCCGACGACCCGATCGTCGTGACTGGTCACCACCGCGAGTGAAAACCGGCGGCCACCAACGGATTGGGCGAAACGACGGGCGGCCTCCGCCAGGGTAAAGTCGGGATGCACGGTCAACACCAGCATACCGTGCAGTTTCAAAAGCTTGGAGACCTTCATGGGTTTCTTCCTATCTTGGTTGAGTCCCGTCGTCGCGGCCTTCGTCGTGGCGGGCAAGCGGACATCGTAGCCGATCGTCCGTGGTTTTGAAGGGGCTAGCGAAGGCGGAGATTCCCAGACCCGCCGCACGCGGGCGGGTTTCCCCGGCAGGTGCTGGCCGCTATGATCTTCGCATCATGTGCGCTCAACGAACCGTCACCGCCGCCGTCGTCATCATCGGTAACGAAATCCTCTCGGGCCGGACGTCCGATGCGAATCTGCCCTACCTGGCGAAGGCGCTGAACGCCGTCGGCGTCCGGGTGATGGAGGCCCGCGTCGTCGCCGACGACGAGGTCGCCATCATCAGCGCCGTCAACACCTGCCGTGCCGCCTACGACCATGTCTTCACCACCGGCGGCATCGGCCCAACGCACGATGACATCACCTCCGCCGCCATTGCCCGGGCCTTCGGCGTGGCCATCGTCCGTGATCCGCGAGCAACCGACCTGCTCACCCGCCATTACGCCGCGGCCGAACTGAGCGAGGCACGGCTGAAGATGGCGGACATCCCGGAAGGGGCGGCGCTGGTCGACAACCCGGTGAGCGCGGCGCCTGGCTTCCGCATCGGCAACGTGTGGGTGCTGCCGGGAGTACCCCGCATCCTCCAGGCGATGGTGGACGGCCTTGTTGCCGGGTTGAAGGGTGGCGATCCGGTGCTTTCGCGCACGATCTCGGCGTTCACCACCGAGAGCAGCATCGCCTTTGCCCTAGGCGAGGTACAGCAGCAGCATCCGGCGACCGAGATCGGCAGCTACCCGTTCGTGCGGTCGGGTCGCTTCGGGACAAGCCTCGTGGTCCGCTCAACCGATCGCGACGCCCTGGACGCGGCGGCGGCGGCGGTGGCGGGGATGCTGCACAGCGCCGGCGTCGAGCCGCTGATGGAAGACGGACCGGCCGCGTGAGCATCAGCCGGAGGCGAGCACTCGCAATGAGGCTCTTTCGAGAAGACCGCGTACTTCGGGGATCGCGGGATCCGATGCACCGCCATCACCGGCGCTTCGTCGGCTTTCTGCTCCGCCACTGCCTGTTCGGCTGCACTGGCGGGCTGCTTCTGGGCGTGTTGCTGCTGTGGCAGGACGTGGGCGGCATCGGCTCGCTGATCGCCGCTTCGCCGGATCGGGGACTGTTCCTGGTGCTGCTGTTTTTCGGTCTGTTCATAACCTTCGGTTCGATCGGCATGGCCGTCGGCATCATGCAGCTCGGCGAAGAACGCGACTGAGCCGGAGATGCCGCGCCGCGACCTCGAATCACGGCGACGATCTCGAGGATCGGATCTTCAAGGAAGCTGGTTGCCCTTCTGACACCGCAAGCTCTCACGAGACCTTACGTCTGGCTGGAGATTTGGCGGGCTCTGTTCCTCCGGAAAGCACGTCGTGATCGCCCCTTTATGGGGCCGCCCGCAAGGCCGCCGCTCGGGATGGTTGAGGGAGAGGTCGGCGTGCTGCGGCTGTCACTCCGGGGCAGTAGCGGGTGGCGGCGTTTCGGCGGCTTCGTTGCGCTTTCTCAGCAGTTCAAGGATGAAGGCGGCGGTGTTCTCGATGGGACGGTTGGTGACGTCGATCACCCGCCAGCCGTGGCGGGCGCATAGCCGTCGCGCCTCCAGCACCTCCTGGGCAACGGCTTCCGCTTCCGAGTAGGCGGTCGTGCTCTCCTCGGCCAGGCGCTGCAGTCGCGAGGAGCGGACATTC
>JAEULG010000081.1 GCA_016793875.1 Rhodospirillales bacterium | reverse complement strand
CGCGCTCCTGCTCGTCGCTTTCGGCGACCACACCCTGGCGATCGCCATTTTCGCCCTCGCCGAAGCCGGCCTCGGCACCCTCGTCGTCATCGTCACCGCCGAGACAACATGATCACAACAGCCACATCGTCAACGGGCTGTTATGCGCGTGTGAAACAACGCTGGGGTCTAAAATGGCCGATCTCGGCTATACAGAAGTTCGCCCTCCATCGAAACTCGTTGCGCCTGGAACAATACTCGCTATTAAGTCAGAAAATCCTCTTTTAGTTGAAATAGTTTGCACTCAAACGGACGCGATCGGCGGTGCCATTACTGTTTTAGAATCCGATACCCAAAATTCTACGGATGCAAAGGCGCTAACTGGAGAATTCGCAATCAATGCTAAATACTTGGATAAAGTAAATGCCAACGTAGTTGCCACATACATCGATGGCATAAATGTAAGTTTGCAGAATGTTAAAATACAAGAGATTCCTCATGCGTCAGTAATGCGCAAAATTAGTAGGTATGGCACGCAAGATTGTAAAGATGCTGTGGCATGGCTACAGGAACACAAATATCATTTGTCAATGATCAGCTCATCTATGCAAGCAGACTACACATATACTATCCTTTATAAATCTGGCGTTGACGCGACAGCCCAGGCAATTTTAACACCACAGGTAGCTGCCGGATTAGGCATTAAGGCGGAGAATACAGGGAATAGCAAGATAGAGGGCAAGAATTTGTTCTGGGGAATTCGCGAAAACGTCGATCTGATTGCAATGGCAATGTTGCCGGCTTCACTGGTAGCCGCAGCGCCTGCACCGTCCGCCGCAAAGCCAGCACCGCCCCCACCAGATCCTACACCAGCGTCAGCACCACCTCCTCCCGGATCAGGTGGTGCTGAGCGACGTCCAGACAAGACATCGCTGCCGTCGGGCGATAGTGCAGAGTTCATCGTCCTTCGCAAACCTTATTTTGAATAGTGTCAGATCGGTCTCCAAACAGGCAGCGGCACGTTGAAGTCGGCGCCAATCCGCACCTGCCCCCGCAATTGACCGGGCGCCGCGTGCGGCGATCGGTGTTACGGGCGATAATCACCACGCCGCCCGCCGGAGCGGGTAGGGCAAGCACCGCTGGCGCCGTGGTGACGGCGGTGTGCAACTCGTTCACACCGCCTTCGGCGTCGTCAAACACCAACGGTCCTTCTGCCCAACCGTGGTCGATTGAAGCCGAAGACAATATCTACGATGTCCGCTTGATTCCCTTCCCGACCAAGGCAGTGTCCGTTCCCAAGAAGCGGAGACGGTCGCAAATGGCGAAGAGCGGACGTCGCTGGCAGCGGGCGGGGCTCCCGCCGACGCGGTAGACCCGCCGCGCGTTTCGGCCTATGCCATCTGCCATGCGCCGCCTCGTCGTCCTGCTCGCGCTGCTGATGCTGCTGGCCACCGCCGCCGACCCGGCGCAAGCCGGGCGCGACGTGCTGACCATCGGCATCGGGCAGTATCCGGCCTCGCTGCATCCGTCGATCGAATCGATGGTGGCGCGTTCGTACGTGCTGGGGCTGGCGCGACGGCCGTTCACCGTCTACGACGCCGACTGGAAGCTCGTCTGCATGCTGTGCACGGCGGTGCCGACGCTGGAGAACGGCGGCGCGTGGACGGAGACGACGCCGGACGGCAAGGACGGCATCGCCGTGCGCTATACCATCGTCGCGGGCGCCGCCTGGGCGGACGGGACGCCGGTGACCAGCCGCGATGTCGTCTTCACCCGCGAGGTCGGCCGCCATCCGCGCTCGGGCGTGATGCCGAAGGAGTTCTGGCGCAGCCTTTCGAAGATCGATGTCGAGGACGAGCGCACCTTCGTCCTGCACTTCGACCGCCGCCACTTCGACTACAACGCCATCAACGACTTCGAGCTGCTGCCCGAGCACATTGAGGCCGCCGCCTTCGCCGAGCCCGACGCCTATCCGACGCGCACCCGCTATGCCACCGATCCGACCAACCCCGGCCTCTACAACGGCCCCTACCGCGTCGCCGAGGTGGCGCCCGGCTCCCACATCGTGCTGGTGCGCAACGCCTACTGGAAGGGGCCGGCGCCGGAATTCGAGCGCATCGTCGTCCGCGCCATCGAGAACACCGCGGCGCTGGAGGCGAACCTTTTGTCCGGCGCCATCGACATGATCGCCGGCGAGATCGGCCTGACCCTCGACCAGGCGGAGGCGCTGCAGGCGCGCCACCGCGATCGCTTCCAGGTGATCTTCAAGCCCAGCCTCGCCTACGAGCACATCGACCTCAACCTCGACAACCCCGACCTCGCCGACGTCCGGGTGCGCCAGGCGCTGCTGCTGGCGCTCGACCGGGAGGCGATCAGCCGCCAGCTTTTCGCCGGCCGCCAGCCCGTCGCCGACAGCAACGTCAGCCCGCTCGACCGCATGGCGGCGGCGGACGTGCGCCGCTGGCCGTACGATCCGGCCGCGGCGGCGGCGCTGTTCGCCGCGGCCGGCTGGGGCCGGCTGGTGAACGGCGTACGCGTCGATGCGGCCGGCCGGCCGCTGCGCGTCGAGCTGATGACGACGGCCGGCGACCGCACCCGCGAGCTGGTGCAGCAGGTGCTGCAGAGCCAGTGGAAGGCGGCCGGGATCGACGTGCGCATCCGCAACCAGCCGGCGCGGGTCTTCTTCGGCGAGACGGTGAGCCGCCGCCAGTTCGGCTCGATGGCGCTGTTCGCCTGGTTCAGCGCGCCGGAGAGCGTGCCGCGGACGACGCTGCACGCGAGCGAGATCCCGACCGAGGCCAACGGCTGGTCGGGACAGAACTACACCGGCTTCCGCAACGCCGAGATGGACGGGCTCATCGAGGCGATCGAGACCGAGCTGGACGAAGGCAAGCGGCGGGCGCTGTGGGGGCGGCTGCAGGCGCTCTACGCCGAGCAGCTGCCGGCGCTGCCGCTGTGGTGGCGGGCCAACGCCTTCGTGCTGCCGGCGTGGCTGGACGGCGTGCGCCCGACCGGTCACCAGTATCCCACGACGCTGTGGGTCGAGGAGTGGCGGACGCGCTGAGCGGCGGCTGAACTCCCCCATCCTCCGTTCAAGTTCAAGCTGCTGGGAACCGCAGCGACTGATACCCATTATCGCTCGGAGCACCACGCGGCTGCCGTCGGCAGGGAGGCGGCATCCGGAACGTCCATGAGAGATCGGAAAGCGAAAAATGACCAACGATCCGCTGTGGTACAAGGACGCGATCATCTATCAGCTGCACGTCAAAGCCTTCCTCGACGCCAATGGCGATGGCATCGGCGACTTCGCCGGGCTGGCGCAGAAGCTCGACTACCTGGCCGATCTGGGCGTTACCGCCGTCTGGCTGCTGCCGTTCTACCCGTCGCCGATGCGCGATGACGGCTACGACATCGCCGACTACCGCGACGTCAACCCGGCGTTCGGCAGCATCCGCGACTTCCGCTACTTCGTCCGCGAGGCGCACCGGCGCGGCCTGAAGGTGATCACCGAGCTGGTGATCAACCACACCTCCGACCAGCACCCCTGGTTCCAGAGGTCGCGGCGGTCGCGGCCCGGTTCCACCCAGCGCGGCTACTACGTGTGGAGCACCACCAACCAGCGCTACTCCGGCACCCGCATCATCTTCTGCGATACCGAAAAGTCCAACTGGACGTGGGATGCGGAGGCCAAGGCCTATTACTGGCACCGCTTCTTCTCGCACCAGCCCGACCTGAACTTCGATAACCCGCGCGTCTTCGTCGAGGTCACCCGGGTGATGCGCTTCTGGCTGGAAGCCGGCGTCGACGGGTTGCGGCTGGACGCGGTGCCCTATCTCGCCGAGCGCGAGGGCACCAACAACGAGAACCTGCCGGAGACCCACGCGGTGCTGCGCCGGTTGCGGCAGTGGCTCGACGACCACTACAGCGACCGGATGTTCCTCGCCGAGGCCAACCAGTGGCCGGAGGACGTGCGGCCCTATTTCGGCGACGGCGACGAGTGCCACATGGCCTTCCACTTCCCGCTGATGCCGCGCATCTACATGGCGCTGGCGCGGGAGGACCGCTATCCGATCACCGACATCATGCGGCAGACGCCCGACATCCCTGATAACTGCCAGTGGGCGATCTTCCTGCGCAACCACGACGAGCTGACGCTGGAAATGGTCACCGACCGCGAGCGGGATTACCTCTGGCAGTTCTACGCCGCCGATGCTCGCGCCCGTATCAACCTCGGCATCCGCCGCCGGCTGGCGCCGCTGCTGGGCGGTGACCGGCGCAAGATCGAGCTGCTCAACAGCCTGCTGATGAGCATGCCGGGAACGCCGATCGTCTACTACGGCGACGAGATCGGCATGGGCGACAACATCTTCCTCGGCGATCGCAACGGCGTGCGCACGCCGATGCAGTGGTCGCCGGACCGCAACGGCGGCTTCTCCCGCGCCGACCCCGAGCAGCTCTACCTGCCGCCGATCATGGACAGCATCTACGGCTTCGAGGCGGTCAACGTCGAGGCGCAGCTGCGCCAGCCGGCCTCGCTGCTCAACTGGATGCGCCGGCTGATCGCCGCCCGCAAGCGGCACCCGGCGCTGGGACGCGGCGAGCTGACCTTCCTTTATCCGCGCAACCGCAAGGTGCTCGCGTATCTGCGCAGCGACGGCAACGAGACGATGCTGTGCGTCGCCAACATGAGCGCGGCGCCGCAGGCGGCGGAGCTCGATCTCTCGCAGCTGAAGGGGAGGGTGCCGGTCGAGCTGCTGGGGCAGAGCGCCTTTCCGCCGATCGGCGGGCTGCCCTACTTCATCACCCTGCCTGGCTACGGCTTCTACTGGTTCCTGCTGGCCGAGGAGACGGAGGCACCGAAGTGGCACGAGCCCTACGTGCAGCCGCTGCCGGAGTTCCGCACCATGGTGCTGACCCACGGCTGGGACAGCATCGCCGGCGCCAATTCGCTGCTGCTGCAGCAATCGATCCTGCCCGGCTATCTCGCCAACCAGCGCTGGTTCGCCGCCAAGGGCCGGACGATCGAGCGCATCGCGGTGGCCGATACGGCGGTGCTTCCTGGCGACGGCGATGACTTCCTCATGCTGACGCTCGACGTGTCCCTCGACGGCGGCGAGGTGCAGCGCTACCTGCTACCGCTGGCGATCGCCTGGGAGAGCGCCAGCGACGACCCGTTCGCACGGCTGCAGTCGTACACGCTCGCCCGTGCCCGCACCGGTGGGCGCATCGGTGCCATCCACGACGCCGCCCTTGCCCCGGAGTTCGCGCGGGCGGTGGCGGTGGCGGTGCGCGACGGGTTGGCCCTGCCGACCCGCTCCGGCGGCCAGCTGGTGTTTCAACCTACCAGTGCCTTCCCGCGCGACTTGCCGCTGGCCGGTATCGCCGTCGACCGGCTGGGCCGCGAGCAGAGCAACACCTCGCTGCTGCTCGGCGCCGACATCATCCTGAAGGCGCTGCGGCGGCTGGCATCCGGCGTCCATCCCGAAGTCGAGATCGGCCGCTTTCTCACCGAGGTCGCCCGATTTCCCAACACGCCGCCGCTGTTCGGTTCGGTCGAGATGCGCGACGGCGATGGCGTGCCGACGTCGTTGCTCACCCTGCAAGGCTTCGTCCGCAACCAGGGTGACGGCTGGGAATTCACACTCGACCACCTCGACCGGCTGCTCGGCCAGCTCGAGTTCTTGCCGAGCGGCGTCGATGCCGACCTGGGCGAGCTCTACGAGGTCTATCTGACCATGGCGGAGACGCTGGGCCGGCGCGTTGCCGAGCTGCACCGGGCGTTCGCCCTGCCGGTCGACGATCCGGCCTTCCATCCCGATCCGGCCAATGCCGCCGACGTCACGGCATGGGGAGAGGCGGTGTTGCGGCAGGCTCAGTCGGCGCACGCGGCGCTGACCCGCGCGCTGGAGAGCGGACTCGGCGAGGATGTGGCGGTCGCCGTGCGCTCATTGCTCGATCGCTGGCAGAGCGTCCAGGCGGCGGTGGCGGCGGTCCACGGCCACGACTTCGGCTTCGTCAAGACGCGGGTGCACGGCGACCTTCATTTGGGCCAGGTCGTGGTCGTCCGCGACGATTTCGACATCATCGACTTCGAGGGCGAACCGCTCCGGTCGCTGGAGGAACGCCGGTGCAAGGGATCGCCGCTGAAGGACGTCGCGGGGATGCTGCGGTCCTTCCACTACGCCGCCTCCACCGCCCTGCACCGCCGTCCTGAGGTACGTCCCGGCGGTGGCGAGATGCTGCGACAGACGCTCGAAGGATGGCGGCGGAAGGTCGTCGGCCGCTTTCTGCAGGGCTACCGCACGGCAATCGGCGACTGCCCGTCAGTGCCGGCGGACGATGCGGAATTTCACGCCCTGCTCGAGCTGTTCATGCTGGAGAAGGTGCTCTACGAGATCTGCTACGAAGCAGCCAACCGACCCGACTGGCTCGCCATTCCGGTGAACGGCGCGCTCGCCATGCTCGGTGGCGATGGCGAGCAAGAGGAAGGCGCCAGCTCGGACGGCCAGCCGCTGCCGTAGGCTGCCGGCCTGCCGGATACCGGCCGCTGATCGCATGCGATCGGCGGCCGTCTCGGGGAGCTGGCGCGCGCGTTGGCCCCTAAGGCTGCTGCACCAAAACCTCCCCAGCCTTGGCGTTGTCGTTGTCGACCAAGGCGGTGACGTCGCGCTTCTCAGCCGCCGCTATGATGCCGATGCGGTGCCCTCACCGGCATTCCTGCCGGGCAGCCCGCCTCAGGCGACGCGTTCGTGGCGGGCTGGTCCGGCTAGAAGGCCGGTGGGGCGCACCGCGCCTTCGGCGCGGACGAGGGCTTCCGGCACCAGCGCCAGGGCCAGAAAGCGCCGCGGGTCGACCGGTCCCGGCAGCCGCAGACGTTGTGCCGGCTCGGCGGCAAAGCCGAAGCGGCTGTAGTAGGGCGCATCACCCACCAGGATGACGGCGCGGTGGCCGAGAGCCGCAGCGGCAGCAAGGCCGCGGCGGATCATCCGGCCGCCGAGACCCTTGCCGCGCTGGCCGCCGTCGACGGCCACCGGTCCCAGCAGCAGCGCCTCGACGTTGCCCAGCCGCACGTTCCAGAAGCGCAGCGTGCTGACGAGCTTCGCGGCACCGGCGGCATCATCGAAGGCAGCGAAGCTCAGCCCCACTGCCGGGAGGCGCCCTTCGCGCAGCCGCTCCGCCGTCTTCTGCCACCGTGCCGGGCCGAAGGCACAGTCAAGGAGTGCTTCCCGGGCCGGGGCCGCCGAGGGCGGCTCCGGTGCGATCCAGATCATCTGTCGGTATCCCCTGGCGAGGCCAGCCGCGTCAGATACAATAGCAGCGCAGCGGCTCAAAGCCATTGAAGGCCACCGACGCATACGTAGAGGTATATGCGCCTGTGGCGCGAATCTGCAACTTATCGCCGATCGAGAGATCCACCGGCAGCCGGTAGTCCGCCTTCTCGTAGAGGACATCGGCGGAATCGCAAGTCGGCCCGGCGAGGATCACCCGCTCGGCGCGACCTCGTCGCGGGCTCTTGATGGGGTACTGGATGGCTTCGCCCTCGGTTTCGGCGAGGCCGCCAAACTTGCCGATGTCGAGAAACACCCAGCGGCGGTTGTCATTCGCCGACTTCGTGGAAATCAGCACGACCTCGGTCTCAATGATGCCGGCGCTGCCGACCATTTGCCGTCCCGGCTCGACGATGACGTCGGGAATGCGGTTGCCGAAGTGGCGGGCGATCGAGCGCCGGATGCAGGCGCCGTACCGGCACAGCGTCGGAATGTCCTTGCGGTAGCGCGCCGGAAAGCCGCCGCCGATGTTGAGCATGCCAAGTTCGATGCCGTCCTCTTCCAGCGCCCGGAAGAGCGCCGCCGCCTCGCCGACCGCCGTATCCCACTGGTGCGGATCGCGCTGCTGCGAGCCGACGTGGAAGGAGATGCCCCACGGCACAACACCCAGCGCCGCGGCGTCACGCAGCAGCTCCCGCGCCATCTCCGGCGCGCAGCCGAACTTGCGCGACAGCGGCCATTCCGCTCCTTCCCCGGAGGTGAGGATGCGGCAGAAGACCCGGCTGCCGGGGGCGACCGCGGCGATCTTCTCCAGTTCGGCGTGGCTGTCGAAAGCGTAGAGCCGCACACCGCGCGCGTAGGCAGCGGCGATGTCGCTGCGCTTCTTGATGGTATTGCCGAAGGAGATGCGCGAGGCGTCCGCTCCTGCGTCCAGCACCATGTCGATCTCGTTGAGGCTGGCGGTGTCGAACGAAGAGCCGAGGCTGACCAGCAGATCGAGGATCTCGCGCGCCGGGTTCGCCTTCACCGCATAATAGATAGCCGCATCCGGCATTGCTTGTCGCAGCTTGCGGTAATTGGCGGCAACGACGTCGAGGTCGACGACGAGGCAGGGAGTCGCGGGCTGCTGATCGGCGAGAAAGCGGGTGATCTTGCGGGTCATGGGCGGGCGTCCTCTCCTTGGCTCAGGCTCGCTACAGCACGCGGAAGTTCTTGAACTGCCAGGGGCAGGCGGGATCGAGGCTCTCCGGGAAGAGGACGCCGCGGCTTTCCAGCGGCGTCCAGTCGGAGTAGGCGCCGACGACGTCGCCGAGGTACGGTCCGGCGATCTCGAGGCAGCGCCTATGGTCCATGTCGTCCGGCTCGACGAGGCCGGCGTGCGGGTTCTCGATCCCCCAGATCATCCCCGCCAGCACCGCCGCGGTGACCTGCAGCGAGGTGGCGTTGTTGAAGGGGACGAGCGCGCGCGCCTGCTCGATGCTGAGCCGCGAGCCGTACCAGTAGGCCCCCTTGGCGTGACCCATCAGGAGGACGCCCAGCTCGTCGATCCCGGAGGTGATCTCGTCCATCATCAGCCGCTTCTCCGGCTGCAGTTGCCAGCTCTTGCCGGCCAGCTCGTGCAGCGACAGGACGGCGTCGTCGCACGGGTGATAGGCGTAGTGCACCGTCGGCCGGTACTCGACGCCGTGGCCGTTGGCGACGGTGTAGTAGTCGGCGATCGAGATCGACTCGCTGTGGGTCACGAGAAAGCCGTGGAATGGCCCCTCCAGCGGCGTCCAGGTCCGCACCCGGGTGCCGGCGCCGGGGCGCTCGAGGTAGATGGCCGCGCCGCTGCCGAAGTCGTGGATGCGGCCGTCCTCGGGGAAGTGACGCTCGTGCGTGCCCCAGCCAAGCTCCGCCGGCTGGCAGCCCTCGCCGACGAAGCCGTCGATCGACCAGGTGTTGACGAACTCGCCGACACGCTTGGCGACAGCTGCCACCTGGGTGTCGCGCTCGGCGATATGGATCACCTTCACCCCGAGTTGGCGCGCCAACGCCGCCCAGCCGGCGCGCGAAGACGGCACCGGCGCATCGTCAGCGGCATCGCCGGCGATGTTGAGCAGCGCCTGCTTGACGAAGTGGGAGACCAGGCCCGGGTTGGCTCCGTGGGTCAGCACCGCCGTCGGCCCGCCCACGCAGGTCTTGCGCAAGGCCAGCGCGCTCTCGCGCAGGGCATAGTTGGAGCGCTGCGAAGGAGTCAGCGAGGGATCGGTATAGCCGCCGGCCCACGGCTCGATGCAGGTATCGAGGTAAAGAGCGCCCCGCTCCTGGGCGAAGGCGATCAGCGCGACCGAGGAGACGTCCACCGACAGGTTCAGCAGGAAGTCGCCCGCGCCGAGCAGCGGCTCGAGGACGGCGCGATAATTGTCGCGGGTCAGCGGCTCGATGACGAAGCGGATGCCGTAGCTCTCGGCTTCGGTGCGGCCGCGCTCCTCGGCGGTGACGACGATGATGCGGGCCGGATCGAGGTCGATGTGGCGCAGGATCAGCGGCAGGACGCCCTGGCCGATGCTGCCGAAGCCGACAATCACAAGGTTGCCGGGAAGGCGGGTGTACTTCATGGCGGGAGACCTCGTCTTCGCGGGTGGTCAGACGGCCGCGTGGCCGGGTGTCGCAAGCATCGGCGGATCGCACACATCGACCAGCCGTGCGCGGTCGAAGCCGTTAAAGGCCGTGCGCAGCGCCGCGCCATAGGCGCCGAGCTGGCCGATCTCGATCCAGTCGCCCTCGATGGTATCGGCAGGCAGCAGGAACGGCCCGGCCATCCGATCGGCGGAATCGCAGGTCGGACCGAACAGCCGGAACGGCTGCAGCGGTGCCGCGGGCAGCGTCGAGCCCGGGCGGATCAGCCGCGCCGGGAAGCGAAAGCCGGGCGCGCCGGCGTCCGACAGGCTGCCGTAGACGCCGTCGTTGATGTAGAGGGCATCGTCGCGACGGTGTTGGACCTGGACGACGACCGACGTTCCGGCGCCGGCCAGCGCTCGTCCGGGTTCCGCCCACAGCTCGCTGTCGGTGAGGCCGAGCCGGTCGCGTGCGTCGGCGATGGCTGCCATGTACGCCGACAGCGGCGGCGGGGTGATCTCCGGGTAGCTGACCGGAAAGCCGCCGCCGACATCGACGACGTCGACGGCAACGCCGCCAGCGGCGATCACCCGCGCGGCAAGAGCCATGGCCTCGGCATAGGCTTGCGGGCGCAGGCATTGCGAGCCGACGTGGAACGATACCCCCAGCCGTGCTGCGTGCGGTCGCGCCGCGGCCAGCAACTCCGCCGCGACATCCGCCGGCGCGCCGAACTTGCCGGTAAGGTCGTAGGCACCCGCGTTGGGCACCGCCAGGCGGACGAACAGGCCGAGGCCGCCCGCGGCATCGCCGGTTACCGAGAGGATCTTGGCGAGTTCCTCGCGGCTGTCGATGACGAAGTCACGGACGCCGAAGTCGGCGAACGCGGTGCGGATGGCGCTGCGCGGCTTGACCGGGTGCATGTAGTGGATCGAGGCGGCCGGAAACATCTGGCGGACCAGCGCCACCTCGGCGGGCGAGGCGCAGTCGAACCGGCGCAGGCCGCCGGCCCACAGGGCGCGCAGCACGCGCGGTTCCGGGTTGCACTTCACTGCATAAAGCACTGACCCCGGAAAAGCGGCGACGAAGCCGCGGGCGGCAGCGGCGATCACCTCGGGGCGGAGGCAATGAAGCGGCTCGTCCGGCCGTTCCGCGGCGACGACGGCATCGATGGTTGGCAGAGACGGTGGTGCATCGAAGCGGCGTCGCACCGGCGACACCGCCGACCTGGTCAGCAGCATGTTCATTTCCGTAAAGTCCCCGGCGCCGCCAAGCGCCGACACAGATGCTGTCGCTCCAGAGGCTCCGGCATCCGGACAAGCCAGACGACGACCTCCAACGACGAAGACCCGTTGCTCTTTTGTTTCGAAAGCCGCGGCAGTCGCGCAGCTTTCTATAGGATTTTAGGGAAGAACGCTGAAAGCGGGTGTCACGCCGCGCCGCTCTGCGACCATATCCACCTCCTCTTCAGAGCACCGGCCCACCGCCGACCGGCTCGACCAAAAAGGACGCGTTACGTCGTTGCTCAGCCTGTCAGGCAAACGGCACGTGCGATTTGCGTCTGAGCGCGGATATACGCGTTTCTGCCGGCCAAGCAAGCACTTTTTGAATTGCGCCAAGAATCGGTCGGGGGCTGCGGCCATCTTGCCCCAGTTAGGGGTATGCGACGCGGCCCGGCCCGTTCGGATCAGGCAGGAGCCCATGCACTGCGGCTGACAGAGCGCTGTGGCCGACAGGCGCCGGAACCGCGGGAAAGCGCGTCCTCCAAGACTTGGCTCTGGCTCATATGGGGCGAGCTGCTGGAATCGCTCGTTTTTGTGCGCGCCCCCCCGGGCTAGTCTTCGGCGGCATGGTGATCACGCCTGTGCTGTCGTTGCCGGCGCCCCGGAAGGATTGCAGCAACAACGCCATCCGGCCGGAGCCTAACACCGGCCTTTCCGTTACGGGCACTGCGGATCGGACCGCTCGCCCCGGGCAGGCTGATACATTTTGGATAGGGAGCAGTTGATGCAACATAAGGCATTCAGGGGCCGCGCCTCGGGGAGGCTGCACCTCGCCCGATCCACGGCCCTGGGATTGGGCATGGTCACGGCGCTGGCGGCCGGCTGGCTCGGGCTGGGCACGTCCGCCGCCGCGGGCGAGCTTGACCGCATCGTTGTCAGCGGCGGCAAGACGCTCGCTGCCGCTCAGGCGGCCAAGGTTTCCTCCGCGTTCCGCGGACGCGCCGAGACAGCGGCGGTCGAACTGGCCCCCGCCGACCAGCTGGCGGAATTCAAGGCGGTTGGCGAGTCGGCGCAGGAGATGACGCGGTTGTTGAGCCTGCAGACGGTCGGCGCGGGGAAAGGCCAGGAATCGATCATCGGTCCCGACAGCCGCGTCCGGGTCACCCCGACCACCACATTTCCGGCGCGGGCGACGGTGCTGATCACCTTCAGTCTCGGCCGCTGCACCGGCTGGCTGATCGGGCCGAACACGGTGATCACCGCCGGCCACTGTGTGCATTCCGGAGGCGGCGGCTCGTTCTACCCGGTCAACAGCTATCGCATCTATCCGGGCCGCAACGGCGGCGGCAGCCCCTACGGATCCTGTACCGCCCGATGGCTGGCCAGCGTCCGCGGCTGGACCACAGCGACCGATGACCGCTACGACTATGGAGCCATCAAGCTGAAGTGCGCGATCGGCAATACCGTCGGCTGGTACGGGTATTTCGTGCAGTCCGGCTCGCTCAACGGTCTGCCGACCAACATCAACGGCTATCCGGGCGACAAGCCGCTGACCCAGTGGCGGTCCTCTGACCGGGTGCGCGTCACCCAGCCGCAGCGGGTATTCTATCAGAATGATACCGTGGGCGGGATGAGTGGATCACCAGTCTGGTACAATCGCACCGGCTGCGGTGTCTGTGCCATGGCGGTCCATGCCTACGGTGTCTACGGGGCGCCGCCGTTCAGCAACAATAACCACGGCACCCGCATTACCCAGGCGGTCGCCAACAACCTGACCGCCTGGAAAAACGCACCTTAGGCGACCGGAAAAACGAAGGAGCCGGCCACGCGCCGGCTCCGTCACGAAGGCGAACAGGCATGAGATCGATAACAGCGATCGTGGTGGGGTCGACGACGGCAGTCCTCGTTGCGGGGGTGGTAATGGCGGGTCCGGTCTCTGAACGCGACCTTCCGGTTGAGAGTACCCAGCCGGAAGATGCGGCCCCGCTCGCCGAAGGGATCGCCGGCCGGGTCAGCCGGCCCGGCGGCCTGGCCGTCGAAGGGGCGGTGATCGTTGCCACCTCCCTTGACCATCCGGCTCGGCCGATTCCGGAGATCGCCATCCTCACCGATGACGACGGCCGCTTCGAATGGCCGCTGCGTCCCGGCAGCTACCGCCTTGCGGCCCTGCTCGGTGGGCAGGAGATCGCGGCGGCGACGGCCACGGTGCACGGGCGGCGGGTCACGAGCCTCGACATGGTCAGCGGGCGGTAGCGGCGGGCTCGCCGCTCGCCGGGCCCTCTGGCCATTGCCGGGCTTGCGCGAGCAGCGCCAGGTATTCCCAGACAACGGTGGCGGCGGCCAGCGCCGTGACCTCGGCAACGTCGTAGGCGGGAGCGACCTCGACGACGTCCATTCCGGCGAAGGCCAAGCCGCTGAGGCGGCGCAGGATCGCCTGCGCCTGCCAACTCGCCAGCCCACCGACCTCGGGGGTGCCGGTGCCGGGAGCGAAGGCGGGATCGAGCGCATCGATGTCGAACGAAAGATAGACCGGACCGTCGCCGACAACGGCGCGGATCCGCGCCGCCACTGCCGCTGGTCCCTCCTCGTGCACCGCCATCGCTGGCACGATGGTCACCCCCTTGCCGACTGTCCAGTCGTAGACGCCGCGCTGCATCGGCGAGCGGATGCCCACCTGGATGGTGCGCCGCGGATCGATGAGCTTCTCGTTGATGGCGTGGAAGAAGGGGGATCCGTGGCCGTAGGTCTGGCCGAAGCTGTCCGGCCAGGTATCGACATGGGCATCGAAGTGGATCAGGCCGACCGGCCCGAGTCGCCGGGACAACGCCCGCAGCAGCGGCAGCGTCACCGAGTGATCGCCGCCGAGGGTGATGAGGTGAGAGAGCCCGTCGGCCTGGCGGTCGATCAGCCGCAAGCTCGCCTGCACGTCGCCGAGGGCGATGCGGAAATCGCCGATATCGGCCAGCGGCAGCCGGGTGGGATCGCTCCACGAAGCCGGGTGCTCGCCGTCCAGCAGCATGCGGCTGGCGTGGCGGATGGCGAACGGGCCGAAACGGGCCCCCGGGCGGTTGGATGTGCCGATGTCGAACGGCACTCCGGCGACGCAGATCGGTGCCTCACGGTCCCGCCGGGCGAGGCCGAAGAAGCTGGGCGGGGTGGCGAAGGTCGGATGCATCGGGAGGGCCTCGGGCAGGAACGGGTTGGCTCGGCTGAATGTGCGCGGCTGCGGCCGGGATGCAAGCTCGTGGCTTCTATAGCAGCCGCAGCGCGAGGCCGGCGAGGGCTGCGGCCGCCAGCGTCGGCAGCATGCCGGCGCTAAAGCGCAGCATCGCCAGCATCGCCGCCGCGGCGACCACCAGCGCCCACGGATCAAGTGTGGCCGGATCGGGCACGTAGAGGCGCAGCGGCCCGAAATGGTACTCGCCGACGCTGGCGAACAGCACGTGCAGGGCGAACCATACCGCGAGGTTGGCGATGACGCCGACGACCGCAGCACTAATCGCCGCCAGTGCCGCATTCAGCCGTTGCCGGTGGAGCAGTCGCTCGATGAACGGGGCGCCGAGGAAGATCCACAGGAAGCAGGGGGCGAAAGTGACCCAGGTGGCCAGCAGGCCACCCAGCATGCCCGCAATCATCGGATCGAGCGTCCCGGGGTGGCGGTAGGCGCCCAGGAAGGCGACGAACTGCACCACCAGAATCAGCGGCCCGGGGGTGGTCTCGGCGAGGCCGAGGCCGGTCAGCATCTCGCCCGGTGAGAGCCAGCCGTAGTGATCGACCGCCTGCTGTGCCACGTACGATAGCACCGCATAGGCGCCGCCGAAGGTGACCACCGCCATCTTGCTGAAGAAGAGACCGATGTCGGTGAAGGTCGTGGAGCCGCGGAGCAGAAGTGCCGCGACCAGGACCGGCGCGAGCCACACGGACATGCCGATGGCAAGTGTGCTTAGCCAGCGTCGGGCAGAAGGAGGTGTCGTGGCGAGCGCGGCGACGGCCGCCGGACCTTCCGTAGTGGCGCGGTCCCGGTTGCGTGCCGCGAACAGCGCCGGCCGCAGCCACGCACCGAGGAAGCCGATGGCGGCGGCAGCAAGGATGATCAGCGGAAACGGCACGCCGAAAAAGAAGAGGCCGGCAAAGGCGCCGGCGGAGATCGCCGGCAGCACCCGGCCGTGCAACGACCGGCGGGATATGCGCACCACCGCGTCGACCACCACCGCCAGCACCGCAGCCTTCAGCCCCCAGAACAGGCCCTCCAGCAGCGGTAGCGTCGCGTAGCGGACGTAGAGGATGCTGAGGCCCAGCATCACCAGTGCGCCTGGCAGCACGAACAGGATGCCGGCACAAAGGCCACCTCGGCTCCGGTGCAGCAGCCAGCCGAGGTAGACGGCGAGCTGCTGCGCCTCGGGTCCCGGCAGCAGCATGCAGTAGTTGAGCGCATGCAGGAACCGCGGTTCGTCGATCCAACGCTTCTCGCGGACGACGATCCGGTGCATCAGGGCGATCTGGCCGGCGGGGCCGCCGAATCCGATCAGGCCGAGCTTCAGCCAAGTGAACGTCGCTTCGGCGAACGAAGGATGCGCCGCCGGCGCAGGCGCGCTTGCGACGGAAGTACTGTCAAACCAACCCATCGGCTCCTCTCCGCCAAAAAGAGAAGGCTGCTCGGGCAGAGCTTGGGTCGGAATGACCTTTATCTGGGCGCGGGGAGTCTGCCACCCCCACGGGCCCCCACTCTAGGAATTTGGAATTCCGGCTGTCAATCGGCGCGGCTCGGCTATGATGCGGCCGGCGACAGGGCAGGGAGCAGACGGTGGACGTGGGGCGGCGCCAGATGGTGTGGGCGATCATCGCGGGGGTGGCAGCGGCGGCCGCCGGTTGCCGATCGGGCAATGGTCCCTCTTCGCCGGTCGCCCCGGCGGACTACGACGAGGAAGATGCCGTGGCCGATGCCGCCGTCGATCCCGCCAATGCCGGCCTGATCACCGGAACCATCACTTACCGGCAACGCATCGCCCTGCCGAAGGGGGCGACCGTGGCCGTCGAACTGCTGGATGTGTCGGATGCGGGCGCGCCAGCTCGCATCGCCCGCAGCGGCTTTGCCACCGATGGCCAGGTCCCGTTCCGCTTTCAGCTTGCCTATGACCGCGGCCGCATCGACCCGGGCCGCGCCTATGCGCTGCAGGCCCGTATTCTGGTGGACCGCGCCGCATGGTTCGTTACCGACCGGCCGGTCCCGGTGCTCACCCAGGGGAATCCGTCGTCGGTGAACCTTGTGCTGCGTCAGGCCTCTGCCCGCGAATAGAGGAGGCGGCAGCGGATCGTGGCATGCGCCGGCTGTTGCCGCTGGAAAGCGCGGTCCTGCAACCTAACCTTAAGGCTATCGCGCAGCCGGCGAAAAACAGGGGGTGACTAGGAACCGCCGGGCGAGCCGACGCGGCGTTCGCGTCAATAGAGGGGAAAGGCCGGAAACCGGGTGCAAGCCTGCGAGTTGTGATGGGTGCTCCGCCGCGCGCGTAGAATGGGCGGCGGATCCGTAACGATGTAAACGGACGGGGTGTTCGCCCTCGTCCTTCGTTCAGCCGACAAGAAGGAGATAGCGAAGATGGGCATCTGGGACTTTGTCAAAGCGGCCGGAGAATTGCTGGGCATCGGCGGCGCGGAAGCGGCGCCCCCGCCCAATGATCTGAAGGCGGCGGTCGCCAAGCTTGGCCTGCCGGTGGATGGCCTTGATGTCAAGGTCGACGGCGACAAGGTGATTGTATCCGGGAACGCTCCCAGCCAGGAGATCAAGGAGAAGATCATTTTGGCTTTGGGCAACGTCGCTGGCGTTGCCAAGGTCGAAGATAACATCACGACGCCGGCTGGCACTGCGGCAAACTTCTACACGGTGCAGAAGGGCGATACTCTTTCCGCCATTTCGAAGAAGCAATACGGTGATCCGAACAAGTACAACAAGATTTTCGAAGCGAACAAGCCGATGCTGACGCATCCGGACAAGATCTATCCGGGACAGGTACTGCGCATTCCCCCGGCGTAAGCAGCCGGCACGCGGCGGCACTACCCGAGCGGTGGTGCCGCCATCCGATTTGGGAGACGAAGGCGTCTGACGTCATCGGATTGACAGCCGGTTGGCCTCGACACATCTCAATCGCGGGCCGGGTTTCACGGCGCCGCCGGCGGTGGCGGTGCCAGCAGCCGGCAGCGGAGGTAGCCGGAATCGAAATGTCGAAGCGGGTGTCGCAACTGGTGGGAGCGGGGTTGCTCGTTCTGACCCTGGGCGTGGTGAGTTGCCAAGCGCTGTTCTCCGGAACGAGCGGTTTGCCCAGGTCGGCGGTGATCGAACGGACGGTCAGGTGACCGGCAGATGCTCGACGAAAGGCGGCTTCGCCGGCTGCGCGCCAAGTTCGATGGCCTGCTGATCTTCTTGCTGACATGGCCGCTGCTGCTGAAGGCGGTCTTTTCCCTGTGGTCCGATGATGTCGGCATGCTGCTGGGCGCGGGGGGCGGCTGGCTGCTGTTCGTCCTCGGCGCCGTGCTCTGCCGGCGCGGCCGCTACGCCGAGATGCTCGAACGCGAACGGCCGCTCGGATCGCGGCGCGGTCGCCGGCTGAAGCGGGCCGGTGGGGTTGTCGTCGGCATCGCCACGGCGTTCGCCGCGATGTTTGCCGCCGGCCACGGCATTCCCATCTCCATTGCCTTCGGCCTGCTGGCAACGCTGGGCTACTTCCTGGTCTATGGCGGCAGCGAGCGCGAGGCGAGCTTGCGACAACTCCAGGTTGTGGACGACGAGGAGACGGCGCGGCTGCTGCACGACGCTTGGCGGCGGCTCGACGGGCTGGAGGCCGCCAGCCGGCAGATCGCATCGGTGGAGTTCCGGCAGCGGCTGCGCAGCATCGTTGCGAGTGGTGAGCGCATCCTCAAGCTGATCACCGAGGACCCGCGCGACCTTCGCCGGGCGCGGAAGTTCCTGACCGTCTATCTGGACGGCGCTCACCGGATCACCGAGGCGTACTCCCGGACCCACGGCGACAGTGCTCCGCCCGAGCTGGAGCACAATTTCCGCACGCTGCTGGTGGATATGCAGAACACCTGTGAGGAACAATACGGCAAGCTGCTGCAGCACGACGCCTCGGACCTGGACGTCCAGATCGAGGTGCTGTCGGCGCGGCTGCGGCGCGAGGGCGTTGCCTGAGCGCGCCGACCGCAGCGGAGGAGGGCAGAGGGGTGAATGAACTGCAAGACACGCCGCCGGTGGTGGCGACCGATCCAGCCGATGTCGTCTCCTACCGCAGGGCCGATCCGCAGCGCCGTGCCCGCATCGACCGGGCGCTCGCCGAGATCGATATGCGCGATACCAACACTGTCCTGTTCTTCGGCAGCAAGGCCCAGGAGAAGCTGACCGCGCTCTCCGATACCATGCTGGAGGGCGTTCGCAACAAGGACGTCGGTCCCGCCGGGACCGCTCTCGGCGACATGCTGACGACGTTGCGCGGCTTCTCTCCCGGCGAACTCGATCCAAACAAGCGGCCGGGCTTCCTCGGCCGGCTGCTCGGCGGCGGCCAGCCGGTTGCCAAATTCCTCCAGCGCTACCAGGAGGTGCGCCGCCAGATCGACGGCATCGGCGACCGGCTCGACGGGCACAAGAGCCAACTGATGGCCGACGTCATCGCCCTCGACCGGCTGTACGAAGCCAACCTCGAGTATTTCCACGAGCTTGCCGATTACATTGCGGCCGGCGACGAGAAGCTGCGGCAACTCGACGAGGAAACCATCCCCGCGCTCCAGCAGAAGGCGGAGACCTCCGGCGAGGTGGTGAAGGCGCAGGAACTGCGCGACCTGCGCTCGGTGCGGGACGACCTCGACCGTCGTGTCCACGACCTGCGGCTCACCCGTCAGGTGGCGATGCAGAGCCTGCCCAGCATCCGCCTCGTGCAGGCGAACGACAAAAGCCTGGTCAGCAAGATCACCTCGGTCTTGGCCAACACGGTGCCACTGTGGCGCACGCAGCTGGCGCAGGCGGTCACCATCTGGCGGTCGGCGGACGCCGGCAGGACGCTGAAGGAGGCAACCGATCTCACCAACGACCTGCTGATGGCCAACGCCGAGAACCTCAAGCAGGCCAACGCCGCGGTCCGCCGGGAGGTCGAGCGCGGAGTCTTCGACATCGAGAATGTCAAGAAGGCCAACGACCTGCTGATCGCGACGATCGAGGAGAGCCTGCAGATCGCCGACGAGGCGAGGCGCCGGCGCAATGAGGCCGAACAACAGCTGCAGGCCTGCGAGAACGACCTGCGCGATACGCTCGCGGCCACTTCCTCCCGAACAGTGCTGTCGGCCCGCGGACGTTGAGTCCGCAGCACGGGGATCTGCGCATCATCCCGATTCGTGCGCGGGATTGTCGTTACATCATTCAGATGACACACTCCCTTTGACACGTCGGCTGAAAGAAGACGTGATCGAATAAGGGATGGTGGAGATTCGGGTGATGCACGACGTTCGTCGCATCCTGGGGGAGCATTTTTTGCTCAGGCACCTCCCCCCGGCTGACCTTGATCGCCTGGCGCAGATGTCGGGAACCCGCTTTTACAAGCCTGGCGAGCCGGTGTTTCTCAAGGGAGATCCCGGTACGGCGATGATGGCGGTGCTTTCCGGGCGCGTCCGCATCTGTTCTTACTCGGCCGAAGGGCGGGAAGTGGTCCTGAACGTCATCAGTCCCGGTGAAGTGTTCGGGGAGATCGCGTTGATCGACGGCGGTGAACGCACGGCGGATGCCTTTGCCCATGAAGCAACGGAGCTGCTAGTTCTCAGCCGCCGCGACTTCCTGCCGTGCCTCGCCGACAATCCCGAGGTGTGCATCCGGCTGCTGGAGGTGATGTGTCAACGGCTGCGTTGGACCAGCGAGCAGCTGGAGGACGTGAACTTCCTCGACCTGCGCGGCCGGTTGGCCAAGCGGCTGATCTACCTGTGGGACCACCACTGCGACGAGGCAAACAATGGCAAGAAGCGGGGGGTCCGCATCCAGCAGCACACCCTGGCGGCGATGATCGGCACCTCGCGCGAAGCGGTGAACAAGCAGCTTCGCTCCTGGAAGGAGGACGGCATCATCGATCTGGGCCGCGGCTCGATCACCGTGCTCGACCGCTCGCGGCTCGCCCATATCATCGAGGCGACGGCCTGATCGATGTGTAAGGGCTAAACTGCCGCCGGAGATGACGCCGGTCTTCTCGCCGTCGCCGGCTATTCGTCGCGCTCCTCGTGGGGAGCGCCGGTGAGAGCCGCCCGTGCGGCCATCGCGCCGCGAGCCGCCATTGCCCCGCGGGCCGCCATCGCGCCGCGAGCCGCCATTGCCCCACGGGCAGCCATTGCGCCCCGTGCCGCCATCGCTCCTTGTGCCGCCATCGCCCCACGGGCGGCCATCGCCCCTTGCGCCGCCATCGCCCCGCGCGCGGCCATTGCCCCTTGTGCCGCCATCGCCCCGCGCGCGGCCAGCGCCCCTTGCGCCGCCATCGCACCGCGCGTTGCCGAAGCGCCCCGCGCCGCTACCGCGCCGCGTCCGGCAAGCGTCTTCACGCTGAACGATCCGATCTCGTTGCCGCCGGCGAGTTCCAGCTGCGAGCGCAGTTCCTCGTCGATGACCTCGAATGCCTCCAGGCTGGATGGCACACAGTAGACGCGGCCGTCCGGACCCCGGAACAGGGTCGCGCCGCCGTCCGCCGGGAAGTCGGCCTCTGCGGTTGCGTCGTCGCCAGCAACGCCGCCGCCGTCCAGCAGGTCGGCATAGGGGCCGATGTCGATGGCGAAGGCGATGCCGTCGTCGCGCGGATCGACCGGCCACAGCGCGAACTCGCCCGTCGGGTAGACCCGCTGTGCGGCCTTCGGCGTCGGCTCGCCAGGGCCTGCAACGATGAAGATCAGCGGCTGCGGCAGACGGTCGACGACCTCTCCCGCGGTATAGGCGTAGACGTAGGCGAGATGCAGGGTGTGATCGCCACCGCTCGCCTGCCGGCGCAGCACGGCGAGCCGGCGGGGTCCCACCGCCGTATCGGCCACTGTGAAGCCGTCGATGATCTTGCCGATGAGACCGAAGCCGAACGGCTCTTCGAGGAGCGCCATTGTTCCCCCCTTGGGATAAAGTCGAAGGCCAATCTTAGCCCATTGCCATTCCACGAACACGCCGCTTTTTCGGGCAGATGGGCCATATCGCTATCTTGCCCGTGGCATCCGGTCCCAGCCGATCTGGCGCCAAGCGAAGGAGTTGCGGATGATTTCCTGGAAGCGCTCCCCGGAGCGCCGACGGTCCACCGTCAGGAAGCGGGCGGCAACGTCGGCGAAGCGCAGATAGTGCGGCGAGATTTCCTGCCAGGTGCAGGCCAGACGGAAGCCCAGGATGTCACGGGCGCGGCACAGCGCCAGGCGGAAACCCTCGGGATCGCTGGCATAGGCATCCGCGTACGCCGAGCGGGCCTGTTCGATATCGACCGAGCCATCGGCGGCGCGGTCGGCCAGCCTGTCCATCTCGCGGGTGATCAGCCCGTCCTCGACCAGGATTTCCTGGAAGACCTCGACGAGGATATCGAAGATCGCGCCGGTCATCGGCTCGCCGACCTGATGCAGCTGCGGCTGCGTCAGCGTATTCCATGGCGCCCGCGGGTCCGGAACGTCGCTCATCCGGTGCGCATTGGAGGCGAGCCGGATCTGCTCCGACGAGGACAGCTCGGCCACCCGGTTCAGTTCGTTCTCCACGTAAAGATTGCCGGAGCAGCCGGCGAGAACATGATCCACCACCGTCGGAAAATGCAGCGCCGATAGCAGCGCCACCAGGTCGCTCGACGATTCGTGGAAGGCGCGGTACTCGGTGGTCAGCGTCGCATCGTCGGGGACGCCCAGCAGCGCGAAGATGATCAGGTGGCCGGTCTCGTGCGCCAGGACGTCGAAATTGAGACAGAACGGCTCGCCGACGGTGGGGGTGCTCTTCGGCTTGCCGGTGCCGGTCTCCAGGTAGCCGTACCCGGCCTGGGCATTGTCCCACTCGACGTGAGGGATCATCTCCAGGCGCGGCTGCAGCTCGGCGAAATGCCAGGCGATGGGAGCGCCGAGGTAGCCCTCCCAGATGTCGAGCACCCGGCGCACCACGCCGAACATGTGGGCACAGGTGAACTCGCGGGTCGACGGATCGAGGTGATCGAAATGGCCGTCAGGACCCGGCCTCACCGGCGGATTGCGCGGGCCCGGCCATGGCGGCAGGTCCTTGAGCGGATCGTAGGGCTTCTTGCCGATGGCATCGACCACCGCCATCCGATGGTCCTGCGGTCCCGCGCCGAGGGTGCCGCGCGGCGAGGACACCCATACCGGCACCGGGCGGGCAAAGCCTTCGAGAAAGCGCGGCTGTGCGAACAGCTTGAAGCGGGTCCCGTGCTGACGCAGGTACCGGTCCTGGTGAAGCGGCATGATCCCCCAACTCCCCTCCTGACCTGCGGTGATCATCCGCTGGCGCCAACCGCGCCGCAATCGCTTTTGCCGGGATGGTCACGCCGTCGCGTTGACGAGACGCCATTCGCCGGCCAGTGCGTGCAGCAGGTCGTCGGCGTCGGCGAAATCGAGGCTGTCGGCGAGGCGATCGGCCTCCACTGGCACCGGGAGGTCGCTGCGGGCAGCAAACCACGCCAGCAGGGCGTCCGCTGCCGGTGGCCCGCAGGTTGCCGGGGCGGCGGTGAGGCGGCGCTTTGCCGCCGCCCGACCAGCAAGCTCATCGTAGCGGCCGTCCCGGTGCAACAAGCGGAGAATGGCGGCATCCAGCAGCGGCGCGGCCGCCATCGCCCGCTTCTCGTGGCGACTCTCGCGGCAGGCGAAGGTTTCCAAAGCGGCCAGTGCGCCAGCCGGATCGGTTGCTGCAAGATCAGGGAGGGAAGCGTCGTCGGAGCTGGCCGGCTCGCCGACCAGCTCCGCCCAGGCGGCATCGCGCGCCGCGTGCCAAACGTCTGCCCCGCGCAGCCGCAATTCCACCAGGACGTCGCCATCGCCGCCGCCGCCGCCAGCTGGGAGCGCCGTTGCCCGCCGCCACAAGGTGGTGTCGGCGAAGGAGAAGCACACACCCGGTTTGGGCAGCGGACCGCTGTCGAGGCACCGCAGCAGCGCGGCGGCGTCGGCACGCTTCTGATCGATGCGTCCCTGCGGAAGCCAGGTCCGCAAGCCGGCGAGCGCCGATGCGTCCTCGCCGACGGCTTCCGCCCGGCGCAGCAGCGTCGCCCATGAGCGCTCTTTGTAGAAGAGCGCCTTTGCCAGGGCTGCCAACCGGCGAGCCATCCCTGCCGGGAGAACGTCGGCGTCACCGGCAGCGGCAAGGGTGGCGCGGATGTTGACCATCGCCTCGGTCGCCATCCAACCGGCTTCCGCCGGTGCATGCTCCACTGCCACCTCGTCGTCGTCCTCGAACGGTTCATCCGCGAACGGCATGAACACGCCGCTGCGGTATGCCTCGTAGATGCGGCCGATTCCGACCATGCCGAACGCCGCCAACTCGGCGGCGCGCAGCGCGCCCATGCTGGCCGCGCCGAAGACGGCGACACCGCGGCTCAGCGCCCACAGGATTTCCTTGTGCCAGACTGCAGGCACGCGCTCGAAGTAGCCGTCGATGATGCCGATGGCGGTGGCGCCGCCGAATGCGACGCAGCGGTGAACATCGCCTAGGCGCACCGGCGGCAGGCAGACCGCCGCCGGGCACAGCGCCCGTGCTTCAGCCAGCGGCAGGCTGGGGCCGAGGAAAACGTAGAGCGTCACGAGCCCACTCCGCGCACCGCCCGTGCCCGCTCACCGGGGACCGCGCCGCCGGCATCTCCGTGCAGCGCGCCTTCCAGCCCGGGGACGATGACGCGAACCACCGGGATGCGCAGGGCGGGTTTCGATAGATCGACGGCAAGGGCCTCGGCGATGCCGACATCCGCCAGCCGCGACAGGATCAGGTCGACGTCCTCGGCCACGGTCTCCGCGGCCGCGTCGGGCGTCTTCTCGAACCGCCGTTGCGGTGCCATTCGCAGCAACCCCGCGCAGGTTGCCGCCCGCTCGGCGCGGGTCTCCTCGGCATAGAGATCCCAGCCCATGTCGTCGCGGGAGCCGGCGATGAAGGTGGTGCGCGCCTGTGCCGCCTCGGTCAGCGCTCGCAGCAGGGCAACGCCGCGGTCGGGGTGGCAGCCGGCACCGAACTCGGGGTCGGCCTCCTGTCGATCACGCCCGGCGATCAGGCTGAGGAAGGCGGCGATCCCGACATCGGTGGTGGTCTCCCAGATGCGCACATCGAGATCTGCGTCAGCGAAGTGCTGCAGTACCTGCCGGCAGCCGCCATCATCGATGGTGTCCAGCGCGATGCAGCGCCCCGCCTGTGTCTCCGGTGCCGCCAGCATCCACAGCGCAGTCGCATCGCGCTCGATAACCTCGCACAGGCCATGCAGGATGGCTTCCGCCAGATGGTTACCGGAAGCAAGGCCGTTGGTATCAGCGACGAAGCAGCCGCTGCCGGCGGGCCCCGGCAGGGTGTAGTCGGTGTGGACCAGTTCATACGGCAGCCAGACTGGGTGGCCGTGAAGCAGATCCTCGCCCTCGATCCACAGGATGCGCAAGTCCGGGTGAAACCCGCTGTCGGCCGGCATCGGCAGGCGGGCGACGTCGCACACGCGGTGGTGCAGGCGCATCTCCTCGAACGAGGCGAGCCGCAGTGGCGCCTCGATGGTTTCGGCGTGCCACGTCTCGGCCGCTTCCATCACCGCCGAGGCCTTGGCCGCGTCAAGATCAAGCCCCTTGCCCTGGGCGACGGCGATCGAGCGGGAGTTCGGCCGGCACGCCATGGCGACGGGAATGCCGAGGCGGTCGAGCCCACCGATGCTGGCGATGCGGGTGATGCCCATCACCGGCAGCAGCGGGCGGATGCGCGCGAGCGTCTGTGCAGGCGGCACCAGCCGGTGGGTGCCGCTGCGGTAGCGCTTGCGGGTTGCAGCGGCGGCGGGCAGCGGCTCGCGGATCGGCCTTGCAGCGCCGCTCATTCCAGCTCCGCTACCAAGTCGTGCGCATCGCTCAGGTCATCGCTGCGCACGGCGGCGTTGGTAAACCACCGGTAGACCGGCAACAGGAGCGCGCGCGCCTCGGCACGGCGGTTCTGCCGCTGCCACAGCCGTGCCAGATCGGTTGCCGCCCGCATTTCCAGCATCCGTGCCCCCTGCTGGCGGGCGACGCCGAGTGCCTGGGTCAGGCACGCTTCGGCCTTGGCGGCGCCCCCGTCGCCCGCGGCCAGCAGCAGTGCCGCCTTGCGGCGGTGCAGCTCCGCGTCCCAGTAGCGGATGCCGCTTTTCTCCCCCACCGTCAAGGCCTCCTCCACCTGCAGCAGGCCATCGTCGTAGCGGCCGGCCGCGGCAAAGGCCTCGGCGAGCATGTCGAAGTAGACGGGGAAATCCTCCGGTGTGCCGCTCGCCCGCTGCGCCGCCAGCCCGTCGATCAGGTCCTGCATGCCGGCGTTCGCGTCGCCCAGCATCGACATCGCCCAGCCGCGAAACAGGCGGCCCTTGCCGATGTAGTCGCCGAGGCCGCGGTCCTCGGCGAAGCGGATCATCCCCTCGGCGAGACGGGCGACCTCGTCCGGGCGGCGGCGGTAGCGGTTGAGAACGACGGCGTAGTCGAGGGCATGGGCGATGCTGCCGGCGTGGCCGAGGCGGCGGGCGCAGTCGCCGGCGATCTCCACCCGCAGCGCCGCCTCCTGGCAGTGCCCGGTCAGCCACAGCGACAGCGCCGCCTCGCCCTCAGCGCAGACCCGGATATCGTGGCCGCCATAGATCGATGAGAGGCTGGCGTGCTTGTGCTCCTCATAGAGCGCGAGCCCCTCGGTGATGTGATGCAGGCACGCGCCGTGATCGCCCAGCATGAAGTTGGTCGCCCAGAGCGAATGATGGGCCTGAAGCACCAGACCGGGCTCGTCCAGGCCGTTCGCTAGCCGCAACAGGTTCTCGGCGCGCTCACGGCCGGTGCGGAAGTTCATCGAGATCCGCCACCACCCCCAGAACGCCGCAAAGTGCAGCGGCGACTGCGGCAGCCGGGAACAGACCTCAAGGGCGCGGGCGTAGGTCTTCTCCACCTCCGGCGAACCGGCGCCGTTGAGCGCGATCAGCATCGTTGCCATCGGCAGCAGCAACTCGAGTTCGCGGACATTCCGCTCATCGCCCGGAGCGAGTCCGGTGAGCAGGTCTAGGCCTCGTTGGAGATGGCTGACAGCCTCCAGGTAGGCAGACGCACGCGACGCCTTCTGCGCCGCTTTCTGCCAGAAGCCGACGGCCCGCCGCGGCTCGTTCGACTCGCTGTAGTGATGGGCGAGAAGCTCCGGGCTGTTGCGCGCGCTCTCGGGAAAACTCGCTTCCAGCACCTCGGCGATCCGCAGGTGCAGCTCGCGACGCCTGCTGATCAGCAGGCTTTCATAGGCGGCGTCCTGGATTAGCGCGTGCTTGAACACGTATGTCGCCTGCGGCGGCGCGCCGCGGGCGAACACCAGCTCGGACGTGGTTAGGCGGTCCAGCGACGGCTGCAGGACGGTATCGGGCAGCGCCGTGACCTCGGCAAGCAACGCGTAGGAGAAGCGCCGGCCGATGACGCTGCCGATCTGGGCGATTTCTTTCGGCAGGGCAAGCTGGTCGAGACGCGCCATCAGCGAATCGTGGATGGTCGCCGGGATCGCGCGCTTGGGCAGCGGTCCATCGAGGACGTAGCCGGTCTCGCCGATGCGCATCAGCCCGGACTCCAGCACCGTCTTGGTGAGTTCTTCGACGAACAGGGGCACGCCGCCGGTCTTGGCGACGATCTGTGTGAGAACGGCGTCCGGCAGCGACTTCCCGGCAAGAATAGTGTGGATGAATTCCTCGGTCCGGCGGCGGCCGAGGCGGTCGAGGGTGATGTTGATGACGTAGGGGCGATCCTGCCAGGATTGAGAGCATTTCGGCCGGCAAGTCGCGACGATAAGCAGACGGTGATCCGGCGCCCGCTCCACCAGCAGGTCGAGAAACTCCTGGGAGGTGGGGTCGATCCACTGCAGATCTTCGAAGACGACGAGTTGCGGTGCCGTCTCGGCGGCGGTTTCCAGGCGGCCGGCCAGGGCCGACAGGGTCATATCCTTCTGCTTCTGCGCGCTGAGGATCGATGATGACGGTTCGACCGCATCGACGGAGAGCAGCGCCGCGAGCAACGGCAACGTCTGCGCCAGCCCGCGTGGATTGCCCCCGAGCCAGTCCCGCAGCTTCTCGATGAGCCGTGGATCGTCGTCGCCTTCCTCGATACCGGCATCGCGTGTCAGCCATTCGACGATCGGATGCAGTGCCGTGTTGCGGTGGAAGGGTGAACAGGAATAGTGGGTGACGTTCGCCCGATCGACGGCGATCGCATCCTCGAAAGCGACGGTGAGACGCGATTTGCCGATGCCGGGCTCTCCCGACAGCAGGATTACCCCACCGCGCCCGGTACAGGCCGCCCGCCAGCATTGCAGGAACAGGCCCAGCTCGCGTTCGCGTCCGACCAGGGGCGTGAGGGGGGTGAGGGATGAGGCGCGGGCGGCCTCGAAGCGGCTGCGGGCGTCGGCGGCACGGACGACCCGCCATGCCTGCTGCGGCTCGGCGAATCCAGCCAGCGCGAAGCGGCCGAGATCGTCGTACTCGAAACGCCCGCCGAGGAGGCGGTGGGTGTTATCGGCGATAACGACAGTATCGGGGGCGGCGGCGCCCTGGAGCCGTGCGGCGAGGTTCGGGGTCTCGCCGATGGCGGTTCGTTCCTCGGCGCCGGCATCGCCAATGATGTTGCCGACGACGACCACGCCCGTGGCGATGCCGATGCGAACCGCGAGCTTCGCCTGGCGATGGGAAACGATCGCGGCGTTCAGCGGCGCTACCGCCTCGATGATGGCGAGGGCCGTCCGCACCGCCCGCTCGGCGTCGTCTTCGTGCGCCTGCGGATGACCGAAATAGGCAAGGATGCCGTCGCCGAGATATTGGGCGACGCTGCCGCCGAATTCGGCAACGAGACCGGCGCAGGTGCGCTGGTAGCGCCGCAGGACGTCCAGCATGTCTTCCGGATCGAGCTTGCGGGCGAGCGCCGTCGAGCCGACCATATCGCAGAACATCACCGTGAGCTGACGGCGCTCCGCCCGCCCGCGGGGAGCCGGGGAGAGGGGCCTCTCGCCCGGAGCGTCCGGCTTTGGCGGCTGTTCGTTGGCGGCCGCTTCATCGAGGCGACGGATGGCGCGCAGCAGCTTCTTGCGGTGGCCGAGCGGGATACCGAGCTTTTCCAGGTCGGCTTCCCGCAGATCGGCCAAAACCTCCCAGTCGATCGCGTGTGCCGCGAAGACTTCGCAGTAGCGGGCGAGTTCCAGCCGGGACAGCCAAGCGTCTATGCGGGGATCGCGCATCCGCCCTCAGGCGCGCCGCCGCCCGGCAAGGCACGGTGCGCCTGCTGACAAGGCCATTGTTGCGACACACCTTCCTCCACAGGACCGTGGTGAGTGGACAGGTTATAGGCAAGCCGCCTTTTGCCTCCAGACGCTATCGCGCGCAGGCAGGAGGCTTTGCGATGCTGCGGCGCGGCTATTGCACTACCACTTCGAGAGCCTTGGGCAGGTCTTGCGGAGGTGGGGCCACTCCGGCTTGGTGATGGATCAGCCGCCAGCGGCCGCCCTCATGAACGAAGATATTGGTGGCGATCAGAAAAGTCAGCTCGATCTGCTCCCAGCAGAGAACGTAGGCGACATCGCCGCACACCCTCGCCTTCGGTGTGCGGCAGACGATCGCCGGTGATTGCGGGTTGGCGAGGATCGCCCGCCAGCTTCGCATCACCTGCTTTTTACCGATAAGCGGTGGCGAGCCTGGGTGGATGCAGGTGAGCGATTCCCGCTCGGACCAGATCTCGCCCATCGCCGCGATGTCGCGCGCCGCGAAAGCAGTGTAGAAGGCCTCGTTGGCGAACAGGACCAGATGGCTTTCGGACATGGCGTCCTCACTGGCGACAGCCCGCGGCCGGCGGCTTGAGCTGAGGCTGGAACTCGCTGGCGTGGATGCTGCAGTGTAGCCGGGGAGCCGGCTGATCGGAACCAACAATCGGGCTTGCCTGCGGATGAGTCGCCCCGACGCCTATGCTATCGCTGGTCCGCTTCTGCGGTTGATGGATGCCGAGCGAGCCCATCGAATGGCAATCGCGGCGCTGCGTCTCGGACTGATTCCCACCACTGTCCCGCCCATCGATCCGCTGTTGCGCGTGTGCCTGTGGAACCGGGAGTTTCCCAACCCGATCGGCCTTGCCGCCGGCTTCGACAAGAACGCCGAGGTGCCCGACAGGCTGCTGGAGCAGGG
>JAEULG010000005.1 GCA_016793875.1 Rhodospirillales bacterium | reverse complement strand
CAGAACCGGCTGATGATCCGGCTCGGCGTCGTGGCGCTGCTGCTGACGCTGCTGCTGGTCGTGACCATCTCGGCGCGTGGGTCGATGCTGACCTTCGGCGGCATGTTCATCGTCGACGACTACGCCATCTTCTTCAAGGTGTTGGTTCTCGGCGCCGCCGCGCTCAGCCTGCTGATCGCCCAGGAGTACCTGGAGCTGTGCGGCATCGCCCGCTTCGAGTTCGTCGTGCTGGTGCTGCTTGCCACCACCGGCATGATGCTGATGATCTCGGCCAACGACTTCCTCGCGCTCTATCTCGGCCTCGAGATGCAGAGCCTCGCGCTTTACGTCATCGCCTCGTTCAACCGCGATGACGTCCGGTCGGTGGAGGCGGGCCTGAAGTACTTCGTGCTGGGCGCGCTGGCCTCGGGGATGCTGCTTTACGGGGCCTCCCTGATCTACGGCTATGCCGGCACCACCGGCTTTGGGGCTATAGGGGACATCGTGGATGCGCTGCACGGCGCCGCCCCGCCGGTCGGGTTGGTCGTCGGCTTGGTCTTCGTCATCGCTGGCCTCGCCTTCAAGGTTTCGGCGGTGCCGTTTCACATGTGGACGCCGGACGTCTACGAAGGGGCGCCGACGCCGGTGACGGCTTTTTTCTCGCTGGCGCCAAAGATGGCGGCGATCGCGCTGCTGCTGCGGGTGATGATCGAGCCGTTCGGCGACCTGCTGCCGCAGTGGCGGCAGATCATCGTGTTCATCTCGATCGCCTCGATGCTGCTGGGCGCCTTCGCGGCCATCGGGCAGACCAACATCAAGCGGCTGATGGCCTACAGCTCGATCGGTCACGTCGGCTACGCGCTGATCGGGCTCGCGGTCGGTGGCGCGGAAGGTGTCCGCGGCGTCCTGATCTACATGGCGATCTATCTGGTCATGAACCTCGGCGCGTTCACCTGCATCCTGTGCATGCGCCGGCGCGAGCAGATGGTGGAGCAGATCTCGGACTTGGCCGGCGCCTCGCGGACCAATCCGGCGATGGCCCTGGCGCTGGCCATCTTCATGTTCTCGATGGCGGGTATCCCGCCGCTGGCCGGGTTCTTCGGCAAGCTCTACATCTTCCTCGCCGCTGTGCAGGCGCAGATGTACACTCTCGCCGTGGTCGGTGTGCTCTCCAGCGTTGTGGCCGCCTTCTACTATGTGCGGATCATCAAGGTGATGTACTTCGACCAGAGCGAGGAGCCGCTCGACCGCAATTTCGGGCCGGAACTGCGTTTCGTGATGCTGGGCGCCGCCGCGATCATCGTGCTGTTCTTCCTCTATCCCGAGCCGGTCCTGTCGAGCGCCAGCGTTGCCGCGGCATCGCTGCTCTCCGGCGGATAGGGGATGGATGCGCTGCTTCTGCCACCGTTCTTCCGCACGATCCGTCTGTCCGAGATCGGCTCGACCAGCGACGAAGCGCGGCGGCTGGCCGCGCTCGGCGCCGAGGAAGGGACGCTGGTCTGGGCGGACGCGCAGACGAATGGCCACGGCCGTGGCGGACGGACCTGGATCTCGCCGCCCGGCAATCTCTACTTCTCGGTGCTGCTGCGTCCAGAAGGCGCCATTGCTGACGCGCTGCAGCTCACCTTCGCGGCCGCCGTGGCCCTCGCCGAGGTCATCGAAGCCATATTGCAGCCGGGAGCGCCTCGCATCGGCTGCAAGTGGCCTAATGACGTACTGATCGGCGGCCACAAGGTTGCCGGCATCCTGCTGGAATCCCAGGTAGCCGCAGATGGCAGCGTCGAGGTGCTGGTCGTCGGCATCGGCGTCAACGTGGCTTCCCATCCGCCTGCGGCAGCGGTGATGTACCCGGCGACCTCGCTGCATGCGGCCGGGGCGGATGCGCAGACGCCGGTCACGGTGTTGCAGCGCTTCTGCCCGATTTTCCTGCGCTGGTACCGGACCTGGCAGCAGTTGGGCTTCCCGCCGGTGCGCGAAGCGTGGCTCGCCCGCGCCGAGAAGCTGCACCAGGAGGTGGACGTGCAGTTGGAGTCGGGGATGATGACCGGCGTGTTTGCCGGCCTGGCTGGCAACGGGGCGATGCTGCTGCAGCAGGGCGGCCTGCGCCGGACCATCCTTGCCGGCGACGTCTTTCCGGCCGCCGCCCGCTGATCCGGATTGCGTCATGCTGCTCGCCATCGATGTCGGTAACACCAACACTGTCTTCGCCGTATTCAACGCCGAGGGACGGATGCTGGGGGAATGGCGCAGCTCTACCGACGCTGGGCGGACCGCCGACGAGCACGGCGTCTGGCTGGCGCAGCTCTTCGCGCTGCAAGGCATCGACCGCGAGGGTATCCGCGCCGGGGTGATCGCGACGGTCGTGCCGGCGGCGCTGTTCGGCCTGCGGCTGATGTTCAGGCGCTACTTCAACTGCACGCCGCTGGTCGTCGGCGCGCCGGAGGTCGATATCGGTATCCAGGTGCTGATGGACAGGCCGGAGGAAGTGGGTGCCGACCGGCTGGTCAACGCCCTCGCCGCCTATGAGGAGTACGGCGGCTCGAAGATCGTCGTCGATTTCGGCACCGCCACCACCTTCGATGTGATCGATGCCGACGGCAGCTATCTCGGCGGTGCCATCGCTCCCGGCGTCAACATGTCGCTGGAAGCACTACGACGGGTGGCAGCGCAGTTGCCGCGCGTTGCGATCGGCCGGCCGGACCGGGCGATCGGCAAGACCACGGCGCAGGCGATGCGTTCCGGCATCTTCTGGGGCTACGTCGGCCTCGTCGAAGGCATCATCGAGCGCATCCGCCGGGAAATGGGCGTCCCGATGGGGGTGATTGCCACGGGCGGTCTGTCGCCGCTGTTCAGCGAGTGTTCGGCGGCCCTGGAGCGGGCGGATCCGCAGCTGACGTTGAAGGGATTGTGGGCGGTCTATCGACGCAACCGCGGCCGATGAGCGCGTCCGCGCCTGGCGCCGAGGAACTCGTCTTCCTGCCGCTCGGGGGTGCCGGCGAGATCGGGATGAACCTCAACCTCTACGGATGGGGGCCGCCCGGCGACCGCCGCTGGCTGATGATCGACTGCGGCCTCGGTTTCAACAGCAACGTCGTGCCGGGCGTCGACATCGTCCTTCCGGACCCCGCCTACATCGCCGGCCAGCGGGGTCGGCTGATGGGGCTGGTGCTGACCCATGCCCATGAGGATCACCTGGGCGCGCTGCCCTACCTGTGGCCGAAGCTGCGCTGCCCGGTCTACGCCACCCGCTTCACCCGCGCGATGATGCGCCACAAGCTCCGCGACGGCGGGGCGATGGCGGAACTGCAGCCGATGGCGCTGCCGGAGAACGGCCGACTCCAGGTCGGCCCGTTCTCGCTGCAGCTGATCGGCATGACCCATTCCATCCCTGACGCGCAGGCGATCGTCATCCGGACGCCCGCCGCCACGGTCCTGCATACCGGCGACTGGAAGCTCGATCCGGATCCGGTGGTTGGGCCCACCTCCGACGAGGTGGCGCTGCGCTCGCTCGGCGACGAGGGCGTCGATGCCCTGGTGTGCGATTCCACCAACGTCTTCGTCCCGGGGCGGACCGGCTCGGAGGCCTCGTTGCAGCGGGACCTCCACCGGCTGATCGCATCGTGCCGGCGGCGCGTCGTCGTGACCTGTTTTGCCTCCAACATTGCCCGCATCGCCACGATCGCCACTGCCGCACAGGCCGCCGGGCGGGTCGTCCTGGTCTCGGGCGGCTCGCTGAAGCGCACCTGCGCCGCGGCGCGGGAGTGCGGCTATCTCGGCGGGTTGCCGCCGCTGCTCGACGACAGCCTGTTCGGGACATTGCCGGCGGAAAAATGCCTTGTCGTCTGCACCGGCGGCCAGGGCGAGCCCCGGGCCGCACTCAGCCGTATCGTGCAGGGCGAGCATCCTCACGTCGACCTAGACCCGGGCGATACCGTCATCTTCTCGACACGGGTCATTCCGGGGAACGAGATCGGCATCGGCCGACTCTACAATGCGCTGCTCCGCGCCGGCGTCGCCGTCCTCAACCACCGCGACGGCGATATCCACGTCTCGGGGCATCCCGCGCGGGGCGATCTCGAGCACATGTACGCGCTGGTGCGCCCGAAGGTGGCCGTTCCGGTTCACGGTGAGCTCCGCCACATGCTGGCGCACGCCGAGCTGGCCAGCGCGGCGGGGGTGTCGGAGCGGATCGTGGCCGAAAACGGCAACATCGTCCGCTTGGCACCGGGGCCAGCCTGCGTCGTCGAGAAGGTTACTGCAGGCCGTCTGGCAGTGGAAGGCAACCGCGCCGTGCCGATGGACGGGGAGCTTGTGCGCAACCGGGTCAAGGCCATATACAACGGTGCCGCAACGGTGACTGTCGTGCTCCAGAAGTCGCGACCGGCAGTACGTCAGGTTTTGCTGTCGTGCATCGGCGTCGTCGAACAGGGCGAAGACCACATCGTGCAGACGATGCGGCAGGCGGTGCAGGAAGCGGTCGAGGAACTGCCGGCTGCCCGCCATGAGGATGAGGCAGCGGTTGCCGAAGTGGCGCGGATCGCGGTCAGGCGCGCGGCGCGGCAGGCAATCGATAAGCGGCCGCTCGTGCAGGTGCACGTCGTTCGCGTTTGAATAAGGCGGAGGAGGAGACAAGGGATGATCGGTCGCTTTAATCACGTTGCCATTGCCGTTCCGAATCTGGAAGAGGCATCGAAAAAGTACCGGGAGGTTCTCGGCGCCAAGGTTTCGGAGCCGCAGCCGGAGCCGGATCATGGCGTTACCGTCGTCTTCGTCGAGCTGCCGAACACCAAGGTCGAACTTTTGCACCCGCTGGGCGAGAAGTCGCCGATCCAGGGCTTTCTGGACAAGAATCCGAGCGGCGGCATTCACCACATCTGCTACGAGGTCGAGGACATCATCGCTGCCCGCGAACAGCTGAAGGCAACCGGGGCGCGGGTGCTGGGCGACGGCAATCCCAAGATCGGCGCGCACGGCAACCCGGTGCTGTTCCTGCACCCGAAGGATTTCTACGGAACGCTGGTCGAACTTGAGCAGGCCAAGCCGGCCGCCTGATCGCAAGATCCTGGCGGACGATCCGGCGTGGGCTGGATCAGCGGCGTTGCCACCTACATCCTGATCTGGTGGCTCGTCGTCTTCATGGTGTTGCCGTGGGGCGTCCAGTCGGTATCGCCCGAGGACGCTGCCCGCGGGCACTCTCCGAGTGCGCCGCGCCGCCCGCGCATGTGGCTGAAGGCGGCGGTGACCACCTTGGTCGCCGCCGTTCTCTGGCTCATCATGTACGCGATGATCCAGACTGGAGTGATCAGCTTCGTCGACAGTTGATCGCGCAGCACGGCGGTGAAAATGAAAACGGCCGCCTGAAGCGACCGTCTCCCTTATCCAAATAGGTTATGGCCAGAAGCTCCCCAGCGTTCTCAGGCCACTTCCCCTCGCGAGCTATTCGCACCACTTATTATAAGCAGTCCGATTATCTATATTATCTTGGATGCTTCCTCGAACCCGGGCCAGTAGCAACCTGCAACTGCATGCCACTTAAACAAACTACAGGACACTCGAATAGAGGTCATCCCTTTTTTGTTGAACTTGGCGACGTCCCGCAAAAGACATGGCCGGCGGGCTTGCCTGGGAGACTGAGGCGGGCTCAATCCGCCGATGCAAGCCGCAATATCCCTTGGGTCCCAGCAGGGGACAGAGGCGTTGCACCCGGGGATGTGACCCGCGGGCGCAGACGATACGCCGTGTAGAGCGGGATCGCTGGCCGTGGCGGCCAGAAACGGACCTGTTCAGGCTGGAAGTACCGCAGCAGCGTCGGCACCACTCGCTGCCGTCCGCCACGGAAGTCCTCTTCGGGATTCTTGCCGGTCAAGAGCCGGAAGCCGGCGTCGATGAGCTTCGACTTGGCAGGCAAAATGGCCACGAAGGCGCCGTCCGGTGCCATTGCCCGGCAGACTTCCTGCATTGCGCCGTCGAGATCCTTGATGAACTCAAGGCAGCTCACCGCGATCACCGCATCGAAGAAGCCATCCGGGAACGGCAGCCGGGAACTGTCGCCGGAGTGTAGTTCCGCCTGCACGTTGATCCGCTGAAGAGCCCGCTCGACATCGGCGTGCCGATCGTGGATGTCGATGCCGAACAAGGCATGGGTGCGTTCGTGCAGTGCCGGCAGGAAGATGCCGCTGCCGTAGCCGATCTCCAGGAGCCGCGCGCCGCGCGCCTTCGGCAGCAACGACAGGGCCATGCGGAAGCGCTGCCGTGAGATCCAACCCAGGAGCAGCCGGCTGTTCCATTCCGCCTTGTCCACCGGGCCGGTTTTCACCAGCAGAGCGGGTGGCAGCAGGCGCAACGGTGCGGCCGGGGCAGGCGGCGGCGGTACTGCTGGCGCTGCCGCTGTGGGCGGGGCGCTGCCATCGGCTGCCGCCGCGGTGATTCCGGCGGCGGAAACGGTCACGGTAGTCGTCACCGGCTTTGTGAACAGGGCCCAGTAGATATCGTCGCCGGGGTAGGGGATGCTCAACCGGTCCGGCACCACTTTGAGTGCTGGTGCAAGCATCCGGCCGTAGATGCTGCCGTTGAGCTTGAGGTCAAGGACCGACTTCGCATGTGCCGCCGAGATGGACTTGGGCGCCCGGCCCACCGCCACCGGCTGCAGGCCATACTGCTGCGCCAGCCGGGTCAACGACTGCGGGGAGAACCAGTGGAGGACGCTGGGGGGGTTGTAGTCGTGCCAGTTCTTGCCGAGCAGCCGGCCGGTCCAGCTATGGGGGTTGAACGCCTCGATCAGCCAGTGACCGCCCGGGCGGGTGCGTTCGGCCGCAACCGCGCAGGCCCGCCGGACGTCGTAGAAATGCATGATCGACTGGAACATGGTGACGAGGTCGTAAGTCTCGGTACCGGCATAATCCTCAAGGCCGGTACAATCGATCTCGAGCCCGAGATGGTCGCGGGCGTAGGCTGCCATCGTGCGGTTGGGCTCGAGGCCGTGCCCGGACCAGCCGCAGTCGATCAGCCCGCGAAGGATGAAGCCGGCGGCGGAGCCGACGTCGAGGACGCGGCCCGGTCGCCGGTAGCGCGCCAGGATTCGGCCGTATCTGTGACCGCGGTCGCGCAGGATTGCGCCATCAGCAAGATAGTCGGGGTAGCCCGCGCCACCGCCGAAGAAGTAATCGTCGGTGAAGTTTTCGCAGAGATGGTCCGCTGCGTGCCGTCCCGGAACGAACCTGTGGCGGCAGCTCAGGCATTCGTAGATGGGATAGCCGCCGACGAGGTGCCACGGCCGACTCTCGGCTTCGCAGACGGGACAGTCGGCCGGCAACGAGGGGCGCAGGTCATTCGCACTTGCACGATATTCGGAGGAGTCTGGCACGGTTCCCCAGCCTGTTCCAAGCTTCCGCTACAACCCGCTGCTGTGCGGTGCTGAGCGGAATGCGTTGACTTCTCGATTCACAACGCTCGGATATTCCGATTCAGCGCTACTTTATTTGGTCCTGCTTTGGCGACAGACCTTCAAACGAGGGTATCCATTTGGGGTCGACTGGCAACCGGCGGCGGCGCGTTCAAATGCTGTTGAAGCACTTGTATGAAAAGCGTCTTCCGCCTTTCACCGGTGTCCCCTAATAACCCACATGTAGGCTGTATCTAGACATGCTAATGCCGCAAGTCACGTGAATTCACGGACAAAATGTGGCGTGCCGGCGAACAACCTGTCGCCCTACTGGACTGTCGCACGCTGCAGTTGTTTTAGACTGCTCTGATGTACTTAAGGGTCAGATTTCCAGCTCGGGCGCGGCTCGGCCGCCCGACAGGCTGCCGGCCGAGCCGCGCTCCAGGCGGCAGGCGGGCCGGCTGGTTTCGGTGATGTTCCCGTGAACGGGCTGCCGTTGATGTCGCCTCGGCCATCGCCTACAGTCGCCGGCCCGGTCGAACGGGCGATGCTGAGAAGGTTGAGGCGCGTATGCGGCTGTCCGATTTCTACTTGCCGACGCTGCGGGAGAACCCGGCGGAGGCGCAGGTCGTCTCGCATCGCCTGATGCTGCGCGCCGGCATGATCCGCCAGTCCAGCGCCGGCATCTACACCTGGCTGCCGCTGGGACTGCGGGTGCTGCGCAACATCGAGCGGATCGTGCGCGCCGAGCAGGACGCCGCGGGCTGTCTGGAACTGCTGATGCCGACCATCCAGTCGGCCGAACTGTGGCGGGAAAGCGGCCGCTACGATGCGTATGGCCCGGAGATGCTGCGCATTCGCGACCGGCACGATCGCGAGATGCTGTACGGTCCGACCAACGAGGAACTGATCACCGAGCTGGCACGGGGCAGCCTCCGCAGCTACCGGCAGCTGCCGAAGATGCTCTATCACATCCAGTGGAAGTTCCGCGACGAGATCAGGCCGCGCTTCGGGGTGATGCGGGGCCGCGAGTTCCTGATGAAGGATGCCTATTCCTTCGATCTCGACCGCGCCGGCGCCATCCGTGCCTACAACAAGATGTTCCTCTGCTACCTGCGGACGTTCCACCGCATGGGGCTGAAGGCGATCCCGATGCGGGCGGACACCGGGCCGATCGGCGGCGATCTCAGCCACGAGTTCGTCATCGTCGCCGACACAGGCGAGAGCGAGATTGCCTACCACCGCGACTTCGAGCGGATGGACTGGACGGCAAACGCCATCGACTATGCAGCCGATCTGCAGCCGGTCGTCGATTCCTTCACCGCCAAGTATGCCGCGACCGACGAGCAGCGCGACCCCGCCACCGAGGCGGCGCTGGGTGCGGAACTGGTGACCGGCCGCGGCATCGAGGTCGGCCACATCTTCTATTTCGGCACCAAGTACTCGAAGCCGATGGGGGCCGCGGTCAGCGGGCCACAGGGCGAACCGGTTCTGCTGGAGATGGGCTCCTACGGGATCGGCGTCTCCCGGCTGGTTGCCGCCATCATCGAGGCCTCGCACGACGACGCCGGCATCATCTGGCCGGACAGCGTCGCACC
>JAEULG010000033.1 GCA_016793875.1 Rhodospirillales bacterium | reverse complement strand
AAGACTTCGTCCACCGGATGATCGAAGACGTCGGCCCAGACGATGCGGGCAGTGCTCACGTCGGCCAGCTCCACCGCCACGGTGATCTGCCGGGACGATCGCCGCAGCCAGCCGCTGACGACGTAATCCACGTTGAGCATGCGCCCCGCGGCTTCCGCGGAGATGCCGTCGTCCCGTAGGGCGAAAGCGGTTCCCCGAGCGATCACGAACAGGCTTCGCAGCTTGGCGAGCCGGGTGATGACGTCGTGGGCGAGGCCGTCGCCGGGGCCGCCGGGATCGGCCCTAAGACCCGGCCCGCTACCGAACGGCATGACCGCGACCGAGGCGCGACGCGCGGCCAGCGCTGACTGAGGTGCGCCGCCTGTGCCTGCGCCTGCGGCAGGCGGCGCAAGCGTCGCTGCCCGCGGCAGCGCCAGTTCTTGTGGCTTCGTCCGCGCCCGACGCCACGCGTCGCGCAGCGGCGCGCTATCCAGCCCTTCGGCATCGAATAGCCCGGCGACGGCGGCGAGATGTTCCTCGGCCTCGCGTATGCGCCCGTGTCGGGCTAGCACCGCCAGCAGCGCCTGATGTGGCCGGGTATCGAACGGTGCCACTTGTATCCAGGTTTCAAGGGGGCGGAAAACCCCTTCGTCGCCGAGGCGAGTGACGAGGTGCTCGAGGAGGCTGATGCGGTGCTCGCGGAAGCGACGGCGCTGTGCCAGCAGCCAGGCGGTGAAGGCCGGGCTGTGGCCGATGTCGAGACCGTCGAGAAGGTCGCCGGCAAACAGCGCGGCAAGGGTGCGCAGCTCTTCGGTAGCAAGGGCCGACAGGCCCTCGGCGGCGGCGCGGGCGACGTCCAGCGCATCGACGGCGCAGCCGGCGAGATCGAGCCGGACGGCTTCCGCGCCGGCATCGAGGCGACGGCGGTCGGGTCGATCGACGATCCGCCGGATCTTGCTGAGGCACCAGCGCAGCTCGCCGCGGGGATCGGCCGGTACCTCCCAGAGCAGCTCGCAGAGGTGGGTGCGCGTCACCGGCCGCGAGGCGAGGGTAAGGAACCCCAGCAGAGCCCGCACCTTGCGCGAGGCCGGCAGCTCCAGCGGCACGCCGCCGGCGGTGACCGCGAGCGGACCGAGAAGCCGCAGCCGCAGAACATCGCCGGGAGGCCCCGTCCGATCCGATTCCACCGGAATTTCCACGCCGGCTCCCACGCTCGCCTCCATGGGGCCTGCTTAAGCTTGCGAACGAAAGTCAAACGCGCCGCACCACGACCGGGCGTCGCCGCGCAAGACAGCAAGCATAGCAGCATTGGCCAGCTACCGGAGAGCACTCATGGATACGTCAGTCATCACAGCCCCTCCTGTCGCCGCTTTCGCCGACTTCGGGGCGATCAAGGCGAAACAGCAGACCGTCTGGTCCTCAGGCGACTACGCCGTCATCGGTACCACCTTGCAGATCGTCGGCGAGCAACTGTGCGAAGCCGCCGATCTGCGCTCCGGGCAGAAGGTGCTGGACGTCGCCGCCGGCAACGGCAACGCCTCGCTCGCCGCGGCGCGGCGGTGGTGCGATGTGGTCGCCAGCGACTACGTGCCGGCGTTGCTGGAGCGGGCGCACGAGCGCGCGACAGCCGACCGGCTCGCCATGACATTCCGCGAGGCGGATGCCGAAGCCCTGCCATTCGACGACGAGAGCTTTGATGCCGTCCTCTCCACCTTCGGCGTGATGTTCACCCCGAACCAGGAGCGCGCGGCAGCGGAACTGGTGCGCGTATGCAAGCCGGGTGGAAAGATCGGCCTCGCCAACTGGACGCCGGACGGGTTCATCGGCCAGGTATTCAAGACCATCGGCAGGCACAATCCACCACCGGCCGGTCTGCGCTCGCCCGCGCTGTGGGGGACGCGGGTGCGGCTCGCCGAGCTGTTCGGGCCGCACGCAGCGGCGATCGAGGCGGCGGAGCGTCAGTTCGTCTTCCGCTATCGCTCACCGGAACACTGGCTGGAAATCTTCCGCACCTACTACGGCCCCATGCTGAAGACCTTCGCGGCGGTGGATGCGGCGTCGGGCGCGGCGCTGCAGCGCGACCTGCTGGGCCTGATCGGCCGCTGCAACCGGGCGCAGGATGGGACGATGGTGGTACCGAGCGAATATCTGGAAGTAGTGATTACCCGGCGCTGAGCTCGTCGGCTAGATCGCGGGCCGCCGGATTCGCGTGGCCCGCGTACTCACGAGTTTCCGGAGTTCCGGTTGCAGAATAGGCCCCTTGCGTTCTCGCATACCTGCCATTCGAAAATCGGGAAGCGCTGTCATGAGGCTGTAGCGCAACGGCGCTAGGTTCCGCGCAAACGAAGCAAGGGACATCGCCGTGACTCAAGCGGGAGCGATAGCGGCGTCGCCGGTGGTGGGCGGCGGCGCGGTTCACCATGTGCGCAGCCGGATGAACAAGCGACCGGGAAAGGGCACCATTGCCCTCTTCCTTGCCCTGTTGCTGGCCGGCATCGGCTTCACCGTGTTCAGCCTCAACCGCGACATCGCGCAGACCAGCGAGCCGCTCGCCTTGCTGCCGTTCGTCCTGCTGGGTGTCTCGCTGCTGATCGCGCTCGGCTTCGAGTTCGTCAACGGCTTCCACGACACGGCGAACGCCGTCGCTACCGTCATCTATACCCACTCGCTGACGCCGCAGGTGGCGGTGGTCTGGTCGGGCTTCTGGAATTTTGCCGGCGTGCTGCTGTCGAGCGGTGCCGTCGCCTTCGGCATCATCTCGCTGCTGCCGGTCGAGCTGATCCTGCAGGTGGGATCCGGCGCCGGCTTCGCCATGGTGTTCGCGCTGCTGCTGGCAGCGATCATCTGGAACCTCGGCACCTGGTATCTCGGGCTGCCGGCATCGAGCTCGCACACGCTGATCGGCTCGATCATCGGTGTCGGCCTTGCCAACCAGCTCATGCACGGCTCGGTCGCGACCTCCGGCGTCGATTGGGGGCAGGCGGCCAAGGTCGGCCAGGCGCTGCTGTTCTCGCCGCTCGTCGGCTTCGTCGCCGCCGCCCTGCTGCTGCTGGCGCTGAAGGCCATCGTCCGCAATCCGGCCCTCTACCAAGCGCCCGAGGGCGATGCACCGCCGCCGTTGTGGATCCGCAGCATCCTTATCCTCACCTGCACCGGCGTCTCCTTCGCCCACGGCTCGAACGACGGCCAGAAGGGGATGGGGCTGATCATGCTGATCCTGATCGGCATCGTGCCGACCGCGTACGCGCTGAACCGCTCGGTGCCGGAATCCTATGTTCCCGAGTTCGTCGCGCTGTCGCACGACGCCCGCGACATCCTCAACCACAGTGCCGGTGACGCGCAGACGCCCGAAGATCCCCGTGCGGCCGTCGCCGCGGCGCTGGAGGCCCATCAGGCCACGCCGCACGCTTTCGCTGCGGCGGCGCGGATGGTGGACGACATCGCAGCGCAGGTGGGGACCTATGGCAGTCTGACGCGGGTTCCGGCGGCGCAGGTGAAGAACGTGCGCAACGATATGTACCTGCTCTCGGAAATGCTCCGTCTCAGCGCGAAGGATGCGGCGCTGTTCGCCGGCGAGCAGGGCCGCCAGCTCACCGCCTACAAGAAGGCGATCGACGATGCCATCAAGTTCATCCCGATATGGGTGAAGGTGGCGGTCGCCATTGCGCTTGGCCTCGGCACCATGGTCGGCTGGAAGCGCATCGTCATTACCGTCGGCGAGCGCATCGGCAAGCAGCACCTGACCTACGGGCAGGGCGCGGCGGCCGAGGTCGTCGCCATGACCACCATCGCCGCCGCCGACGTCTACGGCCTGCCGGTCTCGACGACCCACGTGCTGTCGTCCGGCGTCGCCGGCACGATGGCCGCCAACGGCTCGGGTCTGCAATGGTCCACAGTCCGCAACCTCGCGACCGCCTGGGTGCTGACCCTGCCCGCCGCCATCGCCCTGTCCGCCGCCCTCTTCTGGGCGTTCCACCAGATGCTGTAGGGACGCGAGCGCTCCGGAAGCACAAATGAAAGAGGAAAGAGCCGGGGACGTTCTCCGGCTCCTTCCTTCTCGTCTTTCAGAAAATTACCATCACTTGGCCGCCGAACACCGCGGCGTCGTCGATGTCGGCGTTGCCGAGCGGGTTGAAGACGTACTGGAAGTCGGGGGTGATGCCAAGCCAGGGCGTCGCCCACAGCGTGTAGTTGGCCTCTAACACCGTCTCGCTGGAATTGGGCGAGAACTTGCTGAACTTGCCGGTGTAGACGGCGAGCGCGGTGGTATCGGCGTCGCGCCCGCGGATCAGGCCCTGGTAGACGGCGCCGGCGGAGACGAACAGCGGCAGGAAGTCGGCGCTTTCCGCAGGATTCCAGGCGACCGCCAGCCACGGGGTGAGGCCGTTGGAATTGCCCGGCCCGCCCTCCGAATAGACCATCTGCTGGA
>JAEULG010000002.1 GCA_016793875.1 Rhodospirillales bacterium | reverse complement strand
ACCGAGGAGGACTGGCGCAACCGGAAGAAGATCGATGCCTACGCCCAGGCGGTGAACGACATGGTCGACCGCACCTCGACGCCGCACGCCCCGTGGACGCTGGTCGAAGCGGAGGACAAGAGCTTCGCGCGGGTGAAGGTGCTACGCACCCTGTGCGAGCGTATCGAAGCAATGCTCTGATCGAATGGCGCCATATGAGAACATTCGTGTTCGGTGAACCTTAGGCCGATCCGGCCGTTATCGACGGCATGACGGACGTTCCGCGGTGGAAAGCCGCAGCGCGCCGGTCGCACTGCCGTAGAACGAGGGGAACGTCCAATGCGCGCGCTATCAGGCCGGGACCTGCCGGCCGGCGTTGCCTTGCTTTCAGCCGAACGCGATAAGCCGCCCCTGGCGAACGCCTATGATGTGGTCCGCCGGCAAACCGAAGCACTGGCGGCGCCGCTGTCGCCGGAAGACCAGATGGTTCAGTCGATGCCGGATGCGAGTCCGGCGAAGTGGCACCGGGCACACACGACATGGTTCTTCGAGACCTTCCTGCTCACCCCCTTCCTGCCCGGCTGGCGGCCGTTCGACGAGCGCTGGGGGTTTCTCTTCAACAGCTATTATGAGGCCGTAGGCGCGCGGTACCCGCGGCCGCACCGCGGCCTGCTGACCCGCCCTTCTGTCGAGGAGGTGGCCCGCTATCGGGCGGCGGTCGATGCCGCGATGTTCGACCTGCTGGCCGGACCCGCCGCAGGGCGCGAAGACATCGCCGCCCTGGTCCGCCTTGGCATCAACCACGAGCAGCAGCATCAGGAGCTGCTGCTCACCGACATCCTGCATGCCTTCTCGTGCAACCCGCTGCGCCCCGCTTGGCGCCCGGATGGGCCTTCCCTTGACGAGGCGCCGCCGCCCGCGCCGCCGGCGTTCATCGCCTTCGCGGGAGGGTTGCGGGAAATTGGCCATGAAGGTTGCGGCTTCGCCTTCGACAACGAAGGTCCGCGGCACACCGTCTTCCTCCACCCCTTCCGTCTGGCGAACCGCCCGGTGAGCAACGGTGAATGGCTGGACTTCATCGATGACGGCGGCTACCGGCGGCCGGAGCTGTGGCTTTCCGACGGCTGGGCGGCGGTGCAGGCGGAAGCTTGGCAGGCACCCCTCTACTGGCGGCAGGACGTCGGCGACGGCGGCCGGACGACGATGACCCTTGCCGGCGTGCAGCGGCTCGATCCGGCGGCTCCGGTCTGCCATGTCAGCTTCTACGAGGCGGATGCCTTCGCCCGGTGGGCGGGCAAGCGGCTTCCCGGCGAGGCCGAGTGGGAATTCGCCGCCTCGCGGGTGCCGGTCGCCGGCAATTTCGTCGACGTCGGGGCGCTGGAGCGCAGCACCTTGCGGCCGCTGCCGGCGGGCCCTGCCGGCAGCGGAAAGCTGCGGCAGTTGTTCGGCGACGTCTGGGAGTGGACGCAAAGCCCGTATGCGCCTTATCCCGGCTTCCGCCCGGCGGAGGGCGCCGTCGGCGAATATAACGGCAAGTTCATGTGCAACCAGATGGTGCTGCGCGGCGGCTCATGCGTCACTCCCGGCGGCCACGTCCGCGCGACCTACCGCAACTTCTTTTATCCGCACCAACGCTGGCAGTTCACCGGGCTGCGCCTGGCCGAGGACGTCTGAGATGGACCACATGATCGACGCGGAGGTTCTTGACCTCGCCCACGATCCCGCTTCGGAATTCCGCGCCGCGGTGCTGAACGGCCTCGCCCAGCTGCAGAAGACGATCCCCAGCAAGTTTTTTTACGATGCCGAAGGCTCGCGTCTGTTCGATCACATCTGCGCGTTGCCGGAATACTATCCGACGCGCACCGAAACCGGCATTCTGCGGGCCAGCGTCGGCGCCATCGCCGCCGCGCTACCGCCGCAGGTGGTGCTGGTCGAGTACGGCAGCGGCGCCAGCGTCAAGATACGGCTGCTGCTGGATGCCCTGGACCGCCCGGCGGCCTACATCCCGATTGACATTTCCGGAGGCCACCTGCGGGCGTCCGCCAGCGTGCTGGCCTTCGATTATCCGAAGGTGGCGGTAATTCCGGTCTGTGCCGATTTCACCCGGCCAACGGCGCTGCCGCCGGCCCTTCCGGAAGGTCCCCGGGTTGGCTTCTTTCCTGGCTCCACCATCGGCAACTTCCATCCTCCTGACGCCAAGCGCCTGCTGCGCAGCTTCCATCGGCAACTCGGGCCGCAGGGGCGGCTGCTGATCGGCATCGACCTCAAGAAGGATCCCGCCGTTTTGCATGCCGCCTACAACGATGCCGCCGGCGTTACCGCCGCCTTCAACCGCAATCTGCTGGTGCGGGCAAACCGGGAACTCGCCGCCTCCTTTGACCTCGACGCCTTCGAGCACCTGGCGTTCTGGAACCCGGCAGCAGGGCGGGTGGAGATGCATTTGCGCAGCCGGATCCGCCAGACGGTGTTCGTCGGCGGCCGCCCTTTCCGGTTCGCTGCTGGCGAGACCATCCACACGGAAAACTCCTATAAGTATTCCGTCGACGAGTTTACGGCGCTCGGCCGCGCGGCCGGCTTTGCTACGGTCGCCGCATGGACCGATGCCCGGCAGTTGTTCAGCGTCCTTATGCTCGCCGACGAAGGCTGATCACCCGGAACGCAGGAGCTCGCCGCGCGCGCCCTTGGCGATCCAGTTCCCGCAATACATTGCGAACAGGCGTAAGCGAAGCTATCGGCGGCAACCTTGGGTGGAGGACATCTGAGAGGAGAGCCGGCATGGGTGCTTGTGAGAATTTGGAGACCAGGGGCATGGACGTGCTGCGGCAGGAATTGGCACAGCTTCGCACCGATTTCTCGGCGATAACGAGGACGCTGAAGAACATGGCCGGTGAAGCCAAGACCGAAGCCTGCGCGAAGGTCCGTGACGGCGCTGACAAGGCGCGGGTGCAGGCTGGCAGGGCCGCCGATCAGGTTTCCGCCTCCATCGAGGAGCGGCCCTTCACCAGCATGCTGGTGACCCTTGCGGCCGGCATGCTGATGGGTGTCCTGTTCGGCCGTGCGCGGTAGTGGCGGGCGCTGCGTCCGATGCCGGTGAGCGCTTCGGCTCGAATCACCTTCGTTGTCGAGAACGCCGCGCCGGACTACAAGAAGCGGATGATCCGCCCTCTCGCCGCGATCGCGCTTGCCCTCGGCCTCGCCGGCGCCGGGTGCGGCGGCACTGATCCTTACATCTTCCAGAAGAAGGAATTCGACCGCAACCGGCCGGACTTCGGCAAGCCGGTGACCGATCGCACCCGGTTCACCATCTGCTACAACGGTGCGCGCAGCACCGACGGCCAGGTAGCACGGCTGGCCGAGGAGGAATGCAGCCGCTTCGGCAAGCGTGCGGAGCCATCTGGCGACGGCTTCGGCGACTGCCCGTTGCTGGTGCCCGTCGCCGCCCA
>JAEULG010000009.1 GCA_016793875.1 Rhodospirillales bacterium | reverse complement strand
AGGAGAAAGCCCATGTCACGCCTCGCCATCGCCACCCGTGAAGCTGCCCCGGAGGCCTCGAAGCCGATCCTCGATGCCGTCCACCGGCAACTCGGCATCGTCCCCAACATGTTCCGCATGATCGCCAGCAGCCCGGCGGCGCTGAGCGGCTACACCAGCCTTTCCGGGGCACTGACGAGGACGCTCGACGTCAAGACCCGGGAACGGATCGCGCTGGCCGTCGCCCAGGTGAACGGATGCGACTACTGCCTGTCGGTGCACACCTACCTCGGCGCAAACCTCGCGAACATGAGCGCCGAGGAGATTGCGCTCAATCGCCAGGGCGCCTCGGGCGATCCGAAAGCGGATGCCGCAGTCCGCTTCGCAACCAGGGTCGCCCGCGAGCGGGGGCATCTCGGCGATGCCGACATTGCCGGTGTCCGCGACGCCGGTTTCAGCGATGGCCAGATCATCGAGATCATCGCGCTCGTCGCCGAGAATTGCTTCACCAACTTCCTGAACGAGGTTGCCCAGACCGACATCGACTTTCCGGTCGTTCGGGCTGGCCGCGCCTGACGCACAGGGGCGGGTTGAGGGGCAGCGTCGCCGGCAGCCCGCCTTTATCTTGCCTGGAGCAAGGGATCATGGCTTACGGATTTCTCGATATCGCCGTCACCCCCAGCGTGCGCGCCGCCCAGGCGATGATGGGGAGCGACCACGTCTGGCAGGACTTCAAGGGCCATCGGGCCTTCGATGCGTTCACGCCCCGTGAAATCGCCTTCATCGCCGAGCGCGACAGCTTCTACATGGCCAGCGTGTCCGAAACTGGCTGGCCCTATGTCCAGCACCGCGGAGGTCCGCGCGGCTTTCTGAAGGTGATGGACGAGAAAACCCTGGCCTTCGCCGACTATCGCGGCAATCGCCAGTACATCAGCCTCGGCAACCTCGCCGCCGACGACCGCGCCGCACTGATCCTGATGGACTATGCCGGCCGCGCCCGCCTGAAGATCTATGCCCACGTCGAGGCGGTGCCGCTCGAGGCCGACCCGCTCCTCGCCGAGCGCGTCCGCGATCCCGCCTACAAGGCGAAGCCCGAGCGGGTCTTTCGGCTGCGGCTCGTCGCGTTCGACTGGAACTGTCCGCAGCACATCACGCCCCGCTTCACCGAGGCCGAGGTCGCGGCGGTGGTCCGGCCGCTCCGCGAGCGCATCGCGGCGCTAGAAGCTGAGAACAGCGACTTGCGAGCGCAGCTCGCCACCTGCACGGGAGGCTGACCGATGGCAACCGAACGTCCGCCGCTGCCGCCCTTCATCACCGCCGACGCCGCCATCGAGAAGGTGCGTCTCGCCGAGGACGCGTGGAACAGCCGCGATCCCGAGCGCGTGTCGCTCGCCTACACCGAGGACAGCAAATGGCGCAACCGCAGCCAGTTCGTCCATGGCCGCGAGCAGATCAGGACCTTTCTCGCTGCCAAATGGCAGCGGGAGTTCGACTATCGCCTGATCAAGGAATTATGGTGCTATCGTGGGAACCGCATCGCCGTGCGCTTCGCCTATGAGTGGCACGACGACAGCGGCAACTGGTTCCGCTCCTACGGCAACGAGAACTGGGAGTTCGAAGCGAACGGCCTGATGCGCCGGCGTATCGCCAGCATCAACGATCTCCCCATCCGCGGCGGCGACCGCCTGTACCACTGGCCGCTGGGGCGTCGCCCCGACGACCACCCCTCGCTGACCGATCTCGGTCTTTAGGCGAACCGTTCCCGGCCCGTCACCGGGCGCCGTGGGAGATATGCCGGGCTTAGCCGGCGCGCCGATCGTTGGCGGCAGGCAGGTTGCTGCTGCCGCCGATAGCGTGTGCGCCGGTTTGCAGGTAGTGTCCAGCCGCCCGCCGAATTTGCCACGGAAAAGAGACCGGACCAGCATGCCGAAGCGCGACGACATCCACTCGATCCTCATCATCGGCGCGGGGCCGATCGTCATCGGCCAGGCTTGCGAGTTCGACTACTCCGGGGCGCAGGCGTGCAAGGCGCTGCGCGAGGAGGGCTACCGCGTCGTCCTCGTCAACTCCAACCCGGCGACGATCATGACCGACCCGGGGATGGCGGATGCCACCTACATCGAACCGATCACGCCGGCGACCGTGAGCCGGATCATCGCCCGCGAGCGTCCCGATGCGTTGCTGCCGACGATGGGTGGACAGACGGCGTTGAATGTCGGCATGGACCTCTTCCACGCCGGCGTGCTCGCCGAATTCGATGTCGAGATGATCGGCGCCAAGGCCGAGGCGATCGCCAAGGCCGAGGACCGGCAGCTGTTCCGCGATGCGATGACCGGCATCGGCCTCGACTGCCCGAAGAGCCGGACGATCCGCTCCATGGACGAGGCCTGGGCGGTGCTGCACGAGATCGGCCTGCCGCTGATCATCCGCCCGTCGTTCACGCTGGGCGGCACCGGCGGCGGCATTGCCTACAACGCCGCCGAGTTCGAGCGCATCGTCGCCGGCGGTCTCGCCGCCTCGCCGACCCGCCAGGTGCTGATCGAGCAGTCGGTGCTGGGCTGGAAGGAATTCGAGATGGAGGTGGTCCGCGACTGCGCGGACAACTGCATCATCGTCTGCTCGATCGAGAACGTCGATCCGATGGGGGTGCACACCGGCGATTCGATCACCGTCGCGCCGGCGCTGACCCTGACCGACAAGGAATACCAGATCATGCGCAACGCCTCGATCGCGGTGCTGCGCGAGATCGGCGTCGATACCGGCGGTTCCAACGTGCAGTTCGCCATCAACCCCGACGACGGTCGGATGGTGGTGATCGAGATGAACCCGCGCGTTTCCCGCTCCTCGGCGCTCGCTTCCAAGGCGACCGGCTTTCCCATTGCCAAGGTCGCCGCCAAGCTGGCGGTCGGCTACACCCTCGACGAGCTGAAGAACGACATCACCGGCATCACCCCGGCGTCGTTCGAGCCGTCCATCGACTACGTCGTCGCCAAGGTTCCCCGCTTTACCTTCGAGAAGTTCCCCGGCACCGAGGCACTGCTGACCACCTCGATGAAGTCGGTCGGCGAGGCGATGGCGATCGGCCGCTGCTTCGCCGAGGCGCTGCAGAAGGGGCTGCGCTCGATGGAGACCGGCCTCTCCGGCTTCAACGAGGTGAATATCGACGGCGGCCAGGACGAGGTGCTGGCGGCGTTGGCGCAGCCGCGGCCCGACCGGGCGCTGGTCATCGCCGAGGGCTTCCGCCGCGGACTGAGCGTCGATGCCATCTACGCCGCCTGCCGCTACGACCGCTGGTTCCTGGAGCAGATCCGCGACATCGTCGCCGTCGAGGCGGAAGTGCGACAGAACGGGCTGCCGCGCGATGCCGCGGGACTGCTGCGGCTGAAGAGCCTCGGCTTCTCCGACCAGCGGCTGGCCGAGCTGTCGGGCAAGAAGCCGGCCGAGGTGGCGCACCGGCGCCGCATCCTCGACGTCGCCCCGGTATTCAAGCGGGTGGATACCTGCGCCGCCGAGTTCCCGTCGCAGACCTCATACATGTATTCGACCTACGAGACCGATCTCGGCTTCGCCCCCGAGTGCGAAGGCCAGCCGTCGGACCGGCGCAAGGTGGTGATCCTCGGTGGCGGTCCCAACCGCATCGGCCAGGGCATCGAGTTCGACTACTGCTGCGTCCACGCCGCCTACGCGCTGCGCGAAGCCGGGCTCGAAGCAATCATGGTCAACTGCAACCCGGAAACCGTCTCGACCGACTACGACACCTCCGACCGCCTCTACTTCGAGCCGCTCACCGAGGAGGACGTGATCGAGCTGATCCGCGTCGAGCAGCAGGCGGGCGAGTTGCTGGGCGTTATCGTTCAGTTCGGCGGGCAGACGCCGCTGAAATTGGCGCACCCGCTGGCCCGTGCGGGCATTCCGATTCTCGGCACCTCGCCCGATGCTATCGACCTTGCCGAGGACCGCCAGCGCTTCCAGGAGCTGATGCAGCGCCTCGGCCTACGCCAGCCGGCGAACGGCACTGCCGTCGATGTCGAAGGAGCGCGGCAGATCGCCGTCGCTATCGGCTTCCCGCTAGTGGTACGGCCATCGTACGTGTTGGGCGGGCGGGCGATGGACATCCTGCACGCCCCGGAAGACCTCGATACCTACTTCGCCCGGCTGCTGTTCGAGAACATCGCCGGCATCGACAAGGCGGTGAAGATCTCGAAGGACTATCCGGTCCTGCTCGACCACTACCTGGAGAACGCCATCGAGGTGGACGTCGATGCCGTCTGCGATGGCCGCGACGTCTATGTGGCCGGCATCATGCAGCACGTCGAGGAGGCCGGCGTGCACTCCGGCGATTCCGCCTGCTCGCTGCCGCCGCACTCGCTGGCGCCGGCGCTGGTCGAGCAGCTGGAGCGGCAGGCGTGCGAGCTGGCGCTGGCGCTGGGCGTCGTCGGGCTGATGAACGTGCAGTTCGCCGTGCGTGACGGCGAGATCTTCATCCTGGAGGTCAATCCTCGCGCCAGCCGCACGGTACCCTTCGTCGCCAAGGCGACCGGCGTGCCCATCGCCAAGATCGCCGCGCGGGTGATGGCCGGCGAGCCGCTCGCCTCCTTCAATCTCGGCCGACGGCCGCAGCAGGATCACGTCTCGGTCAAGGAGGCCGTCTTTCCCTTCGCCCGCTTCCCCGGGGTGGACATCATCCTCGGCCCGGAGATGAAGTCGACCGGTGAGGTTATGGGAATCGGCCCCGACTTCGCCCAGGCCTTCGCCAAGTCGCAGCTCGGCGCCGGCATCCGCCTGCCCACCTCCGGCAACGTCTTCATCTCGGTTAAGCACCAGGACAAGGAAGCGGTGGCGGAGCTGGCGCGCCGGCTGGTCGAGATGGGCTTCGAGCTGCTGGCGACCGACGGCACCGCTGCCGATTTCGCCCGCCGCGGCCTTGCCGTCCGGCGGATCAACAAAGTGATGCAGGGCCGGCCGCACTGTGAGGACGCCATCATCAACGGCGAGGTGCAGCTGGTGATCAATACCACCGAGGGTGCCCAGGCGATTCGTGACAGCTTCTCCATCCGCCGCTCGGCGCTGATGAAAAATGTCCCGCACTACACCACCATTTCCGGCGCCGCCGCGGCGGTGGAGGCGATCGCGGTGCTGGTTTCCGGCCATGCGCTTGAAGTAACGCCCTTGCAGAACTATGGTAATCGCGCGTTTTGACGCTTGGCGCGGTGGTGGGAGCCGGTTGCGCCGGAAAGCGCTCTCCGACCGAGCAAACCCGGCTCGCGGGGTGCAGGGGTGAACGGAGACAGGCGCGAGGGTGACGAATGGAAAAGATCCCCATGACCCAGGACGGCTTGGTCCGCCTGGAGGACGAGCGCAAGCGACTACGCTCCGAGGAGCGGCCGGCGGTAATCCGCGCCCTGGCCGAGGCACGTGAGCATGGGGACCTTTCGGAAAACGCCGAGTACCACGCGGCGCGCGAGCGGCAGAGCTTCATCGAGGGACGCCTCGCCGAGTTGGAAGACATCATCAGCCGGGCGCAGGTGATCGATATCTCCCAGCTCTCCGGCGATGTGATCCGCTTTGGCGCCAAGGTGCTGCTTGCCGACGAGGATACCGAGGAGGAGGCCACCTACCGGCTGGTGGGCAGCCACGAAGCCGACGCCGGCGCCGGCCTGCTGTCGGTGACCTCGCCGCTGGGGCGCGCGCTGATCGGCAAGACGCTGGGCGACGTCGTCGAGGTGAAGACACCTCGCGGCTCGCGCTCCTACGAGGTGGTCAAGATCGCCTACGGCTGAGCGGCCGGCGATGAATATGGCATTGCCGGCGCTGCGCGCCCGCGTCGAGGCGGGGCTGGCCGACGTCCTCACCGAGACCACCCTTCCCGGCCTGACCTGCACGCTGCGCGGCAAGGTGCGGGACAACTACGACCTAGCCGACGGCCGGCGGCTGATCGTCGCCACCGACCGCCAGAGCGCCTTCGACCAGGTGCTGGCGGCGGTGCCGTTCAAGGGGCAGGTGTTGACCGCGGTCGCGCGCTTCTGGTTCGAGAAGACCGCCGACATCTGCCGCAACCACGTCCTTGCGTTTCCCGATCCCAACGTCACCGTGGCGAAGCGGCTGGCGATGCTGCCGGTGGAGGTGGTCGCCCGCGACTATCTCGCCGGCACGACCGCCACCTCGATCTGGCCGATGTACCGCGACGGCGGCCGCCTGCTCTACGGCATCCGCTTCGCCGATGGGATGCGCCGCAATGAAAAGCTCCCGACGACCATTCTGACGCCCACCACCAAGGGTGATGCCGGGGCGCACGATGCACCGGTCAGCGCCGCCGACGTCATCGCCCGCGGGCTGCTGACGGCGGCGCAGTGGCAGGAGATCGAGGCGTTGGCGCTGGCGCTGTTCGCCCGCGGACGGGAGATCGCCGCCCGGCAGGGACTGATCCTGGTAGATACCAAGTACGAATTCGGCCTTGACGAAGCCGGGCGGATCACCCTCGCCGACGAAATTCACACGCCTGATTCCAGCCGCTACTGGCGGGCGGGCAGCTATGCGGCGCGGTTTGCCGCGGACGCCGATCCGGAGACGCTGGACAAGGACTTCCTACGCCGCTGGATCGCCGCCCGCTGCGACCCCTATGCCGAGCCGATCCCGGAGATCCCGGCGGAAACTCTGGTCGAGTTCGCCCTACGCTACATCGCCCTGCTCGAGACCGTCACCGGCGAACGGTTCCTCCCTCCCCCAGCCGACCTCCCGGTGGCAAAGCGCCTAGCGGAAAACGTCCGGCACTACCTCGGCGGCTGACCGGCGCTGGACCGGCTCCCGCGAAACCCGCCATTCGTACACGATCGACGAAAATCCGCCGCGCCGCAGCCGGGGAAGCTGCGATAGGCTGTGGTCCGGCAGTGGCGGTTCGGCGCAGGAGCGCTGGCGAGGCCCGCGCCCTTCGCAGTCCGGAGCCTGCCCGTGCACATCCCACTCGATCTTGCGCTCGTCGTCGCCATCGCGGTCTTCCTCCTCGCCGGGATGGTAAAGGGGCTGATCGGCATGGGACTGCCGACCATCGCCATGGGGCTGCTGGCGGTGATCATGCCGCCGGCGCAGGCAGCGGCCATCCTCATCGTGCCGTCGTTTGTCACCAACGTCTGGCAGCTTGTTGCCGGCCCCGCCTTCGCCGGCCTGGTCCGGCGGCTGTGGAGCATGATGGCAGGTGTCATCGTCGGCACCATCACCGGATCGGGCGTGCTGGCCGGCAATTCGGCCGGCATCGCCAC
>JAEULG010000291.1 GCA_016793875.1 Rhodospirillales bacterium | reverse complement strand
TGGCACAGGTTCAGCACGCAGAAGGTGGACGCCGCCTGTCCCGATGCGCAGGCCATCGCCGCCGCACCGCCCTCCAGCGCCGCCATGCGCTGCTCCAGCACATCGCAGGTGGGGTTCATGATGCGGGTATAGATGTTGCCGAGCTCGCGCAGGGCGAACAGGTTCTCAGCGTGCTGGGTGCTCTGGAACTGGTAGGAGGTGGTCTGGTAGATCGGTACCGCCACCGCACCAGTTGCAGGATCACTGCGGTAGCCGCCGTGCAGAGCGATGGTTTCCGGGTGCAGCCGTTTCGTCGTCACGCCTTCAATCCTCACTTGCCGCCCGGCCGCTGTTGGCGGTTCGCTTTTGTGGCGGCGGCATTGACCCTTCGCTGGCACACAGTTCAAGTGTGCCAGCGTGCCGCACCATACACGCCCCGCCCCGCCGCCCCCAACCGTTTCGATGAGGCAAGAATACTGCCGCCACCGCGGCACCACGCTTTCGGCAGCTCCCTCGAGGTGGTGGCAATAACGCGACGCGCGCACACCGTCCCGGCTCTTTACGGCGGCTGCACGCGTGGTAGGTTATTGCACAATCAAGGACGGGAAAGCAAAGCGGGGCGACCTCCCCTGGCCGCGCTGCCGGCCGATGATCTCTCCCCCGGCCGACATCTGCCGTCCCTGCCAACGAGAGTTCCGGAGTCTCCGCTCGTGCCCGACGATCTCGCTGCCATCCGCACCACCCCGACCCCCGGTCCGTACCGTCCGAAGCACCCGGTGCGCTTCGTCACCGCCGCCTCGCTGTTCGACGGCCACGACGCTTCGATCAACATCATCCGGCGGATGCTGCAGGCGTCGGGGGTCGAAGTCATCCATCTCGGCCACAACCGCTCGGTGGACGATGTGCTGGAGGCGGCGCTGCAGGAGGACGTCAACGGCATCGCCGTCAGCTCCTACCAGGGCGGCCACGTCGAGTACTTCAAGTACCTGCTCGACCGGCTGCGCGAGCGCGGCGGCGCCGAGATCCGGGTGTTCGGCGGCGGCGGCGGCGTCATCGTGCCGGAGGAGATCGCCGAGCTGCAGGCCTACGGCGTCTGCCGCATCTACTCGCCGGAGGACGGCCGGCGGATGGGCCTGCAGGGCATGATCGACGACATGGTCCGCCAGGCCGACTTCGATATCGCCGCCGATCTTCCCGGCGACCTGAGCGGCCTTGCCGGCGGCGACCGGCGGGTGCTGGCGCGGATCATCAGCGCGCTGGAGAACGGCGCGCTCGACGACCACCGGCGCGACCAGCTGCACGCGCTGGCGCACCGCCGCGGCGTCGTGCCGGTGATCGGCGTCACCGGCACCGGCGGCGCCGGCAAGTCATCGCTGACCGACGAGATCGTCCGCCGCTTCCGCCTCTACTCCGGCGATCCGGCGATCGCTGTGATCGCCGTTGATCCGACCCGGCGCAAGAGCGGCGGCGCGCTGCTCGGCGATCGCATCCGCATGAACGCCATCGACGGTGCGCAGATCTACATGCGCTCCATCGCTACCCGCGAGTCCGGCCGCGAGATCCCGGCGGGGCTGCCCGACATCATCACTGCCTGCAAGGCGGCCGGCTTCCAGCTGATCATCGTCGAGACGCCCGGCATCGGCCAGGGCGATGCCGGCATCGTTCCGCACGTCGACTTCTCGCTCTACGTGATGACGCCGGAGTTCGGCGCGGCGAGCCAGCTTGAGAAGATCGACATGCTGGACTTTGCCGACGTCGTCGTCATCAACAAGTTCGACCGGCAGGGCGCACGCGACGCCCTGCGCGATGTCGCCAAGCAGATCCAGCGCAACCGGCTGGCGTTCGCCCAGACTACCGAGGCGATGCCGGTGTTCGGCTCGATCGCCTCGCGCTTCGCTGACGAGGGCGTCACCGCCGTCCATGCCGAGATCGTCCGCCAGCTGGGCGAGCGCGGTCTCGGTGCCTGGGAGACGACGGCCGTCCGCCCGGCGGGCAAGGCCTCCGAGCCGGGCAAGGGCATCGTGCCGGCGGCGCGGCGGCGCTACCTCGCCGAGATCGCCGAGGCCGTCCGCGGCTACCACGCCGAATGCGCCCGCCAGGTGCAGACCGCCCGCGACTGCGCGCACCTGCGCGAAGCGCGTCGCCTGCTCGGCGGGAAGGCTTCGGCGGAGACCGCAGCGGCGCTGGATGCGGCGCTGGCGAAGCGTCAGGATCAGCTCGATCCGCGCTGCCGCAAGCTGCTGGAGATGTGGCCGACGGTGAAGGAGACGTACTCCGGCGAGGAGTACGTCGTGCGCATGCGCGACAAGGAGATCCGCACCGCCCTGACCCACACCTCGCTGTCCGGCTCGCGCATTCCCAAGGTCGCGCTGCCGCGCTGGCAGGACGACGGCGAGGTGCTTGCTTGGCTGCTGCGCGAGAACGTTCCCGGCAGCTTCCCCTATACCGCCGGCGTCTTCGCCTTCAAGCGCGAGGGCGAGGACCCGACTCGCATGTTTGCCGGGGAGGGTGATCCGTTCCGCACCAACGCCCGCTTCAAGTTCCTTTCGAAGGACCAGCCGGCCAAGCGCCTTTCGACCGCCTTCGATTCCGTCACTCTCTACGGCTTCGATCCCGACGAGAGGCCGGATATCTGGGGCAAGATCGGCAACTCCGGGGTCTCCATCGCCACCCTCGACGACATCAAGGCGCTCTACGACGGCTTCGATCTGTGCAACCCGACAACGTCGGTCTCGATGACCATCAATGGCCCAGCGCCCTCAATCCTCGCGATGTTCTTCAACGCGGCGATGGACCAGCAGATCGGCAAGTTTGAGACGGAAAACGGCCGGGCGGCGACGGAGGAGGAGGCGGAGAAGATCCGCGAGTGGACGCTGGAGAACGTCCGCGGCACCGTTCAGGCCGACATCCTGAAGGAAGACCAGGGACAGAACACCTGCATCTTCTCTACCGAGTTCGCGCTGCGGATGATGGCCGACATCCAGGAATACTTCGTCCACAACCGCGTGCGCAACTTCTACTCGGTATCGATCTCCGGCTATCACATCGCCGAGGCTGGCGCCAATCCGATCAGTCAGCTCGCCTTCACCCTTGCCAACGGCTTCACCTACGTCGAGACCTATCTCGCCCGCGGCATGCACATCGACGACTTCGGCCAGAACCTGTCGTTCTTCTTCTCGGCCGGCATGGACCCGGAATACAGCGTGCTCGGCCGCGTCGCCCGCCGCATCTGGTCGGTGGCGATGCGCAACAAATACGGCGCCAACGAGCGGGTGCAGAAACTGAAGTACCACACGCAGACGTCCGGCCGCTCGCTGCACGCGCAGGAGTATGCCTTCAATGACATCCGCACCACCCTGCAGGCGCTGATCGCCACCTACGACAACACCAACAGCCTGCACACCAACGCCTACGACGAGGCGATCACCACGCCGACCGAGGAGAGCGTGCGCCGGGCCATGGCGATCCAGCTCATCATCAACCGGGAGTGGGGCCTCGCCAAGAACGAGAATCCCAACCAGGGTTCGTTCATCATCGAGGAGCTGACCGACCTGGTGGAAGAGGCAGTGCTGAAGGAGTTCGAGCGCATCTCCGAGCGCGGCGGCGTGCTGGGGGCCATGGAGACCGGCTACCAGCGCGGCAAGATCCAGGACGAGAGCCTGCACTACGAGATCAAGAAGCACGACGGCAGCTACCCGATCATCGGCGTCAATACCTTCGTCAACCCGGCCGGCGGCGAGATGCCGACACCGGAGCTGGTGCGCTCCAGCGAGGCGGAGAAACAGAGCCAGATCGACCGCCTGCGCGCCTTCCAGGCACGCAACGCCGGAGAGGCCGAGGCGATGGTCCGTCGGCTGCAGCAGACGGCGACCTCCGGGGGCAACCTCTTCGCCGTGCTGGTTGACGCGGTGCGCGTCCTCTCCCTCGGGCAGATCACCCGCGCCCTGTTCGAGGTGGGCGGCCAGTACCGAAGGAGCATGTAGCGGCGGTGGCCGTCAGGCGCTTCGCCTGGCGGGCCGGCTCCTTCAGACCGCTTCCGTATC
>JAEULG010000280.1 GCA_016793875.1 Rhodospirillales bacterium | reverse complement strand
GCTGCAGCGTCTCGGCATGCCGGCCGATGCGCTTGAGCGCCACCTCGCGGCTGCTGGGATTGCGCCGCTGGCCGTCCAGGGCGCTGAGGATGGTATTCAGCTGGAGCTTGCTGAGGCTGGTGGTCATGGGTGGCATCCTTCGTATCTGCTGCGCCGTGAGGATGCGGCGCTGCTACCACCCGAAGCCCCGCCGGCAGCCGCCGGGGCGGGGCGCCGAACGTCCTCGGCACCGCCATGAACGCTCTATCCGGCGGCGCAATCAACTCGTTGAGCGGAGCATGTCATTGCTTTGTCGGCGCCGCTGCGATCATCGGATGATCCCTTTTGCCGCCGTTCGGCAGCGAGCTCGGCGAAGCTGCGGCCATCGCCATCGAGGATGGCCGGCTGGCCGCTGCGGTTCTGCCAGCGGGTGACGATGACGTCGCAGTAAGCGGGCTCGATCTCCATCGCCAGGCACTGCCGCCCGCAGCTCTCGGCGGCGATCAGGGTGCTGCCGCTGCCGGCGAACGGCTCGTAGACGCCATCGCCGCGGGCGCTGTTGTTGAGCATCGGCCGCAGCATGCAGGCCACCGGCTTCTGCGTGCCGTGCACCGTTTGCGCATCATCTTCGCCGTTGCCGCCGATGTGCCAGACGGTGGACTGGTCGCGCGCACCTTGCCAGCGTGCCTCGCCACCCTGGCGGACGGCATAGAAGCAGGGCTCGTGCTGCCAGTGGTAGTGGCCGCGGCCGAGCACGAAGCGGCTCTTTACCCAGATCAGCTGGGCGCGCAGGACGAAGCCGCAGGCTTCCAGGCTCTCCGCCACCGTCTTCGCATGCACGCCGGCGTGCCAGACGTAGGCGACGTCACCCGGAAACAGCGCCCAGGCTTCGCGCCAGTCGGCACGGTCGTCGTTGCGCACCTTGCCGGTGCGCCGGCTCGACGATACGCCGGCGGCATTGCGCCAGGCCGGATCATAGCCGACGCCATAGGGCGGATCGGTCACCATCAGCCCGGGCCGGGCGCCTTCGAGCAGCCGTCCCACGTCATCGGCACGGGTGGCATCGCCGCACAGCAGGCGGTGCTCGCCCAGCCGCCACAGCTCGCCCGGCCGCGTGATCGGCTCTGCCGGCAGCGCCGGAACGGCGTTGCTCTCCGCCGCTGCCGCGCCGGCGTCGTCCAGCGAGGCCAGCAGCCGGTCGAGCTCGGCACCCTCGAAGCCGGTGAGATCGAGGTCGAAGCCGTCGGCGGCGAGATCCTGCAGCTCCGCCGCCAGCAGCTCCTCGTCCCAGCCGGCGTCGAGCGCCAGCCTGTTGTCGGCGATGCGATAGGCCCGCACCTGCTCCGCCGTCAGGTGCGACAGCCGGATCACCGGCACCGCGTCGAGGCCCAGCTGCCGGGCGGCCAGCAGCCGGCCGTGGCCGGCGATCACCGCCCCATCGTCGGCCACCAGCACCGGCGCCGTCCAACCGAACTCCACCAGCGAGGCGGCCAGCTTCGCCACCTGCGCCTCGGAGTGCGTCCGGGCGTTGCGGGCATAGGGCAGCAGCCGGGCAACCGGCCACTGCTCGATCTGCGCCGGGCAAAACCGCAGCATCGCGAACCATCCGATGATGAGAGAAGGGTCTGCCCCCCGGCTCGCCTTGCTTGATGGCGGACACACGGAGGACGTTCAGACAATATTCCTATAACCCGGCTCGGGGGGCGCTGTCAACCCCGTATTCGCTACGGCCGTTGTCCGCCGCGGGGACCGCGATGCCGTTCCCTGTGGAGTACGTAGTACTCCACAGGTGCAGGCATCGAAACGGACGTGGATCTGGCGGATCCGGATCTGGTGGTGGATCTGCCTGGATGGATCTGGCTGGATCTGGGCCGAAGCTGCCTGTCGGTCAG
>JAEULG010000037.1 GCA_016793875.1 Rhodospirillales bacterium | reverse complement strand
AGCGGCGGGCGGTTCTCGATGATGTCGGACGCCGCCCAGAGGATTCGCCGCTCGTCCAGCGTCCGCGACACCTCGTTGTCCGGGCAGAGGATGTAGAACTCGCCGCGGTCCAGCCGCTCCAGCATGAAATCGACGGTCTGCTCCGCCGTCCAGGCGCCCGCCGGCTTCTGCGTCCCCGCGCCTGTCGTCATGCCGGTGAAGACGAAGCCGGGGATCAGCAGGTGGGCGCTGAGCCGGCAGCCGGGGATATTGCGCAGCTCGTGCTGCAGCGCCTCGGTGACCACCTTCACCCCGGCCTTGGCGACGTTGTAGGCGGGGTTGCCGGGAGGCGTCGTGATTCCCTGCTTCGAGCCGGTGTTGATGACCAAGCCCGGCCGGCCGCGTTCGAGCATCTTCGGCACGAAGGTCTGCACGCCGTGGATGATGCCCCACAGGTTGACGTCGAGGATGCGTTGCCAGGCGTCCGGCGGCCCGAAGATCGTGCTGGCCGGACCGATGCCGGCGTTATTCATCAGCACATCGGTCCCGCCGAAGCGCTCGCCGACCGCGGCCGCCAGGGAGGCCACGTCGGCGGGGCGCGAAACGTCCGCCTCGACCGCCATCACCTCCGAACTGCCGCCGGCGGCGTGGGCGGCGATTGCCGCTACCGCAGCGCCGAGCCGGTCGGTGCCGAGGTCGGCGATGCAGATGCGCAGCCCGAGGGCGGCAAAGCGCTTGGCGGCCGCAAGGCCGATGCCGGAGGCGCCGCCGGTCACGACCGCGGTCGCTCCGGGGATGAGGGCAGGATGGCTCATGATCGTCCTCGTAACCAGGCGTCCGGCCGGAGCTGGGACACCGTCAGCGGCGCACGGTGCCGGCGAGCAGGGCGATGGCGGCGCACAGGCCGGCAACCGACAGCATCGCCGCCGGCAGCCCGATGCTGTCGGCAAGAAAGCCGATGCCGGCGGGCCCGAGCAGCAGGCCACCATAGCCGAGAGTGGTCATCGAAGCGATGGCAACGCCGGGATCGACCGCCGGGTGGCGGCCGGCGGTGCTGAACATGATCGGCGCGATGACCGAGAGGCCGAGGCCGGCGGCGGCAAAGCCGGCGATGCCGAGTGCGGCGTGCGGCGCGGCGATGGCGGTGAGCATGCCGGCGGTAGCGATCAGCGCCATGATCCGGACCAGCACGACCGTCTCGCAGGCGGCGCGCAGCCGGTCGCCGAACAGGCGGCCGAGGATCATCGTCGCCGAAAAGGCGGCGTATGCGAGCGCCGCGAGGGCATCGGAGCTGGCGTGCCGCGCCTTCATCAGCAGGGCGCCCCAGTCGGAGACCGCGCCCTCCGCCACCATCGCGCATAAGGCGAGGCCGGCGATGGCGAGGAGCGCCAGCGGCGGCAGACGGAGGCGGGCCTGCTCTGCCTGCCGCCCGCGGGTGCCGCGGCCGTCCGGCAGCAGCCGCCGTGCCGCCAGCGGCAGTGCCAGCAGCGAGACCGACGCCAGCAGGCCGTAGTGGGTGACCAGCGGCAGACCCGAGAGCGCCGCCGAGAGGACCGCACCGGCGAGGTTGCCGAGACTGTAGAGCGCGAACAGCCCCGACATCACCGGGGCGCCGCCGGCCTTCTCGAGCGTCACCGCCTGCACGCCGCCGCCCACCTCGAGCGTGCCATTGGCGAAGCCGAAGACGAAGAAGGCGGCGGCGAGGCTCCACCACCCGGCGGCGAGACCGACGGCAGGCCAGGCGAGCAGCAGCAGGATGGCGCCCATGCTGGCAACCGCCTTGCTGCCGATCCGCCCCTGTAGGACGCCGGCGAGGGGAAAGGCGAGGAGGCCGCCGATGCCGAGGCAGAAGATCGCGCGGCCCAGTTCACCGGCGTCGAGCGCCGCCTGTGCCTTGAGGACGGGCATGCGGGCGACGATGCTGCCGTAGGCAAGGCCGTTGATGGAGAAGAAGTAGGCGCAGCCCCACCGGGCGGCGATGGCAGAAGTCGCGTACTTCACAGGGGGAAACCGCGATGGAAGCGCCGTCCGCTTCCGTGCGGGGGCACGGCAATTCTGCTGCAGAGGCGCCCCCTGTAGCAAGGGGCCGGGTTTTCTGCACTCAGGTTCGCGTGGTGCCATCCATCTCTCCTGGCCGTTGGCGACCCTGTGGATCCAGCGGCGCTGTTGACCCGTACGCCGCTGCTGGGTATGGTGCCGGGCCTTGCAGCCGGCAGGCCGGCGCGACGACGGGGATGTATTGGACGGGCGTCATGAAGATCAGACATTCAATCAAGTCGGCGAAGACGCGCGAGCGGAGCTGCCTCGTGGTTCGGCGCAAGCGTCGTCTTTACGTCATCAACAAGAAGCAGCCGCGCTACAAGACCCGCCAGGGCTGACGCACCGCCTGCGCTGCCGCTTGATCGTCACCGGCCACGAGCGCGGCTGACAAGGGGACGTCGACGGCGCTTCCCCGGCGCGGGCGCTACGGCAGTTCGCGCAGCCTTTCGCGCCGCTTGCGCTGCTCCCGCCACCACCTGCGGACGGCGGCGATGATTTCGTCGCGGGTCTGGAACAGCGGCAGCTTGGGACGCGCCGCCCGGCTGGGTTCGACGGCGAGGCCGATCTGCGTGACTTCGCGGCTTGGCCCGACATCGCGCACGATCAGCTCGACATCCTCCAGTGGTACGCGGTCGCCCACCTCGGCTCCTGAGAGGCGGCGGCCCATGAACTCGCCCACCGTCAGAGGTCCATCCGTCGCGGTGATCGCCAGCCCGTAGACCTCCGCCAGTTCCATCATCTTCGTTGCCGGGTCGATGCGGAAGTCGCCGTAGAACTCGCGATCGCCCGGATCAAGCGCCGCCGGGCGGGCGAACAGGCGGTCGAGCAGGTGCACCAGCTTCGGCTGCGCGAAGATGTAGACATAGTCGCCGGCGCGCAGCCGGCCCGCTTCATGCAGGCGGATGGAGCGGCCGTCGCGGACGATGAGCGAAGGCCTCGCCCAGCGGGGGATGCGCTCGCCCGAGGCGACCGGGCTGTCGGGCGCGATCCGGTAGGCGATGAGCTCGTGGCTGGCGCGGCCGGGAAGCTCCAGCTCGACGCGATCGAGGGCGCCGAAGCGAGGCGGCACGATCAGGCCAAGCCAGCGCGCCATCGGCCCGATCGTCCAGCCCTGAACCAGCAGCGAGGCCAGCACGATGACGAAGGTGACGTTGAACAGCAGCTTGCCATTGGGCAGGTCGGCGACGATCGGCAGGATGGCGAGGAGGATGGAGACGGCGCCGCGCAGGCCGACCCAGGCGACAAAGGTCGTCTCGTTGCGGGAGAAGCCGAACGGCAGCAACGACAGCCAGACGGCCAGTGGCCGGCCGATCAGGGTGAGGAACAGCGCCAGCAGGACCGCCGGCAACGCGACGTCGAGGAACTGCGACGGCGTTGCCAGCAGGCCGAGCGTCAGGAACATCGCGATCTGGCTGAACCAAGTCATGCCATCCTGAAACCGGCGCAGCAGCGGCAGCGCATGCAGGCGCGAGTTCCCGGCCATGATCCCGGCAACGTAGACGGCGACGAACCCGCTGCCGTCGACCATGCCGGTCGCCGCGAACAGACACAGCGCGAGGCTTAGGACGACGATCGGATAGAGTCCGACCTCCAGCTTCAGCCGGCTGATGGCAAAGATGATGAACTGGCCGCCGGCGAAGCCGCTGATCAGGCCGATACCCATCTGCTTGCCGAAGGCGATAAGCACTTCCCATCCCGCCGCTTCCGGCGCTGCGCCGCTGACGATGAGTTCGACCAGGGTGATGGTCAGGAAGATCGCCATCGGGTCATTCGAGCCGGATTCGATCTCCAGCGTCGAGCGGACCCGCTCGCGCACCGTTATGCCGCCGACCCGCAGCAAGAAGAACACGGCGGCGGCGTCGGTCGAGCTGACGATGGCGCCGAGCAGGAGGGCTTCCGGCCAAGATAGCGGCAGCAGGAAGTGCGCGGCGATACCCACGAAGCTGGCGGTGAGGACGACGCCGACTGTGGCCAGCACCAGAGCCGGCGCCAGGGCTATGCGTATCGAGCGGAGCCGGGTATTGAAGCCGCTGTCGAACAGGATGACGGCGAGCGCCAGCGAACCGATGAAGTAGGCGGCGGGAGCGTCGTCGAACACCAGCCCTCCCGGTCCATCGATGCCGGCACCGAGGCCGACGGCGAGAAACACCAGCAGCAGCGGCGCGCCGATACGGAAGGAGATGAGGCTGGTGAATGTCGAGATGGCTATGAGGCCGGCACCGATGAGAATCGCCAGGTTCATCGCCTCGAACATCGGCGCCTTGGCCCTTCTTCCCACCGAATTCACCCGTGGGCATCGCGCATTCCGAAGGTGACGTCAAGCCGCCGTCTCGCACGAGTGGCCTGGTCGTTATGATGCGGTTGAGCGTGCGCGACCTTATGCGACCCTCATTTCCACCCCGAACCTGGAAAATCTGCGCGTTGTACGCAAATGTTAGCACCCACTGGCTTGCCCATTGCGGCAGCGAACGATAGATTAAGCGCGGGTCCGGACGGAGAAACGTTTCCGGAGGTTGCGGCTTGTTGCCGTATCGCGCGGGTACAATGGATCAACGGGCGTCCTGCCGCGTTTTCGGGGGAGGTTTCGGCTGGGCGGCAGTGTGCTGGCAGGGCCGAGGCCGGGCGCTGGCCTGTGCGGTCAGCAGGGCTGGCTGGCCAGGGAGCCAGCAGAGGTGACCCGCATGGCAATTGCGTCATTCCCAAGGCAGACTCCGCTTTTCGGCGAATTGCCGTACCGTGGGGCTAGATGGCGGCCGACCCTAAAGGCCGGCGGCCGGCCAGCCCGGCAACGCCTGCCGGGCGTCGCCGGTAACGTTGGCTTGCTCCGCGACAGAGAGGATATCTGCCTTCCCCGTCGTGGTATTGTTTAGCAGACGGAGAGAGGTTCGATGGGCTTCAGGCCGAACTATAACCAGCAGAGAGCCGAACGGAACCGCGCCAAGCAACAAAAAAAGCAGGAAAAACTGAAGCAGCAGCAGGAAGAGACGGCACGGCGGAAAGCGGCGCGGGAAGAGGGGCCGGCCGAAGCCGTGACGTTGGAAAGTGACGTGAACAAGGTGATGATGAGCAATGATGCGAAAAGGTAAGGGGTTTCGGGAACCACGCCGCCGCGGCTTTGACGACGACGAGCCGTTTTCCCGAGAGACGCGGGGCATACGCCCACCGGGCGGACGGCCGTTCGGCGACTTCCCGCGGGACACGACGCCGGTCGAAGGGCCGACCTCCGAGGCGACGGTGAAGTGGTTCAACCCGGAGAAGGGCTTCGGCTTCGCGGAGCTGGCGGACGGTTCCGGCGATGCTTTCATCCATGTGGCGGCGGTGCAGGCCGCTGGTCTCGAGACCATCCAGCCAGGGGCAAAGCTGAAGGTGATCGTCGGCCAGGGTGCCAAGGGGCCGCAGATCACGCGGTTGCTGGAGGTGGACGACAGCGGCGTCAGCCAAGCGGCAGTCCGTCGCCCAAGCGGCGGCGGCCACGGCGGTGGCGGCGCGCACTCGCGCCGGACTGTCGATCTGTCGAGCGCCGTCGAGATGGTCGGGACGGTGAAATGGTTCAACACGGAGAAGGGATTCGGCTTCGTCGCCTGCGATGACGGCGGCAAGGACGTCTTCCTGCACATCTCCGTGCTGGAGCGGTCGGGATTGGGCAACCTCGCAGAGGGCCAGCGCGTCGCAATGGGGGTGGTCGACACGCCCAAGGGGCGGGAAGCAGTGACCATCGCTGGCGCCGGCTGAACTGCCGGATCGCTTGGCTCGACATCGATAATCTGCGTGAAGCGAGCCGGGCCTCGGTGTGCGCGTTATGCGCAGACGCCGGTGTCCGGCCGCTGATGTATTCCCGGCATATGCAAGGAGAAGGAGATGGCGCGCAGGAGGCCTGACGCCGGCAGCCGGCGAAAATCGTCTGACAACGCGTTCGTGCTATTCGACGTCGTCTATGAGGACGGCTCGCGAAGTTCGAACCGCAAGATCGCACGGGAGGAACTGGAAGGCCTGGACGGCGATGCACCGGCGCGCTGGCTGATCGAAGCCCAGGACCGTAAGATCGCAGAACTCTCCGGAAGGCCGCGCGGGCCGATCAAGTCGATCATGCGCTCGCCCAACCAATAACGCCGCTACCCATGGCCGGCACCTCGTCGCCGGCTTAACCTCCCCACCATCCCTCACACCTCCGCCCGGTAATGTCGCCGATAAGGCCGGTGATGCATCACTGTTGCTCACGTGCAACAACAGCGCCTCGTGGGGAGCCAAAACCCCCTTTTGGCTGCATTGTGGCGCCCGCTACAGCGTACGTTTGTATCTAACGTCACTCAAGATGGTGATAGAGAATGCGTAAGAGTTTCATGGCGGCGTTCGCGGTCGCGGTCAGCGTGACCTTCGCCGCCGGCCAAGCCCAATCGGCCGCGATCGGTGTCGGTGATTTCGGTGATACGGACGCCGATACCGCGGCGCCGGACAGCGTCAGCTCTGGGATCATCAACGGGGCTGTCGGCATCGGCATCGGCGCCGGCCCGGATTATGAGGGCTCCGACTCCTATAAGGCCAGCATCACCCCGTTCGGCCGCCTGCACTACAAGGACTTCCCGCAGTATCTGGAGTTCGGGCCGAACCCCGGTAGCCGGACATATCAGGTGCGGGTCAACGTGCTGCCGTGGCAGGGTATCGAGGTGGGGCCGATGCTCACCTACCGTGCCGAGCGGGATCATGTGGAAAGCCAGGCTGTTCGGCGTCTGGGCAAGATCGACGCTGCCGGGGAAGCGGGTGCGTTCCTGCGGTACTGGCTGCCGGTGGATCTGCCGCGGCAGGGCATCGCGGCGGAGTTCTCCGGTGCTGCCGACTTCACCGATTCGTACAATGGTTGGTGGATTCAGCCGGGCATGACCTACAAGAATGCCGTCACCGACAAGGTGACGCTGAGCGGCCGCTTCTACGCCGACTATGCCAGCGACAACTATATGGACACCTACTTCGGCGTCGATGCCGGTCAGGCAGCGCGCAGCGGCCTGCGCGAACGTTCGGCTGACGCCGGCTTCAAGGATGTCGGCCTGACGCTGGGCGCCCGCTGGCAATTCACCGACCACTGGTTCACCGGTGCCGTCGGCACCTACGAGCGGCTGGTCAGCGATGCCGGATCGAGCCCGGTGACCCGCGAAGTGGGCAGCAAGAACCAGCTCTTCGGCGGCGGTTACGTGGGCTACCGGTTCTAGGGTCGTGAACTGAGACATGGACGTTGAAGCGATCATCAGCCGCTTCGGTCTTGTCGCTCACCCGGAAGGCGGCTGGTATCGCGAGACGTTTCGCGACCGGCCGGCCGCCGACGGCCGCGAGCACACTGCCCATATTCTCTACCTGTTGAAGGCGGGCGAACGGTCGCACTGGCACCGGATCGACGCCACCGAAATCTGGCACTTTTCGCTGGGCGATCCGCTGCTGCTGTCGATCGTGCCATCAAAAGGCGGGGTGGTTCACACCGTCACCCTCGGTGCCGATCCGCTGCACGGGCAGGTACCCCACGCCATTGTTGCGGCAGGTGCCTGGCAGGCGGCGCGGCCGCTCGGGACGTTCGCGCTGGTCGGCTGCACGACGGTGCCGGCGTTCCGTTTCGAGGGGTTCGAACTGGCGCCGCCGGGCTGGGAACCAGCGTAAGCGTGGGGCTCCGCCAGCAGCAGTTTGCCAGCGACAACTACGCCGGAATCTGCCCGGAAGCGTGGGCTGCAATGGCGCTCGCGAACCAGGGCTCTGCTCCTTCCTACGGCGAGGACGCGTGGACACAGCACGCCTCCGATGCCTTCCGCGCGCTGTTCGAGATCGATTGCGAGGTCTTCTTCGTCTTCAATGGGACCGCCGCCAATTCGCTGGCGCTGGCTGCGCTCTGCCAGTCCTATCATGGCGTAATCTGTTCTTCGTTGGCCCATGTCGAGACCGACGAATGCGGTGCGCCCGAGTTCTTCTCGAATGGCTCGAAGCTGCTCTGCGCACCGTCGCTGGATGGCAAGCTGACGCCGGATGCCGTGGGCAGCATCGCCGGCAGCCGTTGCGATATTCATTTTCCGAAGCCGCGCGTGGTGACGATCACCCAGCCGACGGAAACGGGACAGGTGTATACGGCCGACGAGATCCGCGGGCTTTCGACGGCCTGTCGTGCCTATGGCCTCAAACTGCACATGGATGGGGCGCGCTTCGCGCACGCGTGCGCGACGCTGGGCTGCGCCGCCGCCGACATCACCTGGCGGGCGGGGGTGGATGTTCTCTGCTTCGGCGGCACGAAGAACGGGCTGGCTGTCGGCGAAGCGGTGCTGTTCTTCGATAGGGCGCTGGCACAGGATTTCGACTATCGCTGCAAGCAGGCGGGGCAGCTCGCCTCCAAGATGCGCTTTCTCGCAGCTCCCTGGATCGGCCTGCTGGAGAGCGGCGCTTGGCTTGCCAATGCCTGTCACGCCAATGCTTGCGCGACGCGGCTGGCGGCGCAGATCGAGGGGCTGCCGGGCGTTGAGCTGATGTTTCCGGTTCAGGCCAATGCCGTCTTCCTGCAGGCCCCGCCACCGCTGGTGGAGAACATTCGAGCGCGCGGGTGGTCCTTCTACACATTCATCGGCGGCGGCCCCCGCTTCATGTTCGCTTGGGATTCCGACGTTTCATGCGTCGATCAACTGGCGGCAGATATCCGCGACGCGGCGCTGGCTGGCTGAGATGGCCATGCGACAGTCCGTTTCGGGCGCCCGTTGGGACGGCCGCTGTTGCCGCATTTGGCTGAAATTCAGACATTTTCCTGGTAGGGTGATGCGCTGAGTTGCCAAACGGGGGGACAGAAAATGATCGACGGAGCCGCAGCCGCTGCGAAGGCTTTTTTGCGGGGCGTCCGCAGTCCAGCGACGCTCCTGCTGCTGCTCACGGCGGTGCTCGGCGGGCCTGATCCCGCTGCGGCGGCGCCGCAATCGTTGCGAGCAAACATCACCCTGTCCAAGGTGATGGATACCGTCGGCGGCGGCTCCGATTCCATCCGTCTCGCCCGTGATCCGAGCGATGGGTCCCTCTACTACGTCAAGCGCGGCGGCCAGATCTATCAGGTCAATCTTGCCAACGGGACCCAGACGCTGGTAGCGGACGCCGGTGACCATGGGCAGACGTGGCTGCAGGGCTTTGCCATCGGCCCGCAGGGGACCTTCTTCCTGGTCAACAACGAGGACGTGCCCGGTACACAGACGCGGGCGACGATCGTCAAAGGGGTCAAACCGGTCGGCAGCCCCCGCATCTGGTCGGTAGTTGCCCGGAGCGATCCTTACCCGCGCAGCGCCACCGCCTACGACCACCGCTTCAACGGCATCATCGTCGATCCTTCCGGCCGCTACATCTATGTCAACAGCGGCTCGCGCACCGATCACGGCGAGATTCAGACGGCGGGCGGCCTCTATCCCGGCCTGCGCGAGAGCGGGCTGACCGCCTGCATCCTGCGGCTGCCCACCTCCAAAAAGGATCTGCTGCTGCGGGACGACCGGGCGTGGCTGAAAAGTCAGGGCTACGTCTTTGCCGAAGGTACCCGCAATACTTTCGATTTCGCCTTCGCGCCCAACGGCGATCTCATCGGCACCGAGAATGGACCCGGCCGCGACGATCCGGAGGAGCTGAACTGGCTGCAGCAAGGCCGGCACTACGGCTTTCCCTGGCGCATCGGCGGTAACGATAACCCGATGCAGTATAAGAACTACAAACCAGCGGCCGACCGCCTGCTCAACCCGTTCTCCGATGCGGTGAAAAAGGGCTACTACTACAACGATCCCAGCTACCCGCCGCGGCCGGCGATCCCGTTCGTCGAGCCGATCCGCAACCTGGGACCGGATGCCGACAAGTACCGCGATCCTGTCGATGGCACGGTGAAGGACGCGAGCGCGCAAGGGCTGCCGTTCAGTACCTTCACGCCGCACCGCAGTCCGCTCGGTCTCGTCTTCGATCGCGCGCGCGTGCTGGCGGCGCCCTATCGTGGAGGCGGCTTCATGCTGAGTTGGACGAAGGGTTCGGCTACCGGCGACCGGATTGCCGGGCCGTTCAAGGATCCGAGCCAGGATCTGCTGCACCTTGCCCTGACCAAGGGTGCCGGCGCCTACACGTTGCGTGCCACTCGCATCGTCGGCGGCTTCAGCAATCCCATCGATGCTGAGATCATCGGCCGCGACATCTACGTGCTGGAGTACGGCGGCAAGCAAAGCCTCTGGCGGGTACGCATGCCGCAATAGGGGGCGCCCGACCGGAAGGCGCCGCAAGCGTCAGGCGTAGGCGCTGTCGAGGAACAGAGTGACGCGGTCGTAGAAGGCGTCGGGTTGCTCGACGTGCGGATAATGGCCGGCGTCCTTGATGACGGTGAACTCCGCCTGCGGGAACCGGTCCCAGACGGCGCCCTGATGGGTGCGGCCGATGTAGCCGGAGGCCGCGCCGGAAAGGAATAGCGCCCGGCCCTCGTAGGCCAGCTCCTCGGTGTCCGGAAACCCCAGCAACGCCGGCATGTTCGCCGCGAGTGCCTCAAGGTTGACCCGCCAAGCAAAGCCGCCCCCCGCCGGCTGCTCCTCCAGGTTCTGCAGCAGGAACAGCCTGGTGGCGGTGTCTGGTACCGCCGCGGCCAGCGCCGCCTCGACATCGCCGCGGCGGCAGCCGGGGCCGAGGTCGGCGGCCTGCATCGCGGCGATGTAGGCGAGGAACAGCTCCTCGTAGGTGACGGGGGCGATATCGACGACGATTAGCGCGTCGACCACATCGGGATGGCGCAGTGCCGTCAGCATCGCCGTCTTGCCGCCGACGCTGTGCCCCAGCACCGTCGCCGGGGCGAGACCCTTGCCCTCGATCAGCGCTTCCAGATCGTCGGCCATCTCCTCGAAGCGCATCGAGGGCGCCCATGGCGAGTCGCCGTGGTTGCGCAGGTCGCAGGCAAACACCCGGTAGTGCCGGCCCAGCCGCTCGGCCATTGACTGCCAGTTCCGCTGCGAGCCGAACAGCCCGTGCAGGATCACCAGCGGCGGCCCAGATCCGTACTCCCGGAAGGCCAGGGAAAGGGGCATACGCAAGTCCTGATCAAAGATCCCGGTGCGTCAGGCTTCGTTTGGCCGCCGCCGCATCTCGAACGCGTCCCAGAGCTGGGCTTCCAGCGAGACGCCGTCGAAGCGGCCGATTTCCTGGATGCCAGTGGGCGAGGTGACGTTGATCTCGGTGAGGTACTCGCCGATCACATCGATGCCAACGAACAGCAGGCCGCGCTTGCTAAGCTCGGGGCCGATGGTCTCGCAGATCTCGCGGTCGCGCGCGGTCAGCGTGGTCTTCTCGGCGCGGGCGCCGACGTGGAGGTTGGCGCGCGCCTCACCCGGCTTCGGCACGCGGGCGACGGCGCCGGCGGCCCTGCCGTCGATGAGGATGATGCGCTTGTCGCCTTCACGGATCTCCGGCAGGTAGCGCTGGACGACGATCGGCTCGCGGTAGAACTGGGTGAACATCTCCAGCAGCGCGTTGAGGTTGTCGTCGTCGGAATCGACATGGAAGACGCCGGCACCGCCGTTGCCGAAAAGCGGCTTCAGGATGATATCCTCGTGTTCCTCGCGGAAGGCGCGGATCGCCGCCCGGTCGGAGGTAATGAGCGTCGGCGGCATCAGCTCGGGGAAATGGGTGACGAACAGCTTCTCCGGCGCGTTGCGCACCTCGATGGGATCGTTGACGACGAAGGTCTTCGGGTGGATGTGCTGCAGGATGTGGGTCGCGGTGATGTAGGCCATGTCGAACGGCGGATCCTGGCGCATCAGCACCATGTCCAGAGAACCGAGGTCGAGCACTTCCTCACCGCCCAGCCGGAAATGGTCGCCACGCTCCCGCTTCACTTCCAGCGGCCGCGCTCGCGCGAACACCGAGCCGGCTGAGAAGGTCAGGTCCTGCGGCAGGTAGTGCCATAGCATGTGGCCGCGCCGCTGCGCCTCCAGCGCCAGCGCGAAGGTCGAATCGGCATCGATGTCGATCCGTTCGATCGGGTCCATCTGGATGGCGACGGTGAGCGGCATCGGCAGTTCCTTGATATCAGCGGCTTTCGCGGCGGCGCCGCGGGCGCAACTGAACACCTCCGCGGCGTCGCTGGCAAGAGGCCCGGTCGACGCAGCGGCGCAGGATCAGGTTCTGAGCGATGATGCTGTGAGAGGAGAGCCGAAGGCATATCTTTGGCATACCCGGCCCTGTCGCCGGGTATGCCGCGGAGCCTGTCAGTGCGACAGCCGCTGCTCGATGACGGCGTTCTTCACCGACTTCTGCAACTTTTCGAACGCGCGCACCTCGATCTGACGGACGCGCTCGCGCGAGATGCCAAACCTCTGGCTGAGGTGTTCCAGCGTCGTCGGATTTTCCTTCAGACGCCGCTCGGAAACGATCTGCCGCTCGCGGTCGCTCAGCGTCTGCATGGCGCCGGCGAGCAGGCGGCGGCGGGTGCTCAGCTCTTCCGAACCGGCAAGCCGAACCTCCTGGCCCTCGTCCTGATCGACCAGCCAGTCCTGCCACTCGCCATCGCCCTCTTCGCGGAGCGGCGCGTTGAGGGAGGTGTCCGGGTTGCCGATGCGGCGGTTCATCTGAACCACGTCTGCCTCGGAGACGTTCAGCTTGGTGGCGATGGTGTTGACATGCTCCGGCGAGAGGTCGCCCTCATCGATCGCCTGCATCTGTCCCTTCAGCTTGCGCAGGTTGAAGAACAGCTTTTTCTGCGCCGCCGTCGTGCCCATCTTTACCAGTGACCAGGAGTGCAGGATGTACTCCTGAATCGACGCCCTGATCCACCACATGGCATACGTGGCGAGGCGAAAGCCGCGGTCCGGATCGAACCGCATGACTGCCTGCATCATGCCCACGTTGCCTTCAGAAATCAGCTCGCCCAGCGGCAAACCATAGCCGCGGTAACCCATCGCAATTTTTGCCACCAGCCGCAGATGGCTGGTAACCAGCTTGTGTGCGGCCTTCTCGTCCCCGTGCTCTACCCAGCGCTTGGCCAGCGCAAACTCTTCCGAGGGTTCCAACATCGGAAATTTGCGGATGCTCTGCAGATACCGGGCGAGATTCCGATCTGGTGAAATGCCCAGTTCCAACGTGGGTCCCGGCATCTCTTAGTCCTCCTTCCCAGCTTTTAGCGAAATCCCTCCACCGTTCTTCGCTTTCTCCACGTTCTCCTATACGATCATATCCAACTGTTGGACTTCAGTATAGCACGCGTTAAAGAGACTCTAAAGTCTTAATTAACTCATTGATATCAGATGGCATCGCTGATTGAAAACGGAGCGTTTCAAAGGTATGGGGATGGCGAAACCCTATCAAACACGCGTGAAGCGCCTGCCGTGAAAGCCGCGGTACGGCGCCGTCAGTGCCCTGGGCAAGCGCCATGCCACGCTTGCCGTACACTGGATCTCCGACGATTGGATGTCCAATGAACGCCATGTGTACCCTGATCTGATGTGTTCTGCCCGTCGCCAGCCGACACTGGACAAGGCTGGCACACGCGCCATAAGCAACCATCGTACGATAATATGTAACCGCAGACTTGCCGCCGCGTTCCACCGTCGTCATGCGAATGCGATCAGGGCCGCGCGCGATTGCTCGGATAATTTTCCCTTCAGGCGGCCTTGGCTGACCAGCCACGATCGCGTGATAGGTCCGTTCCACAGAGTGCCGGGCGAACTGTACGGCGAGGTCGCGGTGGGCGGCATCGGTTTTCGCCACCACCAGCAGCCCGCTGGTGTCCTTGTCGATGCGGTGGACGATCCCCGGCCGTAGCGGCGCGCCGATCGACGACAGCCTGCCGCCGGTGTGCGCCAGTAGCGCGTTTACCAGGGTGCCGTCGGGATTGCCGGCGCCGGGATGGACCACGAGGCCGGCCGGCTTGTCGACCACCAGCAGGTGCTCGTCCTCATAGACGACGTCGAGCGGGATGGCCTGCGGCTGCGGCATCTCCGGCGGCAGCGGCGGCACCGTGACGGCAAAAGCCTGTCCTGGACGAACCCGCATTGCCGGATCGACGGCCGTGCCCTCACCGTGCGAGACGCGGCCGGCCGTGATCAGCGACTGCAGCCGGGTGCGGGAGAGGTCTGGCAGGCTGTCGGCAAGGAACCGGTCGAGGCGGCTTCCTGCCTTGTCGGGCTCGACCACGACGGTGTAAGTGGTGACGCAAGGGATGCTTTCCGGCGGACAAAACGGCATGCAGGCGCTCAAGCTGGTCGTTGTCGGGCTCGGCGTGCTGATCGTCATCAGCATCGGCCTGCTGGGCTGGGGATTCTACACGAAATTAAAGCGAGCCGATCCGGCTGACGATACCGGGCCATCGGCGGTTGCGCCACCGCTGGCGGGTTCGGGGACAGTTCCGGCCGCGCCGCCGGCAGCCTTTGGCGAAGTCCGCGTTCCGCTGCCGCCGGGATGCACCGCGGTCGAGATGCGCCCGGCGGGAGACCGGCTTTACGTGCGCACTGGGCCGACCGGCCTCTGCGAGCGGATCATCGTGTTCGATGCCGCCGGCCGGCTGCTCGGCAGCATCGTGCTGGCGCCGTGATCGTTGTCACCAGCAGCGGCATCCTCGGCCGCATCGCCATGGCCGCCGAGGGTGCATACCCGGAGGAGTGCTGCGGCCTGCTGGTCGGACGTCGCACTGAGGCCGCCGTGCAGATCGACGAGGCGGCAGCGAGCACGAACATCGCCGGCGAGCGTCGCCGCCGGTTCGAGGTCGATCCGACGTTGCGGCTGTCGCTGATGCGAACGCTGCGCGGCACCGGCAGGGATATTGTCGGTCATTACCATTCTCACCCGGATGGTCCGGATGAACCTTCCGCACAAGACGCGGCGATGGCGTTCGAGCCGGACCTGATCTGGTTGGTGGTGGCGGTCCTTCGCGGCCGGGCGACGGCTCCGGGGGTTTTTCGATTCGATGCCGATGCCGGTGTGTTCCGCGGCCTCCGGCTGGTTACCCGCTCACGAGGCTGAGAGGCGCCGGCGGAGCCGGCGCAGGGAAGACGCGCAGCATGTTTCCCGAGATCCACCCGTCCAGCTACCTGCAGCGGATGTCGGACGGCACCGTCAAGCAGATGAACCCGTTCACCGGCACCGAGGTATGGACGGTGCCGGGGCGCGGCCACCGGCCGCTCGGCAACCATGGCAAGTCCGGAGCGCCGATCGGCGCCGGACAGCACGACGCCAGTTGCGCATTCTGTGCGACGCGGCTGCTGGAGACACCGCCGGAGAAAGCACGGCTGGTCCGCACCGGCGACGGCTGGCAGACGCTGAAAGCGCTGCCGGTCGAACAGCTGTTCGAAACGCAGGCCGAGTTTCGCCGGGTTCCCAACCTGTTCGAGATCGTCTCCTGGGACTACTGGCAGAAGAACTTCGGTCACGAATTGACCGAGCCGCTGGCGGCCCGCAAGCGCGCCTACATCGCCAGCGAAGCCGGCCGCAGGCATGTCCTCGCCGTCATCGAGGCGCGGATGCGGCTGTCCGGCGTTGACGCAGCGGCGCTGGCAGCGATGCCGGTAGAAGACAAGCTGGCCGCAGCCAATGCCTTCTTCGGCGGCGGCCATGAGCTGATCATCGGCCGGCGGCACTTCGTCGAGGGGGCGACGCACGACAGCGAACTGGCTTCCTCCGGCGCGCTGTCGTCGGACGTGCACTACCAGTACCTGCGGTTCACCATCGATGCGCTGCGCGACATCTATCTGGAGAACCGCTACGTGCGCTACGTCGCGGTGTTCCAGAACTGGTTGGCGGCGGCCGGCGCCTCGTTCGACCACCTGCACAAGCAGCTGGTGGCGATCGACGAGCGCGGCGTCTACAACGACATGGAGATCCGCCTCGCCCGGGCCAATCCCAACATCTACAACGAGGTGGCGGTCAATTTTGCCGGCTACCGCAACCTCGTCTTCGCCGAGAACGACCACGCGATCGCCTTCGCCGGCTTTGGCCACCGCTTTCCGACGCTGGAGATCTACTCGAAAGGGGAGCGCAGCCAGCCGTGGAACCACACGGCGGAGCAGTTGCGCGGCATCTCCGATCTGGTCCACGGCTGCCACGCGGCGATGGGATCGGCGATCCCGTGCAACGAGGAGTGGCACTACAAGCCGCCGGATGCCGATACCTCGATGCCCTGGCGGATCCTGATCAAATGGCGCATCTCCAATCCCGCCGGGTTCGAGGGTGGCACCCGGATCTACGTCAACACCATCGATCCCGAGGGGCTGCGGGACAAGGTGGTACCCCGCCTCTATCAGTTGCGCGATCAGGAAAAGATCGCGCCAATGCGCATCGGTCGCGAGTGTGCCTGCGTGCCCAACTGCCTGAAGTATAACCCGGCCGTCCGCCGGGAGGACCGTGACGACCCGGAATTCCCGCCGCTGTCGGCGAACGCCCGCCCGGATGGCTCCGCTTGACTGACTGGGAGCACATCGCGAACCTTGACACGGGCCGAAGCAGTTCAGTGCCGCGGGATCGGCTGCGGCAGGGGGCTGCTTCGCGGCACTCGCCGGAGCGAAGGGCGGGAAAAACGGTCGGGACGACCGCTGGGTGTCGCTAGCTGACGATCAGGATGCGGAACCCTTACATCGTGAACGGCTCCAGCTCTCCCGGCATGCGCAGCATCTTGTCGACTTCGGTGACGTGCTTGCTTTCCGCCGCCACCATCTGGCGGGCGTATTCCTCGAGCATGATCTCCCGGTCTTCGACGAGCTTGAGCAGCGAGCGGTAGAGCGTCAGCGCCGAGCGCTCATGCTCCAGCGACTCACGCAAAATGGCGCCGATATCGTGCTTCTCGCTTTCCAGCAGCTTGCCGATGCCGAGCGAGGGATGACCTCCCATCGACGTGATGTACTCACCGGCCTCCTGGGCGTGCAGCAGCGACTCGCTCGCCTGACCGCGGAGCCAGTCGACGATCGGGATGCGGCCATAGCCGTAGACCATCAGCGAGTAGTGGGTGTAGCGGACGACGCCGGCCAGCTCGGCCTCGAGAATCTGGTTGAGAACGGCGAGAACGGCGGGTTTATCGATTTCGGTCTCTGACATCATAGTCTCCCGTGTGGCACGGCCTATCGGTCAACCGGGCGAAGCCCATACTTATCGCGGCATGGAACTTGTCCGCCGCCTCCCCTTTGCCCGCACGCCTAGCAGAATAGCCAGGGGCACGCAACGCGGCGCGTACCGGCTGTGCACCGCGAGAGCGCTCAGGCAGAGGCGGCCTGCTCCGCCGCCAGTCCGCGCGCCACTTGCAAAACATCAGCCACATGGCCGGGCACTTTCACCTTGCGCCATACGTGGCGGATGACGCCGTCGCCGCCGATGAGCAGGGTGGTCCGCTCCAGGCCCATGTACTTCCGGCCGTACATGCTCTTTTCCACCCACAGGCCCAACGCCGTCGCCAGTGCTTTCTCGCTGTCCGATGCGAGTGGGAAGTTCAGGGCGTGCTTGGTGCGGAATTTGATGTGGCTGGCGATCGGATCGACGGAGATGCCGATGACGGCGACGCCCGCCTCGGTAAACGCCGGCAGCGCGTCGCGGAAGGCCTTGGCTTCGCTGGTGCAGCCGGATGTGTCATCCTTCGGATAGAAATAGAGAACGGTCGTCCGGCCGGCGAGGCTGGCCAGCGTCAGCGTGCCGCCGTCGTCGACCGGGAGCGAGAAATCGGGAAGAGGGGTACCTGCGGCAAGGGTCATGATCTTTCTCCGATGAAGGGACCGGGTTGCGGCCGCTCACCAGCCGCGGCCCCTGAGCGGCGCGCCGACGCGGCGGGCTCCTCGATGAGGCGGCGGAAGTGTCCGCGGACGCTGGCGGCGGCACGATGCAGCCTTGCCACCAGCGTCGGGAAGTCGAGGCCGGCGAGGCCGTCGACAGCGACCCGCAGCGGCCGCGGCGCATCGTCGCCCCCTTCGGCGGTGATCCCGGCGCCGATGTTCAGTCGGATCCGTGCCTGCACCGCCTGCCACAGGGTCAACGCGTTGCGCAGTTCGCGGGCGGCCTGCGGTGGCAGGATGCCGGCCTCGCCCAGGCGGCAGAGGGCGATGAAGGTATTTTGGGAAAGCACCTGCGGATGGGCGTGCGCCTCGCGAAGCTGCAGATATTGCGCGATGAACTCGATGTCGATGAGACCACCGCGCAGATGCTTCGGCTCCCACAGGCTCTTGGTGGCGTGCTCGGCCGCCATCTTTTCGCGCATTTCGGCGACGTCGGAGACGAGGGCCAGCGGATCGCGGCGCCGGGTCAGGACCGTCCGGATCGCCGCCTCGATATCGTGGGCGAGGGCGGCCGGTCCGGCAATCACCCGCGCCCGGGTCAGCGCCATTTGCTCCCAGACCCAGGCATCCTCGAGCTGATAGCGGGCAAAGGTGGTCGAACTGACGGCGATCGGGCCGGCCTTCCCGGAGGGGCGCAACCGCATGTCGACCTCGTAAAGCCGTCCTTCCGCCATCGGCGCGGTGATGGCGTTGATCAGCCGCTGGCTCAGCCGGGCGAAGTACTGTGGCGCCGGCAGCGGCCGGCGGCCGTCCGACTGGGCGCCCTCGATCGGCGTGCAGTAGATGAAGATGAGGTCGAGGTCGGAGGTTGCGGTCATCTCCGCCCCGCCCAGCTTTCCCATTCCCAGGATCGCCATGTCGCAGCCGGCGATGCGTCCGTGGCTGCGGGCGAACTCCGCCTCGATCGGCCCCAGCAGCCTCCGCAGGGCGGCCTCGGCGATGCGTGACCACGCGGCCGCGGCCGTCGGCGTGTCGATGAGGCTCTTCAGCGCCTGAACCCCCACCTGGAAACGGCGATCGTTTGCCCAGCGCCGCGCCAGGTCCAGCATATCCTCGTAATCTCGCGCCTGGTCGAGGACGGCCTGCAACTCTTCCTCCAGATCGTCCAGGGAGGGCGGCGGCTGGAAGAAGTCGGGTGCGGAAAGCACGCTTTCCAGCACCGACGGGCGCCGCGACAGGTGGTCGGCCAGCGCCGGTGCCACGCCGAGGATATCGGTGACGAGGCGGAGCAGCGGCGGATTGGCGTGAAACATCGAAAAAAGCTGCACGCCCGCCGGCAGGCCGGTGAGGAACCTATCGAAGGCCAGGAAGGCGGCATCAGGATCGGGCTTCGACGCCAGCGCCCCCAGCAAGTGGGGCAGCAACTCCGTCAGCAGCTCGCGCGCGCGGACGCTGCGCATCGCCCGGCAGCGGCCGTGGTGCCAGCCGCGGACGGCCGCATCGATGGTTTGGACGTTGCTGAAGCCGAGGCGTTGCAGCGTCGCCAGCGTCTCCGGATCGGCCGCGCCGCCGGTGAAGACGAGGTTGCCGCCCATCGCTCCCGGCAGTGTCAGCGCCGGCGCATCCTCGAACAGCTCGGCATACCGGGTTTCCACCCGGCGGAGGGTCGCCAGCAGTTCATTGGCGAACGACTGCAGCGAGGCGTAGCCGAGGAAGGTGGCGAGCGCGGTCAGTTTCGCCGGATCTTCCGGCAGCGTATGTGTCTGCGCATCGTCGATCATCTGCAGGCGGTGCTCGACACGCCGGAGATAGCGGTAGGCCTCGGTCATCTCCGTTGCGACGCTGCTGCTGATCTTGCCGGCGTGGGCGAGGGCGGCGAGCGCGGCGACGGTGCCGGTCTGGCGGACCGAGGGGATCCGGCCGCCCCAGATCAGCTGCTGTGTCTGGGCAAAGAATTCGATCTCGCGGATGCCGCCGCGGCCGAGCTTGACGTTATGGCCGGCAAGCTTGATCCGGCTGCCGCCGCGATAGGCGTTGATCTGCCGTTTGATCGAATGGATGTCCTGGATGGCAGCGAAGTCCAGATTTTTGCGCCAGATGAAGGGCTTCAGCCAGCGCAGAAACTCCTCGCCGGCGGCGCGGTCGCCGGCCACCGGCCGGGCCTTGATCAGGGCGGCCCGCTCCCAGTTCTGTCCGAGCGTCTCGTAGTATTCCTCCGCCGCGAGGATCGGAATGGCGACAGGCGTTGCGCCGGGGTCGGGACGCAGCCGCAGATCGGTGCGGAAAACGTAGCCGTCGCGCGTCCGGTCGGCCATCAGGCGGACGAGGCCCCGCACCAGCCGCTCCGCCGTGCGCTGGCGGGTCTCCGCCACCGCCGTTTGCAGGCGTTCTGGATCCCAGAAGACGATCAGGTCGATATCGCTGGAGTAGTTGAGCTCGCCGGCACCGAGCTTGCCCATGCCGAGGATGATCAGGCCGGATCGCTGCGGCGGCTCGGATGGCTCGCAGAGAATCACTTCGTTCCGCGCCGCAGCGCTGGCCAGCAGGTAGGAGAGCGCCACGTCCATCGCTGTCCCGGCAAAAGCCGACAAGGCCCCGGTGACCTGCTCAAGCGACCAGACCGAGGCAATGTCGGCAGCCGCGGTCATCAGCGCCAGCCGGCGCTTGCCGTGCCGCAGCATTGCCCCCGGGTCGCTGCCGGCCACGGCGGAGCGGCGCAGGTCCCTCATGTCGGCGTCGATGCCGGCCTGGGCGGCATCCGGACCGCCGGTCAGCAGCTTGACGAAGAAAGCCGGCTCCAGTTCGGCCATCAGCGTCAAAAAAGGGCTGTTGCCGAAGATGGCCCGGACCAGGGAAGCACCGCGCTCTTCGGCGCAGATCTGATCGGCACACCGCCGATCCTCCGGATCGGCCTTGGCAGCCAGCCCATCCCGCCACCGCTCAAGGCCGCGCTGGGCGTGATCGGGGTCCGCTGCCGCTGGCAGCAGACCATGCAAGAACGACGGGTGAAGCTTATCCATGGCCGAAGCGTCCGGTTTCGCGCAAACTCCGCCAGCCGCGCACCGACGGCTGTGACGCGAACCCCAACAGGAATAACCGGGAATGGGACGACTTGTGCATCTGTTTGTGCGGCTGCTTGCCGGCACGGTGGCGATCATCGTGGTGCTGCTGGCGCTGATCACCCTGCGCTTGTCGGTTGGCCCGGTCTCGCTGGGGGCATTGGCGCCAGGGCTTGCGCGAATGCTGGAAGGAGCGACTCCCTACCGGTTCGAGATCGGTGATCTTGGCATTTTGTGGCAGGATTGGCAGCGCGGCCTGCTGGTGCAGCTGGAGGGCGTGCGGGTGCGCGGCGACGACGGCGCCGAGTACGCTCGCATCGACGATGTCGCCGTGGGCTTCAGTGCCGCGGCGCTGGCCCATGTCGTCATTGCACCAAGCTCCATCGAGGCGCACGGGGTTGCGATCACCCTGCCGCCGGCAGCGCCGGCGAGCAGTGGCCAGAGCGTTCGCTCCCTCGATGATCTGCTGGGGGGACTGCGCGGGCCGCGTGATCCGGCGCACCCGCTGAGCTATCTCGACCTGGCGCGTCTGCGCGACGTGCGCGTGTATTACCGGCCGTCCGGCGATGGCGGGCAGGGCGGTGCCGGCGATTGGCAGCTCTCCGTGACGCAAGCGGACGTGCAGCGCGACGAGGAGCGCCGGCTCGGCGGCACGGTCGCGATGGCGGTGATTCGCGATGACGAACAGGCGCAGGCGACTGCTGTGCTAGCACCGGCGCCCGCGACCGGCGATCTCGCGCTGACCCTCAGCCTGAGCGGACTGCGCCCGGCGCTCTTCGCGGACGTCGCTCCGGCGCTGGCGCCGCTGGCAATGCTCGATCTGCCATTGCAGGGGAGCGTCGAGCTGCGGGTCGGCGCGGAGGGACATCTTGCCGCCGCTGCGATCGACCTGACCGGAACGAATGGTGCGCTCAACCTGACGGGGCCGCTGGCCGAGGACGCCGGCCTCGCGCCACCGGAGCAGCATCTCGCGCTTCGCCAGATGGCGCTGCGGGCGGCGTTCGACAGCGCGGCTGACACGGTGACGGTCGATACCTTCTCGATCGGCTTCGCGCCCGGCACCACCCTGTTCGTCCCGGTACCGGTAGACTTCCGCTTCCCTGTGGCCGAACTGGCTGGCTCTGGGGTCTTCCGAGCCGGGCACCTCACGATTCAGGCGCTCGACGTCGTTCTGGACGGGTTGCAGGCGCGGGTCGCCGTCGAGGTCGAGGATTTGCTGGGCGCACCGTCGGGCAAGCTGACGGTCACCGCCAATGACGTCCACGTGAACGACTTCCGGCGTTTCTGGCCGCCAAGCATGGCGCCGGGAGGCTGGAAGTGGTGCACCCAGCACCTGCACGACGGCATCGTTCCCCGCGTCGATGCAACAGTCGACTTCGCCAGCCGGGACAAGAAGATCGAGGTGACCGCTCTCGATGCGCGCCTCGATGTCCGGCGCCTGCGGGTCGATTATCTGCCGCCGATGCCGGCGGTGACGAACGCCGCCGGAACGGTGACGGCCGACCTCACCAGCCTTCGCGTCGACATCGACGCAGGCGATGCGGCAGGGTTGAACGTCGGCGATGGCTTCGTGCTGATCTCCGATTTCGACCAGAAGGATCAACGGATCGATATCGACCTCGCCATCTCCGGCCCGGTCCGCTCGGCGATGACCATCATCTCGGCGCAGCCGCTCGACTACGATTCGAAGATCGGCATCGACCCGCAACAGACCTCGGGCGAGGTCACTACCCGCCTGATGATGAACTTTCCCCTGGTCGACGACCTCGACGCCGATCAGGTGCGCATCGACGCCGACGTCGAACTGCGCAATCTCGGCATCACGCAAGTGGTCAACGGTGTTGACATCGCCGATGGTAACGCCCGCCTGCGCATCGACAACCGCGGCCTGCGCGCCGCAGGGCGGCTTGGCATCGCTGGCATCGACGGCGAGTTGCGGGTGAGCGACTCGTTTGTCGACGATGTCGAGCCGCGCACGATGGCAACGTTCAGCTTCACCGACGCGCCGGTCGAGCGGATCCGCCACGCGTTGCGGGGCGTTGCGGATCTCCGCCCGTACCTGCGCGAGGGCGCGCTGTCCGGCCGGGTCACTTTCGACCAGTCCAATGCCGGCATCGGTATGGTTGACGCGACCATGGACCTCACCCGCGCGTCGCTGGCACTTCCGCCGGGCGGCTGGAGCAAACCGGCCGGTAAAGCCGGCACCTGGGAGGCGGCGCTACGCATCGAGAAAGGGCGCCTTGCGGGGGTGCCGCAGTTCGACCTGCTGGCGCCAGGACTGGATGTCGCCGCGTCGTGCCGTTTCGGTAGCGACGGCGGAGTGGACAGTGCTGAGCTGACACGGCTGATCATCGGGCGCACCAACCTGAAGGGAGCGCTCGCGGCGCGCACTGGCGGCGGCTGGGATGCGACAGTGAGCGGCATCGCGCTGGACCTGCAGCCGATCCTGGACAGCCTGGCCGATCGCAAGGACGCTGACCGTGAGCGGCAGGACGCGTTGCCCGAAATCACGCTGGCAGCGGATTTCGAGACCGTATGGCTCAAGGATGCCGAGCCCCTGCGCACGGTCCGGGCGACGGCGGTGCAGCGGAACGGGCGCCTGGAGCTGGCAAGGTTGCAGGGCGAGTTTCTCGACGAAAGCCCGGTGGAAGTGTCCCTTGCCCCTGACGACGCGGGCGGAAGGGTGCTACACGTGACCGCCGCCAACGCCGGCGAGGCCCTGCGCGCCTTCCGAATCTTTCCCGACGCGCGCGGCGGCTCTCTGGAGGCGCGGGCGAGGTTCGACGATACCCACCCGGCGAGCCCGCTCAGCGGGAAGGTCGTGGTGCGCCGCTTTCATGTCGTCAATACACCGATTCTGGCGCGCCTGCTGAGCATTCTTGCGGTCACCGGCATCCGTGACGCGCTCACCGGCCGGGGAATCGCCTTTAACGTCTTTGATATGCCGTTCACCTACAGCAGGGACATCCTGGAGATCACCGACGGAAAGGCAGCCGGCTGGTCTCTCGGCATGACCTTTGCCGGGACGGTCGACGTGGCGGCTGAGACCGTCGATGTCAGCGGCCGGCTGGTCCCTTTCTATACCATCAACAACATTCTCGGCCGGCTGCCGCTGCTGGGCAGCGTGATGACCGGCGGCGAGCGCGGGGCGGGGGTTTTTTCTGCCGCGTACAGCGTCAAGGGACCGCTGGACGATCCGGCAGTCTCGGTCAATCCCGTCAGTGTCCTGTTTCCCGGCTTCCTGCGCTGGCTGCTGGAAGCGCTGTCGAATTGGTCAGGCGGCGGTGTCGAGACCATCACCAACGATCTCGGCGTTGCTTCGCCATAAGTCGGGGCGAGAGCGGCGGCCGGTCGGCAACCTCTCCCGCCGCCGCTCAGACGATGCGCACGAGGGCGTGGCGTTTCTTGCCGGCGGAGAGTTTGATCTGCCCGGTCTCGCCGGCATCGGCAAGGCTGATCGGGCGAGTCTCTTCGGCCAGCGGCTGATTGTTCAGGCGGGCGCCGCCGCCCTTGATCAGGCGCCGTGCCTCACCGCCGGACGCGGCAAGCCCGGCGCGGCGGAACAGCTCGAATGCCGGAACGCCGGCCGCCAGCTCGTCGCGGCTGACCGGGATGCTGGGCAGGGCGTCGCCGGAACCGTCTTCCGCGAACGTCCGCCGCGCCGTGTCGGCTGCCGCCGCCCGCGCCGCCTCGCCGTGGCAGAGCCGTGTCGCCGCGTCGGCCAGGACCACCTTGGCGTCGTTGATGGCCGAGCCTTGCAGCCGCTCCAGCCGTTCGATCTCGGCCAGCGGCAGCTCGGTGAACAGCCGCAGGAAGCGGCCGACATCGGCATCCTCGGTGTTCCGCCAGAACTGCCAGTACTGGTAGGGCGATAGCATCTCGTCCGACAGCCAGACAGCCCCCGACGCGGTCTTGCCCATCTTGGTACCGGAAGCGGTGGTCATCAGCGGCGTGGTCAGCCCGAAAAGTGCGCGTCCGTCTACGCGCCGCGCCAGTTCGACGCCGGCGACGATGTTGCCCCACTGGTCCGAGCCGCCCATCTGCAGCACGCAGTCCCGCCGCCGGGAGAGCTCCAGAAAGTCAAAGGCTTGCAGGATCATGTAGTTGAATTCGAGGAACGACAGCGGTTGCTCTCGATCCAGCCGCAGCTTGACCGATTCGAAGGTGAGCATGCGGTTGACCGAGAAGTGCCGGCCGAAGTCGCGCAGGAAGGGGATGTAGGAGAGGCCGTCGAGCCAGTCGGCATTGTTGACCATCACCGCGCCGGTGGGGCCATCGCCGAAGTCGAGGAAGCGGGCGAATACCTTGCGGATTCCAGCCATGTTGGCGGCGATCTCGGCGTCGGAGAGCAGCTTGCGGGCCTCGTCGCGACCGGTGGGATCGCCGATCCGCGTCGTTCCGCCCCCCATCAGCACGATCGGCCGGTGGCCGGCCTGCTGCAGACGGCGCAGCAGCATGATCGAGACGAGGCTGCCGACGTGCAGGCTGGGGGCGGTGCAGTCGAAGCCGATGTAGGCCGTCAGCATCCGTTCGCAGGCCAGCGCGTCGAGGGCATCGAGGTCGGTGCACTGGTGCAGGTAGCCGCGGTCGACGACGGTACGCACAAAGGTGGAACTGGGATCGGGCATCGGAAAGGTCTGTGGTAAAGAACGGGCTGCGGCTTGGTAGCACACGGCCGGTGGCGCCGACAACGCGGGCGGCCGCGGGGGTGGAAGCGCCTATGGCGGCGGGAGGACAGGAATGGCGGCAGCTCGGGACTTCGTCGACGGCCAGCCGCTGTGCAGCGTCGGGCTGATGAGCGGCACATCGCTGGACGGCATCGACGCGGCGCTGCTCACCACCGATGGCGAGCGCATCGCGGCGAGCGGTCCGGCAGCCACCTACCCGTACCCCGAATCCTTTCGCGACCGGCTGCGTGGCCTGCTCGGCCGCGAGCCTCGCGACGATGCGGGCGACCGGGCGGTGATAGAGGAACTGACCGATCGGCACGCTGAAGCGGTGCGGCTGCTGCTGGCCGAGGCGGGGCTTGCGCCGGCCGATTTGGATCTCGTCGGCTTTCATGGCCAGACAGTGCTGCATCGCCCGGCAAAGCACCGGACGGTGCAGGTGGGTTGCGGCCAGCGGCTGGCCGACGCGCTGGGCATCCCGGTGGTCGGTGACTTCCGCAGTGCCGACGTTGCGGCGGGCGGGCAGGGGGCGCCGCTGGTGCCGCTCTACCACGCGGCGCTGGCGCAAGGGCTGCCACGGCCGCTGGCGGTCGTGAACATCGGCGGCGTCGCCAACCTCACCTGGATCGGACCGGACGGCACGGAGCCAGCGCTGCTGGCCTTCGATACCGGTCCTGGCAATGCCCTGCTCGACGACTTCATACGCGCCCGCACCAGCCAGCCCTACGACGAGGATGGCGCGCTGGCGGCGCAGGGTACAGCCGATGGCGCCCGAGTGATGGCGTGGCTCCGGCGGCCGTGGTTCCTGCGTCCGCCACCAAAGTCGCTCGATCGCGACGACTTCCGCTTTGCCCTCGATGCGGTTGCGGCGATGCCGGTGGCCGACGGCGCCGCGACGTTGGCGGCCTTCACCGCCCGCGCCATCGCGCTTGCCGTGCTATCGATGCCGGAGGCGCCGCAGCGGTGGCTGGTGTGCGGCGGCGGCCGCCGCAACCGGACGATCATGACGCTGTTGCAGGAGACGCTGGGCGCGCCGGTCGAGCCGGTGGAGGCGCAAGGTTGGCGCGGCGACTTCATCGAGGCCGAGGCCTTCGCGTTCCTCGCGGTGCGGGCTTGCCGCGGGTTGCCGCTGACCCTTCCCACCACCACCGGAACGCCGCGACCGCTTACCGGCGGCACCCTGTACCGGCCGTCCTTGCCAGCCGGGCGATCATGACCCCCGGGCGTTAAGGCCGGCTCAGCTCCCGCCAGACGGCGAATTCTCCTCGGAACGCTCCGAGCGACTGCCAGACTTGGCGGAACTGGGCGTCCTCGCTGCCCTTCTGCTGGGCGAGCTGCTGCCATGCACGCTCCAGCGCATCACGGACTGCCGGCGGCAGGCGCTGCAGTCGGACGCCGCCGCTGTAGATCTGCTGCAGAGCGCGGAACTGTCCCGCCTCGCCCTCGGCGATGCTCTGCCGGACGTTATCGCCGCACAGGGTCTCCACCTGCGTGCGCTGCATAACGTTCAGTGATTGCCACTTCTTCTGGTTGATCATCAGCGACAGCAGCGTCAGCGACTGGCCCCAACCCTGCGGGTAGTAGTTCTTCAGCCAGGCGCCGAAGCCCATCGGTTCATCCAGCAGCGGCGATCCCCAGACGACACCATCGACGGATCCCTGCTCGATCGCCAGCAAGAGCTCGCCCATGGGCAGATCGACGACCTGAGAGCCGAGGCGCGCCAGCATCTGACCGGGCAGGCCGGAGGCATTGACGCGGATGTCGCGGAGGTCCTGGGGCGACTGCAGCTCGCGGCGGAACCAGCCAAATGCCGACGGCGGCAGCAGGCCGCAGACGAGCGCGTGCACGCCGTGGTGCTGGTTGATCTCCTGGAACAGCGGCCCGCCGCCGCCGAACTCCAGCCAAGCGAGGAACTCATCGGCGCCCGGGCCGAACGGGATGCCGCCAAACAGCGCCAGCGCCGGCGCCCTGCCGGCGCCGGCCTGCGCCGGCGCGAAGGCGGCATCGATGCTGCCCGCGGCGACCGCGTCGTAGACGTCGGCGGGCGGCACCAGCGCTCCCGGGGGAAAACTGCGGATCTCGAACTGGCCGTGCGAGATCTCCCAGATACGCGCATCGATGCGACGGGCGAGCTCGCCCGCCACCGGGGTGTCCGGCGGAAAGGCGCTCGCCATTTTTATCGAGAGATCCGGCCGAGGCACTAGGACCCGTGGCAACTGCTTGGCCAGGTCGGCCGGTGGCGGTGGCGATGCCGGCGTCGTCGCCGCCGCCCCAGGCGCGGTGCGCTGCAGTCGCGGGGCGATGACCGTCGCGCCGATGACGATACCGACGACGGTACCGATGATTAGGCCGATGACAATGTTGCGCACGGGGCCACGCGAAGGACGATCGGATGCCGCAAGCTGACCTCGCAAGCGGAAAGACTGAAATGCCAGCAACCGCCGGTGACCGGACGCTAGACCACTGCCGCCGCGGGAACAAGCACCGATCAGGGCGGCGGCTCAGGGTCGGAGGCAGCGGGCAGCCCCGGCCCCGGCGGCGTTCCGGTCCCGGGACGCTTGTTCCGTTCCGTACATCGTGGCCCGGCCTTCTGTCGGATCCGGGACAGGCTGATTCCGCCTCCTTGTCCAGTTCATTGTTTTAGAAAGGATTTAAGCGTGCCCGGTTGCTGGCATGGCGCTTGCTAATCGAGGGATCGTCGTGTTCTACCGCACCCCGGCTGCGCCAACCAGCCGGACTGGCGCGCATCGCCGCACCACTGATGCCGCGTCTCGCCAGCCGTGCGGTCAGTACAACATAGGACGAGGATCCATCTGAATGGCCAACATCACCTTCCGTTCGCCGGTCATGGCGAAGGACGTCACCGTCTACGCCGTTGCCGGCGAGCGCGGCAGCCTGTTGTCGCTCGCCAAAGTGCACAAAATCCCAATCCCGTTCGACTGCGGCGACGGCGAGTGCGGCTCCTGTCTGATCGAAGTGACTCGCCTCAACGAAGGCGAGAAGATGGGAACCAACATGCAAGAAAAAGAAAAGGAGATGTTGCGCCAGCTCGGCAAGATCACGCCTGCGGAACTGGAGAACGCGGAAGTCTATGATGTGCCGTCGCGTTTTCGACTGGCTTGTCAGTACATCGTGCGCAACGAGGACATCCTCGTCTGCTTCGATGGCGACGAGACGCTGCCGGCCAAGCGCCCGGCGATGTCCAAGGCTGCCGGAGACTTCAAAGGTGGGCTGGAGATGACCAGCGTCGAGATGTTCCTCGGCTATTCGATCAAGGTCGAAGAGGAAGCGGCGCTGCATTTCGACGAACTCGCCGAAGCGATGGAAGGCTGCGGCAACGACGAGGTCGCCAAGCTGTTCCGTCAGTTCGCCAGCTATTCGCGGCTGCACTGGGAGGAGGCGAAATCCAAGGCCGGCTCGCGCGACGTTTCGCCGCACCTGCCCGAGGAGCACATGTGGCCGAACCTGGAAACGCCGGAGCAGACCAGCCTTTGGGCAGGTGATCCGGCGATGTCGCGCCGAGATGCGCTGAAGGCGGCACTGGTGGGAGAGCGCAACGGCTTCGATTTCTATCACCATATCGCCGAGACCGCTCGCGATTCCGAGATCCGCGCGCTGGCCAAGGAGTTCGCGAACGAGGAAGCCGAGCACGTTGCTATCCTGGAGCGGTGGATCGCCCGCGAGAACGCCCAGCCGCGCGGCGTTGTCGCCAGTTAGTTCTGGCGGGAGTCGCGCGTCCCCGTCGGCAAGCGGCAGCGGCTATGCTATGCCGGCTCCGGCGGAACGGCGGGCGGCGGACTGATGGGTGGAGCGGAGGACCATTGGGTTTTTGGCTACGGCTCGCTGATGTGGCGGCCGGGGTTCTCCCATCAGGCGATCGCCTGTGGCCTGCTACGCGGCTACCACCGCTCGTTCTGTGTCTGGTCGCGGCACTGGCGCGGCACGCCGGAGCGTCCCGGCCTCGTCCTCGGGCTTGCGCCCGGGGGGGAGTGCCAGGGCCTGCTGCTCCGCGTCGCGGCCGGCGACTGGCCCGAGGTCAAGGCCTACCTCGACGAGCGTGAGCTGGTTTCTTACGCCTACGCTGCCCGCTGGCTCGAAGTAGAAACGGCGACGGTAGCGGGCGGGGTGGTCAGCGCCTATACGTACGTTGCCGATCCCTGGCATCCCCAATATGCGGGCGAGCTGTCGGTGGATCGGGCGGCGGCGATTATCGTCGGCGCTCGCGGTGTGGCCGGCCTCAACCGGGACTATCTCATCGAGACGTTGCGGCGGATGGCATTGGAAGGCTTCCCCGACGAGGGGTTGCGCAGCCTCCTTCGCCGTGTCGAGTACCTCACCGGGATACTGGAGTCAGGCGGCGGCATTTGAGCGGCCGCCCGTCCTGCGATCCGGCACGCCTCGCGCGGTTGCGCGTACGTCGCCCGAGGAGCTATAGTTAAGAAAATAATACAAGAAGTTGAACGCCTCGAGGTGGCGCGCGTTGTTGCGGTGCGGGGCTCCTCGGCAGCGCTATTGGGGCGCTGGGTCCTCGAACGGCGGGATTGGGGACGTGAAATGGCCAATCTGATCACCTTGCTACGCTTCCTGCTGCTGTTTCTTCTGGTGGCAATGGCGTACTGGGCATCGCCGCAGTGGCAGTTGCTGAACGCGCCGCTGCTGGTGCTGATCATTGGCCTCGATGCCGTTGACGGCTGGGTGGCGCGGCGCCGCGGCGAGACCTCGGTGTTCGGGTCGGTCTTCGACATCGCCGTCGATCGGGTGGTCGAGAACGTTCTATGGATCGTCCTCAGCAACCTGGGGCTGATCCCGATCTGGGTTGCGATCGTCTTCATCGTCCGCGGGCTGATTGTCGATTCTATCCGCTATGCGGCGATGGGGCAGGGCAAGGCGGTGTTCGATACGGTGCGAGGACCGCTGGCGCGGATGCTGGTCGCCGGACGGTGGATGCGCGGCGGCTACGGAGCACTGAAGGCAACGACGTTCGCCTGGGTGCTCCTGCTGCAGCCTTGGCCGCAGCTCTTCCCGCAGACGTGGGCGCAGTGGTCTGCATACCTGCAGGCCGTCTCGTCGATTCTGGTCCTGGCCACTGTCGGCATGTGTCTGGTACGTGGGCTGCCGGTGATCGTCGAGTTCGTCGTCGGCCACAAGGTCTTCGCCGTCCGCCCGCACCTTTCCACCGGCAGCCGCTAACGGGAGCTTGCAGGGGGCGCCATCTGCCGTTGCAGCCCGGGCCCGCCGTCACTTCTCCCGCGGCGACGGTGGTGGCCGTGGCCCTTCCGTCATGCGGTTCTGCGTGGCAAAGTCGAACAGTGATACTCAGACGGCCTGACTGGCCGCCGCTAGCAAATCCAATGCATCTTCGGGGAGCCAAGATGGGTGTTGAATTCGCGTCCGAGCGGCGCCTGCTGAGCGAGGACGAATATCATGGCGTCGCGCGCAGCCATTTTCCGCAGCTGCGCGAGATACCGCACGATGAACTGATCGATCTGGCGCGCTGGCTGCGCTCGCAGCGCAACCGGGCGCGCGATACCATCCATCAGCACCGGCGGGTCCGCCGTGGCAAGGCGGAGCCGCATGCCGGCTCGGAGACACCCAGCGAGCGCGGCACCGCCGCGAAGAAGCAGGTGTTCTCCCGGGCGCTGCGGCGAGTCAACGGCCGGCTCGATCATCTGCGGGGCGAGCGCAAGCGCGCCGAAGCGGCGGAGAACCTGCGGGACGCCGTTGCGCGGAAACGCACCCGGCGGGCGCATCATCCGCGCTCGGGAAGAACGGCTGGTGGCGGTATGCACCCGGTCGAGAGCGGCGTGGCGCAGGACCTGACCCGCCCGATGGAGGTGGGCCGGGTCTCGCAGTTCGTGCGCGACGCACAGGCGCGGAAGGACAACCGCGGCGGATGACGATACGCCGCGCGCCGCGGGGTGCAGTCTCGCGCCATCAGAAAGCGCAGGTGACCATAGCGCGGCGGCGGGACGGCGTGCCCGCGTTTCTGATGACCGCCGATTGACATGGCGCGGCAGGAGATCGTCGACGTCGATGTCGATCCGCGCGAGGAGCAGCGGCGGCGGCGCCGGCTGTGGCTGCGCCTCGGGCTGCCAGCCGCCGCCGTGGTGCTGATCGTCGCCTCGATCATCGCCATCACCTACTACGGCTACGCCAGCAATCGCCGCGACGCGCTGGGATTATCGCAGGACCTGCTGGGCGCGATCGACGAGCGTGTGGCGACCCAGGTGCAAAGCTACCTGACCCCGGCGGTGCGCGTGCTGAAGCTGATGCAGCACGTCATCGACCGGCCGCCGTTCGATGCGCCCGGGCGGGAGCGGGCGGAACGGCTGGCCATGGAGGTGCTGCGCAACGTTCCGCAACTGGCCATGGTGCTGTTCGGGGACGACCACGGCAACTTCCTGATGCTGCGTCGGAGCAAAGGCGGGGCGATCGACAGCAAGGTGATCGAGAACGGCACTTCCGGGCGCCGGGTATTCTGGGTGCGGCGAGACTCTGCGGGCGCCACCACGGCCATCGAGGACGATCCGCAGGACAGCTATGATCCGCGAACGCGCCCGTGGTTCGAGGGAGCGCTTGGCCACGGTCCCGAGGCCTACTGGTCAGGTGTCTACATCTTCTTTACCGACCAGAAGCCGGGGATCACGGCATCAGCGCCCCTGCCGCCGGCTGACGGCGCACCTCCCGACAGCGTCGTCGGGGTCGACATCCGCCTCGATGCGCTCAGCGAATTCCTCGCCGGCCTGAAGATCGGCCGCAGCGGCCGGGCGATGATCATCGACGACCAGGGACGGCTGGTCGCTTTCCCCGATCCGCAACGGATGATGAAGCAGGAGGGGAATAGCCTGGTTCCGGCCCGTCTCGACGAGATCGGCGATCCGCTCCTGACCGCGGCCTACGACCGGCTGCGCGTGCTCGGCCCGGGAGCGCACGTCATGGAAACCGATCACGGGCGCATCATCGTCGCCGAGCGGCCACTGGCCGACGTGGTCGGACGGGACTGGTCCCTGGTGTTCGTCGTTCCCGAGGATGACTTCGTCGGGTTCGTCGCTGCCAACAACCGGACAACGCTGCTGATGTCGCTGGCGGTGATCGCGCTGGCGATAGCGCTGGCGAGCCTCCTGGCGGTTCAGGGGCTGCGTGCCGACCGGGAAGCCCGCCGGTTGCACCGGCGCCAGCGCACCCTGCAGGCGCAGAGCAGCGCCTTCGCCGACCTTGCCGGGTGCGACGCGCTGTTCGATGCCCATGACAGCAACGGCGTTCGCGATCTCACGATGATCGTCGCACGCACCCTCGGCGCGCGCCGTGTCAGTGTCTGGCGGATGGACGCGCAAGCCATCCACCTCGTTTGCGAGACATGCTGGGACGAGGAAACCAAGGGCCATACCGAGGGGGCCGAGTTCGTCGTGCGGGACTGCCCGCCGCTATTCGCGTCCCTTGCAGCGGCCGAAACGGTGGATGCCGCCGATGCCGCCAACGATGCGCGGACGGCCGAGATCTACCGGATCTACCTCCAGCCGGTGGGCTGTCGGGCGCTGCTGGCCATGCCTGTCCGCTCCGGTGGAACCGTCCTGGGGGCGATCTGGGCGGAGGACGCGGCGGGCAGGGGAGAGCAGCAGGCCGATGCATGGATCTTCCTGCGGGCGGTCGCCGGCATGCTCGCGCCCCGCTTCATCGCGGATCTTCCAGCCGAGGCCAGGGCAACGGCGGCGGTTTCCAAGGGCGCGGCGGCGGCGTCATCGGTTGATGCCACCACCGCCGACGGCGGTGGTGGCGGGGGACAGCGTGTTCACCAGGCGGCAATGCGGACCGCATCCATAGCCGGGGAACGCAACCGGCGCTTCGTCGCCCGCCTCGCGGAGCGCGGGCTCGACAAGCAGGGCGCGGCGGCCGAGCTTTTCCCCGAAACCACTGTTCTCGTCCTGCGTTTCGTCGATCCGGTGATCATCGCCGAGCGCTCGGCTGGCACCGGCGAAGCGGTGATCGACCTGATCGTCCGCGAACTGCAGAGGATCACCGAGGAGCACCACATCGACTACCTGAAGATCGTCAGCGATCAGATCGTTGCGGTCGAGGGCTTCTCCGGTGACCCGGTGCGCCGGGCGGTCGCTGTCATCGAAACGGCACTCGCCATCCGGGACTACTGCACGCGGACCTTTTCGCGGATGGAAGAGAGCCCCGAGTTCGCGATCGGCATCGATACCGGTACCGTCATCGGCAGCCCCGTCGGATTTCGCAGCAGCGCCTACAACGTCTGGGGAGAGACGGTGCGCGTCGCCTCGGCGATGGCCGCGTCCACTTCGTCGGGGACGATCCAGGTCACCGAGTCCACCTACCGGTACGTCGCCGACCGCTACCTGTTCCGTGCCCGCGGCGCCTTCTACCTGGAGCGCTTCGGCGAGATGTCGACCTACGTGCTGAAGGGACGGCTGTGACCCAGGCCGGTGCCGCTGGGGAGCGGCGGAGCAGCGAGGGGGCGCTGCAAGCGCTGGCGGCATCGCCTCCCACACTTTCCCCGCGGCGGTTACTGGCGGCGGTGGGGCGGCCGCCGCTCACGCTGCTGCGCCGGCTTGCGCTGGCGGCCGGCCTCGGCGCCGCGGTGCTGGCGGCAGCGGCGCAGGCGGCGACGTGGCGCCGGCCGGTTCGCCGCGAGTTCGTCCGTGCCATGCTCGATGTCGGCGTGCACGCGGTGCGTGCGACCGCCGTCGTCGGTGTGCTGGTCGGGCTGGCGATGGTCTATCAGGCTCTCTACTGGCTGCAGGCCGCAGGCCAGACCGATCTGTTCGGCCGGGTGCTGGTGCTGGTGCTGGTTCGCGAGATCGCACCGCTGCTGGCCGGGCTGATCATTGTCGGCCGTAGCGGTCTGCCGATGCTCATCTATCTCGAGGAACTGCGCGCCGGCGGCCAACTGCGGATGCTGGAAGCGCAGGGGATTGATCCGTTCCTGCTGCTGGTGGTGCCGCGCATCCTGGCGTTCGCGGCCAGTTGCTTCTGCCTCGCCATACTGCTGCTGACGATGGCCCTGCTGGTCGGCTACTTCAGCGGCCATGCGGTCGGCGCGGTGGAGATCTCCTTCTACGCCTTCTTCGATACGGTGCTGCGGGCGATGGGGCCGGGCACCTACCTGCTCTTGCCAGTAAAGACCGCGGCGATCGGCTTTGCTGTGGGCGTCACCTGTGCCTTGCCAGTGCTTGCCACCGCCGGGGAGAGCGAGGTCGGCAAGCTGACCGCCGGCGGCTTCGTCCAGGCCTGCCTGGCGGTGTTTATCGTCAGTGGCGCCGTCAGCGTGATGTTGTGAGCCTGGACGTGGAGGACGACGGAACCGATGATCATGTGCGGCCGGCGCCACCGGAGCCGGCGGTGGCCGAACGGCCGGTCCTCGCCTTCGTTTCTGCCTGCCTGACGGACGATGCCGGCATGCGCATGCAGCCGATCGACCTGACGTTACCCGGTGGCAGCCTGACGCTGGTCGATACCGCCGACTTGCAGCACGCCGCGCTGATCGCCGATGCCGCCGTCGGCTTGCGCCTTCCGGTTGCCGGCCAGATCCTGTTTTTGGGACGGAACTGGCAGGAGGTAACGCCGCTGCAAGCCAACGCCATGCGCGGCCGCATAGGCCACAGCTTTGCCCGCGGCAACTGGCTGCGCGGTACCGATATGCTGGAGAACATCCTGCTGCCGCAGCTCTACCATACCCGCCGCACCCACGAGGAACTGTGCGAAGACGCAGCGCGGCTTGCGGCAGCGTTCGGCCTTCCCGGCGTTCCTCTCGGCAACCCGGACGACGTCGCCGAGGGCGACCTGCTGCGGGCCGCCTGCATCCGCGCCTTCCTCGGACGGCCCCGCTTGGTCGTGATCGAGCATCTTCCCCGCGACGTTCTGGCGATGATCCTGGAGCCGCTGATCAACGCCGTCCGCGCCGCCCGGGATCGCGACGCTGCGGTGCTGTGGCTCACCGCCGAACGCGACGTCTGGTCCGATCCCAGCATTCCTGCCGACCGCTGGCTGCGCCTGCGCGGCGGCTCCATGCACACTGTTACGAGATTCGCATGAGGGAAAAGCCGATTGGCCGTCTCGGTCGCATCCCCTGGGCCAACGAGGCGGTGGGCGCTCTCGTGCTGGCGGCCGTGGCGCTGTTCTTCGTCGCCGTCCTGCAGGGCGGCGTCTTGCGGCAATGGTTCAGCCCGACCGAAAGGTTGCGCATCGTCCTGCCCGATCAGGGCCTGTTCGGCCTCGCCGCCGGGGCGCCAGTGGAAGTCCTCGGGACGAAGGCAGGCGAGGTGCGGCGCATCGTCATTGATCCGGGCCAGAGCTTCTATGCAGAAGCTGACATCGACGATGCCATGCAGACGTTTATCCGCCGGGATTCTCGTGCCTTCATCCGCAAGCAGTTCGGCATCGCCGGTGCTGCATTCCTGGAGATCACCCGTGGCCAGGGCGAGCCGCTCGACTGGAAATATGCGGTGATCACGGCGGAAGTGGATCGGGCGCCGACTGAGAATGTCGGTCAGCTCATCGAAGACCTGCGGGCCAGGGTCCTGCCGATCGTCGATCAGACCAACCGGGCGGTTACCGCGCTCGCCGATTTGGCGGAGCAGCTACGGGCGCCTGACGGAAAACTCAACCAGTTGCTCGCTAGCACCGATCAGATCGTCGGCAACATCGCCCGCGGCGACGGCATGGTCGGCAGGCTGCTCACCGACGACCGGCTGGTGGGCGAGTTGCAGGCGACGGTTGCGACGGCACGGGGGCTGGTGGAAGGCCTGCGTCCGGTTGTCGAGGGACTGCAACGGGCGGCGGGCAACGTCGCCGAGTTGAGCAGCACGGTGAACCGCGACTCGCAGGCGGTCCCCAGGCTGGTGGCGGACGCCAACGCGACGGTGGCCTCACTGCGGCAGATCACCTCCGATCTCAGCCAGACCTCGCCGGGCCTGCCGGCGCTGCTCGCCCAGACGCAGCAGACGACGCTGGAGCTGGAGCGGTTGCTGGCGCAGGTGCGCTCACTGTGGCTGCTGGGCGGATCGGGACAGCCTCCCGCCAGCGACGAGCGCCTGTCGCCGCTGGAAGTCCGCCCGTGATGCCGCTGCTGCCGGCGCGGTTGGCGGGGCGGTGGCTACCGGCACTCCTGGTGGCGGTCATGCTCGCTGGCTGCGGCTCGTCCGGCGCGCCGGCGCCGCCGCCGGAGGATGCGGCGCTGGCAAGCAGTGCCCGGCTGGCGCGGCTGTCGTTCGAGCAACAGCGGCCGGAACAGGCGGCGACGCTGTATCGCCAGGCGCTGACCCAGGCGCAGCAGCGCGACGACTTGCCGGCAATCGCCGATCTCGGCTGGAATCTCGCGGTCGTCCTGCTGCGCCTCGACCGGCCGGCGGAAGCGGCGGCGACGGCGCAGGCCACCCGCGACGAGGTGACGCGGCGGGGTGGTACGCCGCAGCCGCAGCTGCTGCTGGTCCAGGCGGCGGCGTTCTATCGCACCGGCTATATCGGAAGCGCCAGAACGCTGGCCGGGGAGGTCGTCGGCAACCCGCAGGCGCCGGCGGAGGCGCGCGGGCGGGCGGCGTTTATCGACGGGCTGATTGCCGCGGACCAGAACGATAGGAGCGGTATCGCGGCGGCGCTCGCGCAGATGGACGCGCTGGCGGAGGAGCCGTTGCCGGCGCTGGTACCCGACCGCAGCGAGCTGGCCGGCCGCTTGGCCCTGCTCAACGGTGACCCGGTGGCAGCTTCCTCGGCGTTCCTCGCGGCCGCGGACGGCCGGCGGACGGTCCTTGACTACCCCGGCATGGCCCGGGCGCTGGCTGGCGCTGCCGGCGCGGCCGAGAGTCTCGGCAATGCCGGCAAGGCGGCCGACATGTGGCTGCGCGCAGGGCGCACCGCCCAGATCGGTGGCCAGACCGTCGTCGCCCGGGAGTGGCTGACGCGGGCCCGCGATGTTGCCGGGCAGGCCGGTGCCACCGACGTTGCGTTGGAAGCGACGGCGCGCCTGAGGGTACTGGGGGCGGAACCGGGCAGTTCTCAGCCGAGCCGGGTGCCGGCCGGCAGCGGATAGCCGCGCAGGAAGGCGGCTGTACCTGCCCTCCCGCGTCCGGGGCGCTGCAAGATGGTCGGCAGCAGCGCACCATCGCCGCAGGCAATGGTCAGGCGGTCGTCGAGGACGGTGCCCGGTTGTGCCGCCTGCCCGGCCGCGTCCGCTACCTCGGCGGCCAGCAGCTTGATGCGCTCCCCCCGGTGCTCGAAGAAGGCGCCCGGCTGCGGCGTCAGCGCCCGCACCCGCCGTTCGAGCACCGCCGCCGGCAGGCTCCAGTCGGTGCGGCCCTCGTCGCGAGCCAGCTTGTGGGCGTAGGTGACGCCATCGGCCGGCTGCGGCCGGGCGCCGAGGGCGCCGGCGGCGAGGCCGGCGAGTGCCTCCGGCAGCAGGCTGGCGCCGAGCCCGGCGAGGGTCTCGCGCAATTCCGCGGCGGTCGTAGCCGGGCCAATGGCGACACGGCGGGTCTGCAGCATCGGTCCGGTGTCGAGGCCCTCGTCCATCTGCATGAGGGTCACGCCGGTCTCGGCATCACCGGCCATGATGGCGCGCTCGATCGGAGCCGCTCCCCGCCAGCGCGGCAGCAGCGAAGCGTGGACGTTGATGCAGCCCAGCTTCGGCGCCTGCAGGATCGCCTTCGGCAAGATCAGCCCGTAGGCCGCAACCACTGCCGCATCCAGGGCGAGGGCGGCGAAGGCGCGCTGCTCGGCTTCGTCGCGAAGGGTGAAGGGCGTGCGGACTGGCAGGCCGAGGGTCTCCGCCAGCACATGTACTGGTGCCCGCTGCTCCTTGTGGCCACGCCCGGCCGGCCGTGGCGGCTGGGCGTAGACGGCGGCGACGGTATGGCCGGCATCGACCAGTGCTTGCAGGCTCGGCAATGCAAATGCCGGGCTACCGAAAAAGGCCACCCGCAGCGGCCTGCCCGCCGGTATCCTGCCCGCTTCGGTGTGGGTCACGTCAGCCGGTCGCCAACAGCTTCTTTTGCTTGGTCAGCTTGCGCAGGATGATGTTGCGCTTCAATGACGACAGGTGATCGACGAACAGGACGCCTTCCAGGTGGTCGATCTCGTGCTGGATGCACTTGGCGAGCAACCCTTCGGCCGCCAGTTCCTGGATCGCGTCGTTCTCATCGCGGAAACGGACATGGATCGCCTGCGGGCGGACGACCTCGCCGAACTGCTCGGGGAGCGACAGACAGCCCTCGTCGCCGGCTGCGAGATCATTCGACGCCCAGATGATCTCGGGATTGGCCATGCGCAGCGGGGCCGGCGGCTCCTCCGGCTGCGAGACATCGACGACGATGACGCGCTTCAGCACGCCAACCTGCGGTGCCGCAAGACCGATCCCGTTTGCCCGGTGCATCGCCTCCAGCATTCCGTCCATCAACCTGCGGATATCGCGGTCCACCCGCTCCACGGCCTCGGCACGGCGCTTCAGGCGGGGATCCGGCGCGACGATGATTTCGAGCTTGTCCACCGTCTCAACGTCTTCTGGTGTCATGCCGCTGACATAGGAGTTCCGCCCGAAGGCCGTCAAGATCCCGCGGAGCGAGGAGAGAGGGCTGCTGGGGCTGTCCGGCTATTGTTGCACCCGGACCCGGTAGCTGAGCCGCGCCTCGCCCGCCGCCGGGACGCTCAGCCGCCAGGTCACACGGTTGGCTTCCGCCTTGGTGTGCGGGGCGCTTTCGGCGAGGATGCTCCAGTCGCCAGGGATGACCTCGACGAGGCTAACGGAAACCTCCCGGCTCTTGGCGTTGGTCACGTCGATTGCCCAGGCGCTCTCGCTCGTCTTCTCCGGCAGGCCGGTGGTCTTGAAGTCGGTCTGCCGACGCAGCACGGTGACATCGAACGCCTCCCCCGGCGTGAGGGTCACCTTTCCTCCGGCCGGCGTGTGATCGAGGCGGTCCTCGCCGATCAACCGCGGGACCCCGCCGTCACTGGTTCGGGCGAACACCCGGACGACGCCCGCCGGCAGCGGCTGGCCGTCACCGCTGTTCTCGTTGACGAACTTCAGCCGCACCTGCGGATGCCGCGGTTGCGGTGCTGTCATCTGGCGGATGGGCGTGACCCCCGCTTCGCTGACGTACTCCTGCTCGACCGGCAGCGCCGGCACCTGCAGCAGCGTCACCTGGCGGGTCCGCTGATCGGGCAGGGAGACTTGGCCTGGCAAGCGGTAGAGGTGCAGGTCGGCCACCTCCTCCCGTTCCGGCATGGCCTTGGCGTCGGCCATCATCATCGGGGCGGACGCGACGCGGGCACGCGGCGCCGGCGCCACCGGCTGTGCCGCCCGGTTGATCGTTCCGGCGATGAGCGAGACCTCCGCCGCCGGAAATGAAGCACCGCTGGTGTTGGACAGGGTCGCCCGGCCGGTGAGCCCGAGCGTCTTCGCCTTTTCGTCCCACAGCGCGACATAGTCGGCGCTCCAGCCGAGCCCGCCGGTCAGGTAGCCGAGGATGACGTCATCGCGGCCGGCGCGCTCGACATCGACGCTGGCGAGGAGGGCGGGTTGCGCCCGCAGGTCGGGGGGCAGGTCGTAGAACACCATGCGGCCCGGGGTGCCGGTTTCCACGCGATCGCGGTATTTTAGCACGATGCCGCCGTCGGCGGCGAGCAGCGTTGCGTTCTCAACGGTTTCCTCGCCGGTCTGCGGGTGGGTGCGGACGACGCCAACGGTCTTGCCGACGGACCGGCGGACCAGCGCGTCGGGCGTCAGCAGCGCGAAGTCGTAGTCGATGTCGACGAGGCGGACACCCGGTGCGGCGTCGATCATCGCCGTTGCCGGCTGCATCTGTGGACTCACCGCATCGAACAGCAGGCGGTTGGGGCCGGCAGCGAGGTCGGCGGAGCGGCGATCCCAGACCATTGCCGAGCCGTCGCTGTAGAGATTGAGGACGAGCGGCGCCGGCCGCGATGCGGCCGGCACGTCTAGATCGGCGGCGGGTGCCGCGGTCGCGGCGCCCAGAACGACGGCGGAGGCGGCGATCAGGTGGCGCATCGGCAGGTTCCTCGCGCGGAGGTTGGGCATGGAGTTTGCTTTGCGTCGCGCTCTCGTGCAAGGTTGCCATCATGCACGATTTGTTCTCGCTGCTGTCCTCGTCCGGTGCGGCGGTCTGGGCCACCCTCGGTGCCGTGGTGGCGCTGTCGGCGCTGGCGGCACTGATGCTCACCGTGCTGCGGGCGGAACGGGCGCACGAAGCGACGGCGCTGCAGGTGGCGCGGCTGGCGGAGGTGGCGGAACGGCTGGGGGAGGGGCAGGCGACCCTGTCCGGACGGCTGCAGCAGACCCAGATCGGCCTCGATCAGCGGCTGGATGCGCTGGCCCGGCGGGTGGGCGATGGCCTGCTGCAACAGACGGAACGGACCCACGAGACGCTGCGCGGCCTGCACGAGCGGCTGGCGCTGATCGGCGAGGCGCAGCAGACGATCGCCCGGTTGTCGAGCCAGGTCACCGGGCTGCAGGACATTCTCGCCAACAAGCAGGCGCGCGGCGCCTTCGGCGAGGTACAGCTCGAGGCGCTGGTCGCCTCGCTGTTGCCCGCCGACGCCTACGGCTTCCAGGTGACCCTCTCCAACCGCTGCCGGGTGGACTGCCTGCTGCGGCTGCCCGATCCGCCCGGCGTACTGGCGATCGACGCCAAGTTTCCGCTGGAAAGCTGGCAGGTGTTGCACGGCGCCGGCGATGAGCAGGCCAAGGCGAGGGCGCGCCGCAGCTTCGCCGCCGACCTTCTGCAGCACGTCCACGATATCGCCGAGCGCTATATCGTTCCCGGCGAGACCGCCGATTCGGCGCTGATGTTCCTGCCATCGGAGGCGGTCTATGCCGAGTTGCACGCCCGCTTTCGCGGCGTCGTCGAGGAGTCGTTCCGGCGCAAGGTGTGGATCGTCTCGCCATCGACGCTATGGGCGACGCTCAACACGGTCCGTGCGCTGCTGCGCGACGTCCGCCTGAGCGAGCAGGCGGGGGTGATCCGCGCCGAGCTCCGCGCCATCGAGGGCGACGTCGCCGCCATCGCCGAACGGGCGCGCGGGCTGGTTCGTCATTTCGACCAAGCGTCCGACGACGTCCGCCGCCTCGACGCGGCGGCAAGGCGCCTCGGTCAGCGCGCCGCCCGCCTCGACCTTCCCGAGGCCGCCACAGCGGAGGCCGCGAAAGCGCATCCGTAGGGTGTCATAGGTCCTGTCACCAGGAATCGCGGGTCACGGTTCGAAGGCGGGACGCGTCAGTCGGAGGGGCCCCGGTCGTCGCTGCGGAGCAGCCTGAGGTCGTCCCAACCGTAGGCGATCTGCGGCAAGGTGGTGTTCCACAGCCGTTCCTGCTTGGCGGCGATCCGCCGGCCGCCCATCGCTTCGTAGAAGAAGCGCGCGGGATTCAGGGCTAGCACCCAGACGAGGGCCGAGTCCAGCCCGCGGTCGGTCAGGCGATCGAACAGCCGGTAGAGCAGGGCCCGGCCAATCCCCCGCTCCTGATGCTCCGGCGCGACGTAGAGGGTGAAGATCTCGCCCGCGTGCGACAGCTGGCTGCGCCGGGCGGTGCCGCAGCTGCCGAAGCCGACGATGCCGGCCCCGGGAATATCGGCGACGAGGACCGCGTCGGCGTGGCTGTGGCGTGACAGTTGCTGCGTCCACTCGCGCGCCTGGGCGCTGGTCGACATGCGAACCAGCACGCCGTTGGGGATCAGCCCGGCATAGGCCGATCGCCAGGATTCCACGTAGACACGGGCGATGGCGTCAGCATCGGCAGGGCGACCCGGTCTGATGCGGACGATCGGTGGTGGCAGCATCTCTCCCACTCCCTCAGCCTCCCCGTGCCTCCTGTTCCGCAAGCCAGTCTTCGATCAAGGCCCGGGCGATGGTGCCACGGAACGGCAGCCGCAGGCCGACCGTGCGGATACGCATCACCTCTTCCGGGGTGAACCAGCGGGCGTCCTCCAGTTCCTCGTGATCAACGATGACATCGCCTGGCCCGGCCTCTGCGCGGAACCCCAGCATGAGAGAGCCGGGGAAGGGCCATGGCTGCGACGTCTTGTAGCCGACCGCACCGACGGGCAGACCAGTCTCCTCGCCGACCTCGCGACGAACCGCTTCTTCCGCCGTCTCGCCCGGCTCGACGAATCCGGCGAGCGTCGAGAAGAGTCCCGCCATCCACTGCCGCTGGCGGCCGAGCAGGCACGAAGCCCGGCCCGTTGCCGGGTCGGTGCGCGTCACCAGCATGATCACCACCGGATCGGTGCGCGGGAAGTGCAGGATGCCGCAGCCGGGGTCGGAGCAGGCGCGCAGATGCCCGCCCTGGCGGACTTCCGTCGGCGCGCCGCAGGCGCCGCAGAAGCGGTGGCGGCGATGCCAGTGGAGGATCGCCCGAGCGTAGGCGAGCACGGCGCCTTCTTCGGGGCGCAGGCGCGTGACGATGGCGCCGAGTTCGTGGAAGGCACCGCCGTTCATCAGCGGCGCCAGCAGGTCCTCGTCATGCTGGGACAGGTCGCACGCGAACCAGGCAACGTCGTCGCCGCCGGTTCCGAGAAAGACCGTCGCTTCGGCCAACTGCTGCGCCGCCTGCGCGCGCTCTCCGGCCAAGTCCGCGAGCCGCGGCCGACTCCCGCCCGCCACCAGCACCCGCTCGCGCCAGATCGGGACGAGGCGGCTGGCGGCATCGCTCCGGCGGTCCGCCAGCCAGCGGTCATCGCCGCGCCGGTGCGTTGCGCGATCGAGAGTGCAGCCGGCGTAGGCGATGGCGAAGTCCATGCCGTCACGGTGACACACCGGCGCGCGTGGGGCAACGAACGGAAGCAGGAAGCCGCGGGCACGGGACATCAGCGTTTTGTCATCGCATCGGCAGCCGCGTGCTTCCGGCAGGAAGAGGCAGGAAGATCCTTGCCCTGTGCAGGGTGCTGGCCGATATACTGCGGTCGGGAGGCTGACGGCGGACGGACCCCTCGCCAACCCGGTCAGATCCGGAAGGAAGCAGCCGTAACGAGCTTCGGTTCGGGTCGTTGCTCAGTCTCCCACTAAAAGCCATACCCCGAAGGACAGCCGCCACCCCTTGGCGAGGCCGATGGCCGGGACAGAGACGACCGAGCATTCCCTTTCCACAGATGCCCGCTGGCGCGTTCTCGCCCGCAAGTACCGCCCGTCCGACTTTTCCGCACTCATCGGCCAGGAAGCGCTGGTGCGCACGCTGTCCAATGCGTTTCAGGCGGGGCGCATTGCTCACGCCTACATGCTCGCGGGGGTGCGCGGCGTCGGCAAGACCACGACGGCACGGATTATCGCCCGCGCCCTCAACTGCGTCGGCGCCGACGGCAGCGGCGGCATCACCATTTCGCCGTGCGGCGTCTGCGACCAGTGCGTCGCCATCGCCGAAGACCGCCATCTCGACGTCGTCGAGATGGATGCCGCGAGCCACACCGGCGTCGATAACATCCGCGAACTGCTCGACGGCGTGCCCTACCGCCCGGCGATGGCGCGCTTCAAGGTGTACATCATCGATGAAGTGCACATGCTGTCGGAGAAGGCGTTCAACGCGCTGCTGAAGACGCTCGAAGAGCCGCCGGAGCACGTCAAGTTCATCTTCGCCACCACCGAGGTGCGCAAGGTGCCGGTGACGGTGCTGTCGCGCTGCCAGCGGTTCGACTTGCGGCGGATCGATGCGGCGGCTCTGGAGGCTCACCTCGGCCGCGTCGCCGGGAAAGAACAGGTGCGGGTGAGCCCGTCGGCGCTGCGGCTGCTGGCACGCGCCGCCGATGGCAGTGTCCGCGATGCGCTGTCCCTGCTGGACCAGGCGATCGCCCACGGCGCCGGCGCCGTGGAAGAGGTGGCGGTCCGTGAGATGCTCGGTCTCGCCGACCGCGCGGTCTGCCTCGATCTGCTCGACCATCTGCTGCGCGGCAGGGCTGCCGAGGCGCTGGCGATCCTCGGCGAGCAGTATGCCTGCGGCGCCGATCCCCTCGCCATCATTGAGGACCTGCTCGAGCTGACGCACTGGCTGACCCGGCTGAAGGTCGCGCCGGCGGCAACGGCGGATCTCGCCGATGCCGAGCGGCAGCGCGGCGCCGAGCTGGCCGGCGAGCTGTCGATGGCGGTGCTGGCCCGTGCTTGGCAGATGCTGCTGAAGGGGCTCGGTGAGATGCGGATGGCGCCGTCGCCGCTGCACGCCGCCGAGATGCTGCTGATTCGGATGGCCTATGCATCGAGTCTGCCGTCGCCGGCCGACGCGCTGGCGGCGCTGCAGGGAGGCGAGGCCGGCGGCGGCGGTGGTGGCGGCCGGACGTCGCCGGGGCCGCGGGCGGCGCCGTTGGCCTCGGCCAATCCCGCGCCGGCGACAGCCTCGCGGCGCGAGGCTGCTTCCCCGGTCCGCGCCGAGGCGGCGCCTGTGATCCAGCCGGTGGGCTTGCCGCAATCCGGTGGCGCAGCGATCGGGGCAGCGAGCGCCGCGGAAGGCATCGCTGTGGCGGTGCCACGCACATTCGCCGAGGTCGTGGAGCTGGCCCGGCGCCAGCACGAGGGACTGCTGTGCGCCGATCTGGAGGCCGGCGTCCATCTGGTGCGCTTCGAGCCGGGCCACATCGAGCTGCGGCTGGCCGACGGTGCGCCAGCCGACCTGCTGCAGCGCCTGAGCCGCTGGCTGGGCGGGGTGACCGGCCGCCGCTGGATGGTGGCGGTATCGCGCGAGGCCGGGGAGCCGACCCTGGTGGAGCAGCGCGAGGATGCCCGCCGCAGTCGGCTCGACGAGGCGGCGCGGCATCCGCTGGTGTGCTCGATCCTTGGAGCCTTTCCGGGGGCGGTCCTCGACCGGGTTCGCGGTGGCGAGGATCTGGTGGTGGCCGCCGACGCCGACGGCGATGCCTCGATTACGGCCGATGCCGAAGGCAACGCACCGGCTGCGCCGGAGGGAGGCCCGGAAGGTTGAAAGGAGCGGAGGGGCGTGGGTGTCGAGATTGAACGCAAGTTTCTGGTAATCGACGGATCGTGGCGGTCGCCGTCGGCCGGCAAGGAGATCCGGCAGGGGTACATTTTCGCCGGCAGGGAGCGCTCGGTGCGCATCCGCATCGCCGGCGCGACGGCCTTCCTGACCTTGAAACAGGCGCGCCGCGGCACCAGCATCAGCCGCGGCGAGTACGAATACGCCATCCCGGCGAAGGACGCCCGGGAGATGCTGGCAAGCATGTGCGACGGCAAGCTGGTGGAAAAGACCCGCTACACGGTGGCCGTCGCTGGCCATGATTGGGTGGTGGACGAATTTGCCGGTGATAATGCCGGGCTGGTGGTGGCCGAAATCGAGCTCGATCGGGAAGACGCGGATTTCGCGCTGCCGCAATGGGCGGGGCGCGAGGTGACGACCGAGTCCCGCTACTTCAACGTCAACCTGATCGACCGCCCGTTCTGCCGGTGGACGGCCGAGGAGAAGCGCGGCGAACCGGCAGCGGCTGCTGGCCGGTCATGACTCGTCGCGGGCGGGATGCTATAGAGGCAGCGATGTCGAAGCGGCCGGGCGGGGGCGCCCGCCGGCGCCCATGGGAGACCGCGGCAAGATGAAGAATCTCGGTCAGATGATGAAGCAGGCGCAAAAGCTGCAGGAGCGGATGGGCGAGCTGCAGCAGCAACTGGGGGCGGCCGAGCTGACCGGTGCGTCCGGCGCCGGCATGGTGCAGGTGACGCTGTCGGGCAAGGGCGAGGTGCGCAAGCTGAAGATCGATCCCTCGCTGGTCGATCCGGGCGAGGTCGAGGTGCTGGAAGACTTGATCGTCGCCGCCTGCAACGATGCCAAGGCCAAGCTCGAAGCCTACGTCGCCGAGAAGATGGCGGAGGTGACCGGCGGGCTGAAGCTGCCGCCGGGGCTGTCGCTGCCCCTGTGAGGCGCTGCGGCCCGGTTCGCCCGCTGTCCTTGCCCCGGCTGTCGCGGAAGGCCCCTGGCGTCATCGCCGGTTGCCGCCGATGTCCGAAATCGACCGCCTGATCCACCTGCTGGCCAAGCTGCCGGGCCTCGGCCCGCGCTCTGCCCGCCGGGCTGCCCTGCACATGCTCAAGCGCCGGGAGACGGTGATGCAGCCGCTGGCCCGGGCGCTGGCGGAGGCGGCGGCGGCCGTCGCGCCGTGCGCCGTCTGCGGCAATCTCGACGTGCACGACCCCTGTGCCATTTGCAGCGATCCGCATCGTGACGCCGCCCTGCTGTGCGTCGTCGAGGACGTCGCCGATCTGTGGGCGCTGGAGCGCTCGGGGGGCTTCCGCGGCCGCTACCACGTTTTGGGCGGGCTGCTATCGCCGATCGACGGAATTGGCCCCGAGGAGATCGGCGCCGACCGGCTGGTGGCACGGGCAGCAGCACCGGAGGTGACCGAGGTGATTCTCGCCCTCGGCTTTACCGTCGGCGGGCAGACCACGGCGCATTACCTGGTGGAGCGGCTCTCCGGCTGCGCCGTGCGGATCAGCGGCATCGCCCACGGGGTACCGCTGGGTGGCGAGTTGCACTATCTTGACGATGCGACGCTGACGACGGCGCTGGCCGCGCGCCGCGCGCTCGGCTGATTTTGCGGCGCCTGTGGCGACGAGGGTGTGGCGCTGCCGCGCCGTCGTGTGCTAGAAGCCCCGTCCATCCCGCATGGGGGATAGTTTAGCGGTAGAACTTCCGGCTCTGGACCGGACAGCCCTGGTTCGAATCCAGGTCCCCCAGCCAAATCTCGGATTTCGTCAGATCAGCCCCAGTTCCCGGCTTCGGCCGGGCAGAGATGGCGGTGGTTTCAGCAAGTAAGTCAAAGGGTTGCCGGAAGGTGGCAACCACCTGTCCATCCTCCCATGAGCAGTTCGAAAGTACGAAATCGAGAAGCCGGCGTTTCTCGCGCGCGGGCTGTCGCTCGAACAGGGCCTGAGCATGGCGGGCGAGATCCAGAATTCGCACGCCCTCGTCCATGTACGACTGTTCGGCCTGTTGGTGGCGCTCAATTTCCTGCAGGCAGCGGCTCTGCTCTTCTCGCCATTGCCCGGCCATGCGGTCGAAGAACTCGCCGCCGATCCTGCCGTCGAGCTTGTCGATGTACATGGCGTCGATGCGACCCTGCAGCCGCTTGTGCTCGGCCTTGAGACGTTCGATCGCCTCCTCATGCTCCCCCTTCTCATCTGCGTGGCTGGCGTGGAGCGCCTCGCGCACCCAACCCAGCACCTCGTCGTCGAACTGCAGTCGGCCGAGCAGCGCGGTGAATTGCTGCTCCAGCACTTCCTCACGAACATACCGGCGGCGGCATGAGGCCGGGTTTCCCTGGCACTTATCGGCGTAGCCGGTGCAGTGATAGTAGACGTAACGCTGTTTCTTGATCTCGCCGACGATCGAGCATCCGCACTTGGCGCAAGCGATCAACCCCGAGAAGGCGAAGTCGTGCGTCATGCGGCGATGCTTCTTCGCGTGACGGCCGTCGAGCACACCCTGAACCCGTTCCCAAAGCTCGGCCGAGACGAGCGGCTGATGGCGGCCCTGGTAACGCTTTCCGTTCCATTCGAACTTGCCGGTGTAGAGACGGTTGCGAAGAATGGAATGCACCGTGCTGACGGGCACCGGAGCGCTGCTCTTCCGATGCACGAGACCGGCTTCCCGCGCCTTGCGCCCAGCCTCCTGCAGCGAGAGCGTGCCAGTGGCGTACCACTCGAACAGCTTCGAGACAATCGGCGCCACTTCCTCGTCAACCGCGATGGTCTTCTTGCCGTCCGGACCCGTGACGTTGCGGTAACCGAGCGGCGTCTTCGTCGGCCAGATGCCTTGCTCGGCCTTCTCTTGCATCCCCTTGCGCGCTTCCTCCGACAGGTTGTCGATGTAGTTCTTCGCCATCAGCACCTTGATGCCGTGCATGAACTTCTCGGAGGAACGCGAGTCGCGCGACAGCACTACCCCTTCCTTGGGGAAGTGGATTTCGACGTCCAGCTCGTCGATCGTCACCCAATCCTTGAGGTTGCGGTAGAGCCGGTCGGTCTTCTCGACCAGAAGGATGCGAACGGTCGGATGGGCCTTGAGGTAGGCGACCATTTCACCGAAGGCCGAGCGGCCGGTCTGTTTCGCGGTCTCGACGTCCACGTACTCCTGCGCGAGTGCGAAGCCCTGGGCTGCCGCATATTCCTTAAGCAGTTTCAACTGCGCCGGGATCGAATAGCCTTCCTTCTCCTGCTCCTTGGAGGAGACGCGGGCGTAAATCAAAGCCCGCTTAAGAGCGGGGTTAGAGAGGCTGGCGGCCCTCGTTGGTTTGATCATTTGTTTACTGTAACCTAAACAAGCTATAACCACAAGCCTGCGACGCTCGCCGTGGGCGTCCGATGGGAGGCAGGCCCAATCCTCACCGTCGCCATCATCCCCGGAAGCAGTGTTCGTTGTGCCAGCTCAGCGCGGCTGCATCGGGCCGTTGCCCGGTCTCGTTCGGGGTGGTGATCAGCTGACCGTGTAGCGCGTAATAGTGCTTGCCGTTGTCGAACTCCTCCTTGATACGGCGGCTAACCTCGAAGCGAAGATCGTGCGTCACCGTCACATATCCCGCGTCGAACAGGCTGTGAATGTCACGCCGCAACAGCAGGCCGTTTCGCGCCTCGTGGTGGCCGCCCTCGCCGTAGGGGCGAATGTGAGCTGCTTCGAGCGCCGGCAGGGTTCGTTCCCGCGTCACGGCGCAACGGCGCTGGTAGATGTCCGTCACCAAAACGCGGAACGCGCCCTGCCCAAGGCGCGGACGGATGAGGTGGGGCTCGCCGAACCGCGCCTGATCTTCCGCCATGCCGGGAATTTGCGACCGGTTCAGCCGGTCGTTGACGGCCTCCCACAGCGCGAGACCCTCGGCCTCATTCGCCCTATAGATCTTGAACGAGACGATGTTCGGCGACCAGCTCGACGGCACAGGAATCCAGTCGCGCTCCTCCAAGAAGAAGGGCTGGGTCAGGATTCTGCACCCGATGTCGAAGTCGCTTCTGTCATTCGGGCCGGTCTTGCGATAGCGCGCGATGCGGGTACGCATTTCCAGCGCCGAGCGCGCCCCGTTCGCCTCTCGGAACGCCTCCCAAGCGAGGGAACAGGGCAGAACGTTGGCATAGGCGAAAATACCGCCGCCGACGATCGCGTTGCGCGGCGCATGCAGCTTGAACAGGAGCAACTCGCCAGGCTGGAGCGCGCGGAAGCTCGCCGCCGACGGCGCCCAGAAATTGACTTCGTCGAGCTCCCGCTGCCGGCGCAGAATCTCGAACCAGTCTCCGTCGGTGACCGCGATGACGAGGTTGATGCCCATCCTACAGGTTCTGCCCGAGTTCGTTCGGTGCCCCCTTCAACAGCGCTATTCCCTTCTCGGATACGTTCTGACTTCGTTCATGCGTGAACCGCGAAAGAGGATGTAGGAATGGATCGGTCATCGTTGCCAACAACCGGCGCGAGCGCCTCGTGGAGGAGGGATTCGAGGAGGCGGGTTCGGGTGGTGTCGGCGGTGGCGAGGCTGGCCTCCAGCCGCGCGCACAGCGCCATCAGGGCATCGACCTTCGCCACGATGCGGTGCTGCTCGGCAAGAGGCGGGAGGGGGATCGGCAACGAGACTAGCGTTGTCTGATTGATCTTCGGCATCGTTGCTTGGGCACCCGAGGCATTCTCGGACAGAAACGTTCTGGCGGGAGGCGACACTGCCGCCAGATGAACGAATCGAAGATTAACTAGGTCCGACACCCTCACTTTCATAATCAGATCAGGAAAGAGGAAGCTCTTTGGAGGCCCATTATAAATGGCAGCAATTCCGACGTATTCGCGGGTGTTCCCCCCTTGGAAAAGCAAATCCCCATCCGTCAACCAAAAATCCGATTCATCGTGGATATTCGCCTCTACGCGTTTGAAGTGTGCAGGGTTGAAAACGCCACTTGTTGTTGCTGTTAGTGTTACGGCTTTTGGCGCATCCTCACGCGTCGTCGGCTTGGGAGAAATACCGTTTTGTGGTCCAGCCAATATTAGTTGGTCGAGAGAGGCCCACTCCCATGTGACAGGCAAAGAGTAAGGCGTGGCCTTAGGGTCAATCATAAAGATTTCCCGACGCATGCGGCGCTTCCCCTTTGCAATCCGCTTCAGCAACTCCGACGCCGGTTCGTCCGCGGGGTCCTGCGCTACCAGTTTGCCGCGGACGGCGAGGTTGAGGATGGTTTGGCGGAGTTGCGTGATCTGGTCGGGGCGGGTGGTGAGGGCGGGGAGCGCGTCGAGGGCAAAGTGGGCGTGGATGCGGAAGGTCTTGGCGTCGGTGTCGGGTGCGGTCAGGCGAGCGAGGCTGGCGGTGGTCAGGCGGTCGCGCGTGGCCTCGCGGGTCGCCCGCGCCGCCTCCAGCCGGTCGCAAAGCGCCATCAACTCATCGACCTTCGCCACGATGCGGTGCTGCTCGGCAAGAGGCGGGAGGGGGATAAGCATCGATTCCAGCTTCCCCTTCGTGATGTGCTGTAAGCCGACGCCGCCATGAGCTTTCTGGATCATTTCATCAAGGCGACCGTTGATAGCCAAGCGGAGATACTCCGCAGAAAACGCGTTAGTTTTGAAGTCGCAGCGGAAGATGTGCTGATTCAGAACCGCTGGCCCACGACTCCAAATGAAGGCGCCGAAAGAGGTTCCCGGCGTTCCGGACCAACTGATTAGAAAGGTACCATCGTCTATCAAAGAACGTTCACGTGCGATCTTCGGATCACAGAAGTTGAACGGGGCATCCATCCTATTGAGGTTCTGTATCCGGACAATCCGAATACCAGTCGGAACCCAGTCCGAAGGCTTGAATGCCATACCGTTCAACAGTTCCAACTGATCGCCAATGCGCACCCACCTCCATGTCACGGGAAGCGGATACGGTAGGTTGCTAAGCGGTTCGGTCTTTCCTCGCGCTCGTGAGCGTTCCTTCGTCCCGGCTGCAACGGAAGGCGGGACTTGCGCCGGCTCGTCCTTCGGGGCCTGCGGCACCAGTTTGCCGCGCACGGCGAGGTCGAGCACGAAGCGGCGCAGGCGGGGTATGGCATCGGGCGCCGCGGCCACGCGGTCGTAGAGGGCCAGCAAGCAGTCGGCGGTCATGACGGCCGGGGATCGTCCGGCGGGATGAGCGGCTCAAGCGCTGCGATCAACGGTGCGAGGTCGTCGCGCACGATGGCCCAGATGCGATCGAGCCGGACCTCGGCATAGCCGTGGATGAGCCGGTTGCGCAGCCCGATGATCTCGCGCCAGGGAACCATCGGCAGGACGGCTCGGACATCGGGCACGACCTTGCCCGCCGCCTCGCCGATCACCTCCAGCGAGCGGATGACGGCGTTCTGGTGCAGGCGGCTGGCGCAGAATTCGGCCTCGTCCAGGTCAGCCACAAAGGCGCGGGCGTCGCGCGCGGCGAGCATCATGTCGAGTAGCAGGGCCGCGTCGCGCTCCGAAATTTCATCCATGAACCGGCTGCGCCTCGGCGAGAATGCGGCGACGGCGAATGTAGTTGCGGCTCGCCTCGACGGCTTCGCGCTCCACCAGATCGACGGGGCGGCCGAGCAGCGCTTCGAGCGCCTCCTTGAAGTCGAGAAAGGCGGCGAAGCCAGTGGGGGACCGTTCAGCGAACGTGACCAGGAAATCGGCATCGCTGTTTGCGGGATCGAAATCACCACCGCGCGCCGCCGAGCCGAAGACATCGAGCCGCCGAACACCGTAGCGTCGGCACAGTGCCGCGATGTCGGCGCGCTTACCGGCAATGTCAGCGTGCATTTCGGCCTCCCGTCATCGTCGGCGGCGCCACAATCCTATCACGGCTCATCGGGCAAGTGCCTCGGTCAGGATCGCCTTCAGCTGGTCACGAATGGCCGCCATCTCGGTCTCGGCCCGGCCCAGTCCGGCCAGCAGCGTCTCGGGATCGCCGTGGTCTGCCGCTTCGGCGTGCGGATTCTTGATGTCGAGGTTGTAGCCGCGCGCCTTTACCGCCTCGGCGCTCACCTTCCACGCGCGCGGGCTTTCCTCGCGTCCTTTGCGCGCAGGTCCACCCCACCAGTCGGCCAGGTGCTCCAGGCGGATCGGCCGGGTCATGGAATAGGCCTTCTGGCCCTCGGGCACCCGGTGCTCCCAGTACCAGGTTTCCTTCGTGGGCTCGCCCTTTTCGAAGAATAAGAGGTTGGTGCCGATCGAGGCGTAGGGGCGGAAGACCGAGTTCGGCAGCCGCACGATGGTGTGGAGGTTGCATTCCTCCATCAGGTGCTCTTTCAGCCGGGTCTTGACGCCTTCACCGAACAGCGTGCCGTCCGGCAGCACCACGCCGGCGCGCCCGCCCGGTTTCAGCAGGCGGATGATCAGGGCGAGGAAGAGATCGGCGGTCTCCCGGGTGCGGAAGTGCTGGGGGAAGTTGCTCTCGATTCCGTCCTCCTCTCGGCCGCCGAACGGTGGATTGGTGAGGACGATGTCCACCCGATCCGACTTTTCCCAGGAGATGTAGGGCCGCGCCAGCGTGTTGTCGTGGCGCACGAAGCTCGGGTCCTCGATGCCGTGGAGCAGCATGTGGGTCACGCAGAGCATGTGGGGGAGCTGCTTCTTCTCGACAGCGCGCAAGCCGTTCTGGAGCTGCCATTCGTCGGTGGTCTTCTTCACGTAGCGCTCGCGCATGTGCCTGATCGCGCAGGAGAGAAAGCCGCCGGTGCCGCACGCGGGATCGAGGAGGGTTTCGCCGGGCCTGGGGTCGACCTGCTGGGCCATGAACGCGGTGACGGCGCGGGGCGTGTAGTATTCACCCGCGTTGCCGGCCGATTGCAGGTCGTTCAGAATCTGCTCGTAAATCTCCCCGAAGTGCTGGCGCTCCGTCAGGTTGTTGAAGTCGATGCCGTTGATCTTGTTGACCACTTGGCGTATCAGCTGGCCAGATTTCATATAATTGTAGGCGTCCTCGAATACGTCGTGCACGACTCGGCGGCGATCTCCGGGCTTGTTGGAGACGGGGAGTTCCTTGAGTGCCGGGAACAGCTGAGCGTTGATGAAGGTCAGCAGCTCCTCGCCGGTGATGCCCTCGGGGTCGGCCGCCCAGGTGCGCCATTGCAAGCGCGTCGGGAGGGGCGAGCGGTAACCGTCGCTCAGCAGTTCGAGTTCCTGATCCTGATCGTCGATGATCTTCAGGAAGAACATCCAGCACAACTGACTGATACGCTGAGCGTCGCCATCGACGCCCACGTCCTGGCGCATGATGTCCTGAATGGATTTGACGAGAGTGCGGACGGACATGGCTCAGGCGGTTTCCTTGTAGAGTTCGCATTGAAGATCGTGGACGGCCTGCTCAAAGCCGGGCTTGCCGCCAAAGGCGCGGACGAGTTCGAGGGGCGTGCCAAGGGTGTTGAGCGGCGGGATTCGCAGCACGTTGTGTCGTCGAGGTTGAGAACGCCCTCGTCGGCGTATTTGGCGAGCAGTGCATCGATTACGGCGCGGGCCTTATTGCCGTATGTGGTGAATATATTGCGCTTGGTTACGTTTTCGGCCCGCTCGCGCCGGGTCAGCGGCTTGGCATCAAAGGCGACGTGGCAGATGACGTCGAAGGGATCGAGGTCGCGACCCAATTCCTCGACGATCGGGTCGAGCGGCAGACCCTCGGCTGCCAGTTCCTCAATGATGGCCTGCTTGCGCGCGGCGGCGTTCCAGCGCTTGAGGAAATCGTCGAGGCTGGCGAAGCGCTTGCGTAGCGCCTTCTTGGTGAAATCGCGCAAGGATTCGGTGACGAGCTTGCCATTCTCGTCGAGATATTCGACTCGCTCGGCAATGATGGTGACGCCGACGCCATCGACATAGACCTTTTTCACCTTGCCGCTGGCGGGCGGCGGGAAGGGGCTGGACTGGCCTGCGACGACGGTTTCGTCCCCGCCCGGCGTCTCGGGCAGCGGCGCGCCGTCTTCGTCTGTGGGCGGCACGTTCTCGGGTGGTGCGACGGGGTCGCCCTCGCCAGGCTCGTAGATCTGCACCGGCTCGCCATCGAATTCGGGGTCGGCGAAGTGGTTGGTGGCGCCCCTAAAGTCGATCAGGGTGAAATAGAACTTCGCCGTATCTTCATGCACGCGGGTGCCACGTCCGACGATCTGCTTGAACTCCGTCATCGAGCCAACTTCACGGTCGAGCACGATCAGCCGGCAGGCCTGCGCATCAACGCCGGTAGAGAGCAGGCGCGAGGTGGTCACGAGGACGGGATATTTCGATTCCGGGTCGATGAAGTTGCCGAGCTGCGCCTGTCCCTCGGTGTCACTGCCGGTGATGCGCATGACGTAGCGCTGGTTCTCCGCGACGAGGTCGGCGTTCTCGTTGATAAGCGCTTGGCGCATGCGGGCAGCGTGTTCCTGATCGACACAAAAGATGATGGTCTTTTGAAAGCGGTCGCCGCTCTCCTTCAGGAACGCTGTGACCTTCTGTGCCACCAGTCTCGTGCGATCGTCGATGACCAAGTTGCGGTCGAAGTCCTTGACATTGTAGATGCGGTCCTCGACTTCCTCGCCGTCGCGGTCGAGCTGGCCCTTCTCCGGGCGGTAGCCCTCCACGTCGCGGTCGATGTGGACTTTCACGACCTTGTAGGGCGCCAGGAACCCATCCCGAATGCCCTGCTTCAGCGAATAGGAGAATACCGGATCGCCGAAGTAGGCGATGTTGGAGACGTATTTCGTCTCCTTCGGCGTGGCAGTGAGGCCAATCTGGGTGGCCGAGGAGAAATATTCGAGGATCTCGCGCCAAGCCGAATCTTCGGCGGCGCTGCCCCTGTGGCACTCGTCAATAACGATCAGATCGAAGAAGTTGGGCGAGAACTCGCGGAACAGCTTTTGGCGCTCTTCCGGCCCGGTGATCGCCTGATAGAGGCCAAGATAGACCTCATACGCGGTGTCGATGCGGCGCTTCCGGTCGAGCGCCAGCGTTAGGTCGATCCGACTGCCGTCCTCGCGCTCGATGGTCTTGGCGTTGGTGGAGAGTTTGGCCATCGTCCCGCCGAAGGGGCGGAAGTCGTTGACCATCGTCTGGTCGATCAGCACGTTGCGGTCAGCGAGGAACAGGATACGCTTCTTGCGTCCAGCCTTCCATAGACGCCATATGATTTTGAAAGCCGTGTAGGTCTTTCCGGTGCCCGTGGCCATGACGAGCAGGATGCGGTCCTGCCCCCTGGCGATTGCCTCGATCGCGGCGTTGATGGCGTTGACCTGATAGTAGCGCGGGGCCTTGCCGCTGCCATCGTCGTAGTAGTCCTGGAGGACGATCTTCTCGGCTTCCGGCGTCAGCCCCTTCCAGACCCGATAGCGCGCCCACAGGTCGCCGGGCGCCGGGAAGGCATCGAGGACGATGTTCGCCTCGCGTGGCGTGCTGCCGCTGGTGCGATCGTGGAACACGAAGCCGTCGCCATTGGAGGAGAACACGAAGGGGATGTTCAGCGTCGCGGCATAGTCGAGCGCCTGCTGCATGCCGTCGCCGACGCTGTGGGAATAGTCCTTGGCCTCGATCAGCGCGATCGGGATGTTCGGCCTGTAATAAAGGATGTAATCGGCGCGCTTGGCCTGTCCGCGCGTGACCAGTTTGCCGCGCACGATGATGCGGCCCTTGGTGAAGCTCACCTCCTCGCGGATTTGCAGCATCTCGTCCCACCCGGCGTTGCGCAGGGCGGGCGTGATAAATTTCGTGCAGATGTCGCGTTCGGTGAGGTTTCGCTTGTCCATGCCGGTCAGCTGCCTGCCGTTCCGTTCCTGTTCATTCCCTCGTCGCCTTCGCGGGCGCTTTTCCGGGCGCGTCCGGCGCCTTCAACTGCTCGTATTCCTCCATCTCGGGCACGACGACAGGCATGCTTGACCACCGCCACCGGCTCGGCGCGTGCGAGGTTGGTCAGCCGTCCCGGGGGAGCAGTACTTCGAGTCTTTCGCGTTCAGGATCTGCATGCGACCCCCCGCGCGTGATGCGAGTACTTTTGACCCATTCGGCCCAACGCGCAATGGATTCCGGCGACTGGACTCTATTTTGGGAGACCCACCGCTGGCGATGAGCCGTGCTTCGCTCGCCAGCATACGGAAATCGCAAGAAAGGAACCGATCAGAGTCTGCTCGGTCTTCAGTCCTGCCCGTCCACCTCCTCCACGAGCGCGCGCATCGAACGCAGAAGCGCCGCCAGTTCCCGTCGTTCGGCGATAGCCTCGGCGGCGTAACGGCCGTGCTTGCGCGCGTTGGTGTTACCGATCGGCGCGCCGGGGGATGTTCCCCCGTGCATCCGGCAACGGCCATTCGCCATCGCGGGCGACCGGCACGGCGTGCCGCTCCGTGTCCGCGCTCCACATCTCTGGCTGAGGTGCATGGGCAATCTGCTTTGCACGGGGTTGTTCCTCCGACTTCGTGCGGTCCCCGCCCCCCGGCGTCGCCACCATTCCGACCACCGCCTGACCGCCCGCGTGGACGTGGACGTGCTCGACCGTCATCTTCTGCTGGCCCTTGCCGCGATGTCGGTTGAGCGCCTCAAGCAGGGTCGCCCAGGTGCGGGAGAGCTTGTTCGCCTGGCTCAGATTCTCGCGCCGCCCCTCGAAGGTCTGCTCGTCGAGCATGGCGCGGCGGTGGCATTCCATCGCAGCGTTGTGAGCGGCGATCAGCTGCGCCGCGACCATGCCTTCCAGCTCATCCTTTGGTCCGATGCCGATCAGCGCGGCGACAGTAGCGCGCAGCTGCTTGTCGCGGCTCTCGGCGTCGGAATGCTTGATCCAGAGCGCCTGTACCGCCTGATTGGCGAGCAGGTTGTTCCAGTGATCCGACTGCGAGCCGCCGATGGTCTTGAGCACCCCTTTTCGGTCCTCCGGGTCGTCGGCAACGACGGTTGTCGGCTCGTTGCCCTTGGCCGGCTGCTTAGAGCTCATAGGTGGATTTTCCTTTCCTCGATCCCTATCGCCGCTAGCGCGGCGACCGCCTCGGCGTTGCGTCTGGCGTACCAGGCGGGCCAGCAGCCCGAATGCAGCCAGACATGGCCGGTCACGTCGGTGCCATGGGGAAGCAACGGATCGTGCGCGTGATCGCCGCCGCCGCACGCCAAGCAGCGCCGCTGCGTCGAGGTCGCGGGATTGCGGTCCAGCCATTTGCCGACGCAGCAGGCGAAGGCGCGGGCCTCGGCATCGGCGCGCGTGAGCCCGCCGTCGAACTCGGCAATGCCCGCTCGCTCATCGTAGAAGGTCTGCCAGTCGTCGCTGGACCATCCGCCACCGCCAGGCCGCAGCAGCGGCAAGATCTCTGCCTTATGGCGCGATAGCAGATCAAGCACTTCGGGCGGCGGCGGTGCGGAAGCCTTCAGGACCAAGTCATCGCCGTCGAGATGCAGTTCAACACCGGCGGCGCGAGCCGCATGGAGGGCTTGAGAGGCGCTCATAGCCGGGCGCACCATTCGGTCGTGCCTGCTTTTTCCGGCGTGGATCGCGGCGGGCAGTCTGCGTCCGCACCGTCTGCATCGTCCGCGGCGTTGGTTTTCAAGGAGTTGGCGCGGGCGATCGGAACGCGGCGCTGGCTGCTACCGTCCGCATCGTTGGCAACCGTCCGCAGAGGCTGCACCTCTAAGTACCTGGCAGGATTTGGACTTGGCGCGGACGCGGACGGTGCGGACGGTATGGACGGTCGAGCCCCGGCGTTATCTGGCGCGGAGCATCGTGACGAGGCGATGCGGATGATGCGGGTCCTCGCACGCCCTTCCTTGCTGAACTCGATCTCGATGCCGACTTTGCGCAGGAACGTCGCGGCGCGGCGCAGCCGCCCCGACAGCGCGCGAGGGCTATCCGGCCAGCTCTTCGACTTGGCAATGCGCTCGCCCACGACTGTTCCAAGGGCGCCCAGAAGATCCGCAGCCGTGCCCGTCCACTCCGTCCGCTCAGCCATCATGGCCCGGACGGCGGCTGCGACCGGATCGGCATCGATCACGCCTTCGACGACCTCTTCGCGGTTATCGCAATAGGCCGACCAGAAGGTGCCGGCAGGCCAGAGGGCCGTCTCGCAGGCGGCAGCCCACAGCGCGAAGTCGGCCATTCGCGGCAGCTTTGGAAGCCGTGTCTCGGGCAATCGCCTGAGACCTTGCACCACGGCGTCGAGCAGCACGCCAAGGATGCGTGGGCGCTCGACCTCGAAGGCGGCCCACAGTTCAGTTTCGAGGCGGCGGCGTTCTTCGGGGATCGGCGCAAGCGTCAGGAACACGGCGCGGTCGGCCAGATCGGGCCGGGTCACGGTGTCCTCAATTCCGTTGAGGATCACCGGCCGGGCGGCGTCGAACAGCACCTCGTCCATGTCGGTGTAGAGCTGGCGCACGGCGAAGCCGCCGCCGGTGGCGAGCCGGCACAGCGTGTCCGAAATCCACGCCGGCAGGCCAGATACATTGTCGAACGCGAGCACATGGCCGTTGCTGGCGGCGATGAACAGGTGGTGGTCCTCGCGCGGCAAAGCCCGCAAGGGCGCGGTGTTCGGGTCGAGCAGCGCGCGCAGGATGGCCGAAAAGGTGGACTTCGCCGAACCCTGCTCGCCCGACAACACAATCACCGGGTAGGGACCGCGATTGCGCAGTACGGCCAGCGTCCAGGCGACCACGAGCACGAAGTCTGCGTCCGACTGCACATTGAGAAAGGACCGCAGGGACTCGATGGAACCACCCGATGTTGGTATCGGCAGTGGTAGCATTCCAGCAGCGCGGCGGAAGCGCACCGGCGGGTTGTCGATTACGCGCCAGCCGTTGGCGTCGATCTCCACCGCCCGCCAAGGCTCGTCCCCGAGGTCGAGATAAAGCCGCCCGTCGAGCCCGCCCACCCGGACATGGACGATGCGTTCAGGCGAGTCGAAATGCGCCTTCGCCTCGATCACGTTCAGCGCCGATTGCAGCGCCTCGGAACTCGGCGCACCCTGGATCTTCTCGAAAAAGCAGCGCGCCAGCCAGCGACGGAAACCCTTGGCGCGGACCGGCCAGGTCTCGCGGTGGCCGTTGATGTCAACATCGGCAAAAGCCGTGCCGTCGGGCGCGTGGAATAGATCGGCGTCAGACGCCAATTCAACAAGGATGTCAGCTTGGGTCGGCTCTCTTCTGCCGGCTTCGCCGCTCTCACCGGCAATTGCTTCGTCCAGCGCCGTGACGCGACAGCGGACTTGCTTCAGCCTGCTCCGGAGTGTCTCGAAAGCAGCCCGATTTTGCTTTTTGAGTTCGGCGAGCGCCTGCAGAACCTCGGGCGTGAAGGCCGCGCCCGGATCTTCTGCGACGCGATTGACCAAATCTTCGAGCGGATCGCGCATCTCCTCGGCATCGGCGATAGCTGCCGATACAAGGCGTTCCAGGTCGGTTGGGGCTCCCACGGCATCGGCCGGAGTGTCAACATCTTGAAAAGGCAACGAAGTTTCGGCTGTGGTGCCTGCACTGTCGATCGAAGAGGCCCGCTTCTGGGCAGATGTATCCTCCTGGGCGTGGGAGGGGCTCCCGAGGACGGCCGGAGACAGCGCGGTATCGTCGCAGGGAGGCTCCGTCGCGTCGGTAGCTTCGACAAAATCCTCGCTCATCCCGCGCCCTCCTCGGCAGCGGCTAGGCGGCCCAGCAGGAGGTCATTGAAATCCAGTCCTTTTGGTGGCCGGGCGATGCGCACGCGGCGGCCTTCCCGCGTCCAACGATGGGCACAGTCGCGCGCCGCCGCCTCGCCGGGATCGTCGCCGTCGGCGAGGACTATTACTTCGTGCACGGTGCCGGGCAGGTCGAGCGACCGCAGCCCGGAGGTCGAGAGCGCTGCCCAGGCCGGTTTCCCGGTCGCCTGCAGGGCGGCAAGGCAGGTCTCGATGCCTTCGCCCACCATCAGCACATCGCCGGCCGTGGCGAGCGCCACGGCGCCGCCTCGACATGGCCCGAGCATCATCTTTTGCGGATCAACCGGCGCCTTGCCGCCGCCATCGGGCGATAGGAAGGTTCGATGGACCGCCAGCGGCGTGTCGTCGCCGCCGCGCGTAACAAGCGCGACCATAGTCGGCCAGATGCCACCCGAGGGATGCCGGAGCCTTTTGAAACGGAGCGTCGGCGGCAGCGGAAAATGAATGCCGCGCGAGCCGAGATAAGTTTCGACCAGCGTGCCGCTTGCAGGATTCGCGGACTGCCAGATGGCGAGCGCCGCCGCGCTGTGCTTGGCCCCATCTCGATCCGGTCGGCGCTCGGGATGGGGGACCGACGAACAATTCGAGAACCGGCGGGTGACTTTTTCCGTCCACAGTCCGCGTGCCCTGAGAGCTGCAATAACTCGGCGTTGCTCACAGCCGGCATGGCAGCGGACCAGCACCTTGCCGTTGGCATCGCTGATCGAAAGGCTGGGCTCGCGATCATCATGGGCTGGGCAACGCGCGGCCCACCCGGCGCCTGTCTTCCGACCGCCGAGCGCTCTGGCGATGGTCTCAGCGGTCATGGCGTACCCCTTCGTCGGCGGAGGTGGCGCCGCTGGCATTGTCGTTCCCAGGCGCGGGCAGATCGGCCCGCAACCACTCGGCCAGGATCGAGAAGAAGCCGGTGGCGTTGGCGGCGATCTGTTTCGCCTCGTCGCGGCTCAGTTCGCGTCCGAGCCGCGGTTCCCAGACCTCGCGCGTCCGGTCAATCAGGTAGCAAGGTGTATTGTCGTTCGCGGTTTTCACCGAAGATCTCACGGCCGGCTCGTCGCCGCGCCATGTCCCTGATCTCCGGCCTCGGAATCCCACCGATGACGTCGGATCGCATCGTCATTTGCATATTCAGCGTCCCCATCTCAGGGATCACCACCGTTCGTGCTTCAGCACGACAATTCATTCTCGGGGATCGTGAACTTGTGGAACTTGCCCGCTCGGATCACGAGGTGGCGCTTGCCTCCATTGCCGATCTCGCAGGCGATGGAATAGTCGAAGAAGCCGTGCTTCAGCCCCTCGACCACAATCCTTTCGAGGTGCGCGAGCGCTTCGGCGATTTGGCCGCGATGTGGTCGGGAGGTGGAAACGTCAGGCATTGTGCAGTAGCGCCTTCATGTCCTTAATGGTGGCGGAGAACGCAAGCGGTGGCACGACTGCCCCATCGCCGTAGAACGTGAGCACGTCCTCCCGGCGGGATGGCTGGTCACGGAAGACGAAGACCTTGCGCCGGCCCTCGGCGCGCAGGTCGATCAGCTCGTAGCCGGTGCAGCGCAGGAAACAGGCGAGGTAGAAGTCGCGCGTCTCAAAAAGCGCGACCCTGCTCCCCGCTGGTTGCCCGAAACGGCCGATCGTCGTTTGTAAATGTGACACGCCACATACTCCGCGCGAAAATGAGCCTACAGCCCTACCGCCAGCTGCCTCTGGCGCGGTTCATCTCGGAGAAGTAGCCCGAGCTTCTCCAACCGGATACGCATCGCCGTTATCGAGACCTGGAACTGCCGAGCGAAAGGCCGAACGAACTCGCGGATTGCCTCTTCGTCCCGCTGGCGGTTACCCCGGTCGAACACCTGCTGGAGCATAGGGCTCAGGTTGTCGGGCCGGCCGAGGCGCGGCTTCCGACTTAGCCTGCGGGGATTGCCATCCGGGAAGCGCGCGCGCCACGCGGCGAGCACCATCGCTTTCGGCATCAACAGACACGAAGCGTAGAATTCCGCCTGCCACTCGACCGGCTCGTTCCTCTTACTTGACCGACAAAGCACAGATGGTTCGGGCCGCTCAAAGAGCGAGGATTGCAACGGATCTCGACTAAAGAGGTGACGGTGGAGCCGCCAGTGCCCGCCGCCCTCGTGTGCGAGCGTGTAGCGGTACCGCCCTTCCATCCCTGGATGCTCCTCCGGATCGAGGCTCTCGTCGACGACGATGCGGCGATCCTCGAAGTGGATAGCCCCGAGGACTTCGGGCTCGTTGATATCCTCCGGGCGTGGAAGGCCGTATCGTGCATGGAGGTCGTCAAACTCGATGCGCAGGCCGAGGTGCTTTTCCAGAATGTCTTCGATCTGGATCGGAGGCTCCATGCGGACCTGTCGTCCCAGCATGAATTCGCCAAAGAGAAGTTCCGCGTCGCGCTCTATTGAAATTTCCTGAAGGTACGGCACGCGCATATTCATAGGTCCTGCGTCCTCATTTGCATCATCATCTAGCGATTAGTCCCGCGTCCCTACGATTTCCGGGCCTGTTGTGCTTTGCGGGCCAGTTGCGCAACCTCTTCCGGCGTCAATCTTTGCACCGTCCGCAGAAGCGAAGCCATCTGCCTCGGCCGAGCCTTGATGATCTCGGCCAGGTCGGACGATACGCGATTGGCCAGAGCGAGTAACTCATCGGCATCCTGCTCCAGGATTTCGGCAATCTTCTTCACCTTGTCCTCGGCCGGCGGTGCAAACTCGTCCCGCTCGACCTTCGACAGATACGTCGGGCTCGCCCCGATCATTTTCGCCATTTCGCGCAGGCCGATCTTCCGCGCCTCCCGTTCGCGGCGCACCAGCGCGCCAAAACTCTCCTTCTCACCCCGGGACATTTTCTTGCTCCCTCGTCGTTAAGTGATTATTTAACACGCACGAGTCCCGACGTCAATGGGTAGTGTCCATATGTGAGGGTAGAGCGGGGGACACGCCGCTAGATATTGGTCTTGAATGGCCGCCAGTCGGGCTCGGCGATCAGGCAAAGATGCGGCGCTTGTTGCACGCCCGTCTGATCCGTAATCTACCCTAACGCAGTCGGGGGAGTGCAGGTGGCCGTTAGTCGTTTCGTCTTCGTCAGTTACGGCGGTGCTGACCGGGCAGCGGCGGCATTAATGTATGAGCAGCTTACCCGGCAGGGTCTCGACGTGTTCCGCGACGTGGAGAGCCTGCGTGCGGGGGAGTTGTGGCTGGAGCGGCTGCAGGAGGCGGTCGACGGGTGCGGCGCGTTCGTGCTGCTCATCGGCCGCGACGGGGTGCGGCGGTGGGTGGGGGCGGAGACGCAGGCGGCGCTGGTCCGCTTCTTCGGGCCGCGCCAAGACACCGACCGTCTGCCGATCTTCCCGGTGCTGCTCGCCGGCAGCGCGCCAGAGGCGCTGCCGGCGTTCCTGCGGCTGTTCCAGGCGACGCCTTGGGACGGCGCCGGGCCGTTGCCCGACACCCTGCTGGAGAGCATTCGAACCCGCACCCTGCCGACGGTGGCGGCCGCCTCCTTCGAGGGCTGTCCGTTCGTCGGCCTGGCCAGCTATCGCCCGGATCAGGCGCATCTGTTCTTCGGCCGGCAGAAGGAGACGCTGGACGCGCTCTCCTGTTTCAGCACGCGGACCGACCCACCTGTGCGCTGGCTGGAGATCAATGGCAACTCCGGCTCCGGCAAGTCGTCGTTGATGAACGCCGGCCTGCTGCCGCTGATCGAGCAGGGCTGGCTGTGGCCGCACACCAACTTTGCGTACTGGACGCGCATCGGGCCGATGCTGCCGGGCGAGAAGCCGATGCGCGCGCTCGCCGAAGCGCTCACCCGCTGCTTCAGGGCGGATGACCCGAGGCTGGAAATGGCCGACGTCCGCGCCCGCCTCGATGCGGGCGACGACCTTGCGCTGGCCGACTGGCTTTCCGGCCGGAAGCGGGACGAACAAGCCTTCCTGCTCGCCATCGATCAATTCGAGGAACTGTTCACGACAGCGGACGCTGACGAGCGCCGCCGCTTCGATGCGCTGCTGGCGGAGGCGCTGGCGGATCCCGTGTGTCCCCTCTTCTTACTCTCGACCGTCCGCTCCGACTTCCTCGACCGGATCGAAGAAGACCTGCCGCGGCTGGTGGCGGCTCGCAACCGGTTGGCGCGCCAGTGGACTTTGGCCCCGATCGGACCGGAAGGGTTGCGCGAGGTGATCGACGGGCCGGCGCGGTTGGCCGGCCTTGACGTGGGCGAGGTGCGCGAGCTGATTCTCGCCGAGGCGCAGGACGAGCCGGGCGCCCTGCCGCTGGTCGAGAACGCGCTGCGCTGGCTTTGGGAGAACCGGCAGGGCAACCGGCTCGACGGCCGGCTGCTCCGCGAGCAGGGCGGGCTCGCCGGCCTGCTCAGCCAGGGGGCGAACGACCTGCTGGGGAGCCTCGGGCCGCAGCGGGAGCGGGCGCTGGAGCTCCTGCTCGCGCTGGTCAACGTCGACATGGACACCCGTCGGCACACCCGGCGTCGCGTCCCGCTTGCCGACGCGGTGGCGTGGGCGGGTGGCGGCTCGGGCGGGCGGATGATCGTTGATCGGCTCGCGGGGCGTCGGCGTCCGGACGGAGCGCTGGCGGAGGGACCGCTGCGGCTGCTCACGATTGCAGGCGAGACCGGCAAGAACGGTAAGGGCGATGCCCGGGTCAGCCTGATCCACGAGACGCTGATCCGCAGCAAGCGGCCCGATGCCGATGGCAGGGCGCAGCCGTATTGGCCGATGCTGTGGAACTACATCGAGCGGAACGCCGAGCGGGCGGCGCGGCGCGAACGACTGACCCTGATGGCGCGCGAGTGGAAGGACCGGACAGGTTTCGCCCGGCTGCGAAAGCTCGCGGGCTGGTCGTCGCTGTTCGGCTTTCGCGGCTTGGCGGCGCCCGGCAGTCTTGAGCAGCGCTATCTCTGCTGGAGTCGGGCGCGGGCAGGGGTCCAGCTCGCCACCGCCGTGCTTGTGCTAGGTTTTCTCGGCGAAGGCCTGCTGTGGGCAACCGTGCGCGGGTTGCCTTTGGAGGTGCTGCCGGAACGCTGGTCGTACGTGTTCGCCCTCGCCCAGCCGCCGGTGCCCGTGCTTGCACCCATTCCAGCAGGTACGTTCATGATGGGTAGCGAGCGTGATCAGGATTCGCAGCCGGTACATCCCGTGACCTTCGCCCGGCCGTTCCGGCTCGGGCAGACGGAGGTGACATTTCAGCAATGGGATGCCTGTGTTGCCGCGGGCGGCTGCGGCGGCTATCGCCCGTCCGATCAGGGTTGGGGCCGCAAGATGCGTCCGGTGATCAACGTGTCCTGGCAGGATGTCCAGGCGTACGTCGGTTGGCTGAGCGGCCGATTGGACGCCGAATGCCGGCTGCCGAGCGAGGCGGAATGGGAGTACGCAGCACGCGCTGGTACCGGCCGCGAGTATGGCTTGCCGGCTCCCGATGGCAGCGAGGACCTTGGCCAAGGGCTGGCCAACTGCCGCGACTGCGGCAGCGAGTGGGACGGATGGCAGACCGCCCCCGTAATCGGTGAAGGCAAGTTCAAGCCGAACAAGTGGGGCCTGTACGACATGCATGGGAATGTCTGGGAGTGGGTCGAAGACTGCTATCGAGGCGACTATGAAGGCGCTTCCGCTGACGGGCGAGCGTGGCAAAAGAAAGACGGGGGTGATTGCTCGTCCCGTGTGGTTCGCGGCGGGTCGTGGGGCTACTTCCGCGTGCTCGCGCGCGCGTCCTACCGCAGCTGGTTCCGCCCGGTCATCCGGGACGGCATTCTGGGGTTTCGTGTGGTTTGTTCGTCGCCCATTGATGAGCACTGATCTCTGGCAGGGCGGCGCGTCAGCGCCGCCCACGAATTTTTTCGCCCTTCCCGCCGCGTTCGCCTATGATTGCCATGCCGGCCTGAAGGCTGGTGGGGCCGTCCGTCGACTTCGTCCCGTGTGGTTCGCGGCGGGTCGTGGAACAACAACCGCGAGAACGCGCGCGCGTCCTACCGCAACAGGAACCACCCGAACAACCGGAACAACAATCTGGGGTTTCGTGTGGTTTGTTCGTCGCACGTCTCTTCCGCTTCCTCTTCGGCACGGTGCCATTCGGCATTGCTGCGGGCGTGTCGGGCTCGCTCCGCGGGTATCGGTTCGCTTCCGGGATTGTTCGCCGACCATGGTTTGCGGGCCCTGGCGAGGGAGGAGAGATGGCGCGGACGCGTCCCGTCCGCACGACTGGGCCGAACCGCCCAGCCGTCGGGCGCATAGAGAACAGGGGCGCCGGCCGGATCCGTTCCCCCGGCGCTCCGCCTTCTCTCGCGCCGGGCTCGGCGGTGCAGTCGTCATCCCGTCTCCGCCTTGAGCCAGCCGCCGAGCAGCCGGCCAATTTCGCCAACCATGCCGCCTGCGTGCGCATACTGGCCGTCGCTCAGCCAGCGCCAGCGATGCGCCAGTCGCAGATAAACACGCAGCCGGCCGAGCGCGGCATCGGCGTCACGCAGCGCCGCAAGCCGGCTGCGGCCTTGCCGCGTCTCGGCGGTGATCAGCGCCTCCTGCAGGTCGAGCGCGGCGTCCATCATCCGCTGGGTGAGGGTGAACCGGTAGCCGCGCGGGAACCGTTCAGACTTCGGCAGCAGCCATTCCAGCAGATCGAAGGTCCGCGCGAAGATCACCATCTCCTCGGCCATGACTCGCTCTCCCGTGGCGGACGGCGGCGGCCCGCCGATGAGCGACGCCTTCCGGCACCTGTGTTCCTGGGAAAATCTGGTCCTCGCCTGGCGGGCCGCGGCACGCGGCAAGCGCGGCACGAGGAGCGTCGCCCGGTTCGAGTATCGCGCGGAGGAGCACCTGTACGTGCTGCGCGAGCGGCTGCTGGCCGGCACGTATCGCCCAGGGCGGTACGTCCACTTCCATATCAGCGACCCCAAGCGGCGCAAGATCAGCGCCGTGCGCTTCGAGGACCGGGTGGTCCACCACGCGCTGTGCAACGTGATCGAGCCTCGCTTCGAGCGGTTGTTCATTCCCGACAGCTACGCCAACCGCCTTGGCAAGGGCACGCATCGCGCGATCGCCCGGCTGCAGAGCTTCGCCCGGCGCCACCGGTTCGTCCTGAGGGCGGACATCGTCCAGCACTTCGCCTCCGTCGATCACGCCATCCTGCTCGACGTCCTTCGCCGGCAGATACCCGAGGTGGACGTGATGCGGCTCGTCGCGGCCATCGTCGACAGCGGCCGCGGCGTGCTCGACGACGAGTATCGCTACGTGCGCTTTCCCGATGACGACCTGCTCGCCATCTGCCGGCCGCGCGGGTTGCCGATCGGCAATCTCACCTCGCAGTTCTGGTCCAACTGCTACCTGCATCCGTTCGATCAGTTCGTCACCCGCGAGCTCGGCTGTCGCGCCTACCTGCGCTATGTCGACGACTTCGCCCTGTTCAGCGACAACAAGAACGAACTCTGGGCATGGAAGGCGGCGATCATCGACCGGCTGGCGTCCTTGCGGCTGATCATCCACGAGGCGCGGGCACAGGTGGTGCCGGTAGATGAGGGCATTCCCTGGCTCGGTTTCGTCGTCTTCCCGACCCACCGCCGGGTAAAAGGGCGCAAGGTGCGAGCGACGCATCGCCGGCTGCGGGAGCGGCTGGCCGCCTATCACACAGGCGAGATCACCTTTGCCGAGCTGGATGCGGCCATCCACGGTTGGATCGCGCACGTGGCCCACGCCGACAGCTGGGGCCTGCGCCGGCACGTGCTGGAGACGCTGGTGATGTGCCCGGAGCGGCACCGGAGGGCGCTCGCCGAGAGAGAGAGCGTTCCCTGAAAAATCGAGGGCGGCGCTGGCGCGCCGCCCTGTCAGAGATCAGTGTTCGTCAATGGGCGACGAACAAACCACACGAAACCCCAGATCGTCGTCCCGGCCGAACGGGCGGACCCTGAAGCGGAAGGACGCGCGCGCGTACTCGCGGAAGAAGCTCCACGACCCGCCGCGAACCACACGGACTTCCGAGAAAGCCTTGTCGGATCGGTTGTAGAAGCTGGCGCACCACTCCCAGACGTTGCCGGCCAGGTCCTCAATATCGCGTTCAGCCTGCCGGGCGCGGGGAAACAGCCCCACCGGCGACGTCACTCCGAGTCCTGCCTCATCGCTGTTGCAGATGCCGTCTTCCCAATCGTTCCCCCACGGATATTCGAGGCTGGCGGGCCCCCGTGCGGCCACCTCCCACTCCTGCTCGCTCGGCAGCCGGCAGCGGGCCCAGGCGCAGCACGCCTCCGCTTCCCAGAAGCTCACCCCGACCACCGGCTGGTTCGGGCCGTTCCAACGCCGGTCGCGCCACCGCATGGGCTCGCTGACGTTCTCCTGCTGCAGCCAGGCCCAGCCACCGTCCGACCACCATCGCCGCTCGGCATACCCGCCGGCCTCGATGAACTCCGCGTACTGACTGTTGGCCACCGGATAGCGGCCGATGCGGAAGGCCGCCGCGATCTCAATCGTCTCCCCATTATCGCCGTAGGGGTAGGTGCCGGCCGGCACCTCGACGTATGCCTCGGGATCGCGCAGGCTCACGATCCGCGGGTCGCCCAGCCGTCCCAGGCACAGTCCCAGCGACTGCCGCGACTTCAGCTCGACCTCGTCCGCGATCGCCTCGAGCGTGAGGCGGCGGAACCGCTCGGCGAGGGCGTCCGGCACCGCGTACATCTTGGCGAGGCACAGCTCCAGCGCCTCGGCAACGAACACCGCCGGCACCGGATTCGCCTTTACCGCCGCCCGATCCTGATCGGCGATCAGCCGGGCGAGCAGACCCAGTCCCCACTCGGCATCCCGGTCAACGATCTGCGCGGCAAAGAGGAACAGCAGCGTCGACCGCCATTCGGGGATCGGTCGGCGCTCGCGGAAAACATCCTCGATATCGTTTGCGCGGCCGGCAAGGCGGGCTAGACGCGCCAGCCGCTGCGCCGCGAGGAACTCCTGAAAACTCAGATGGTAGAACGCAGCGCGCTCGTTCGGTCGCGGCACCAGCAGGCCGGATTGGTTCAGCAGGTCATCGCGCCGGTCGGTGACCACCGTCTGGCCGCTCTCCGTGGCGGGGTTCAATTCGGCGAAGCGCGCGAGCCAGTGCTCCACCTCGAAGCAACTCACCTCGGGCGCAGGGCTCACACGCGGCGCTTCGCCGTTGCCCCGGTGCATGCCGAGCGCCACCGCCTCCAGCCGCCGCTCGACCGGATCGCGCTGGCTCGCATCACCGGGATAGCGGTTGTGCAGCACCGCCGCGACAATCTCCTTGTAGAGCTGGTACCTGTCCTCCGGCAGCCGGCCGCCGTTGTCGTAGAGCACGCAGATGGCGGTGAGCAGCATCGGATTTTCCACCAGCGGCTGGAGATCCTCGCGGCCACGGATAGTGTCGATCAGATCGCCGGTCTTTTCCGGCTTGCCCAGCGTGTGGAACCAGCGGGTGACGAACAGGTCCTGGAGCGGTGACGGCAGCGCTTCCAGCGGGGCTTGCGGCAATCCCAGGCGGTGCACGCCGGCCTCGTCGAGGCCATAAGGCCGGCTGGTCAGCAGGACCCGGTTGCCGGCCTTCAGCCATCCCGGCAGCGCGTCGGCGAGGCCGCTCAGCAGCAGTTCACGCGGATAGCAGGTGACGCTATCACGCACGTCGGTGACGGCGACCTCGTCCAGACCGTCCAGCAGCACGAACGCGCTGCCAGCTCGCAAGTGAGCGGCAAGAAGCTTGGCCGTCAGGCCGGCGGGCGGCGAGGCATCGATCCAGCCGGCAAGCGCCCGCTCCAGATCGAGGCGGTGCCACATTCTTTCGCCACGACCGCACGGCATGCGCCGCCAGAACTCGCGCAGCGGCACCAGCAGCGGCAGCCGGCCTCTCAGGGACGCGGGCACCGGCTCAGCGAACTCCTCCGGCGGCGGAACCGGATGTGCGAGGTCTCTGTCGGCGATGCTCTGCAGCACCGCCCACCGGCAGAACGTCGATTTGCCCGCCCCGGCCGCCGCCGGGATGTAAAGTGACTCGGCGTCGAGGCGCTGTAGCAGCGGGATCGGGTTCTGCTTCTCCTGCTTGGCGGGATCGAGCCCAGCCGCCTTCGGCGCGGGCGGGCGCACCAGCGCCGGCACGTAGACATGGTCCAGCGTGACCGCCCGGCCTCCCTGCTTCGCCCCGAGCAGGTCCACCCTCTGGTAGCTGTGCCGCAGCCAGGCGACGTACTCGGGCGGGATCGCAGGCGTAACCGATCGACCGCGGGCACGGCCTTGCGTGCGTTCCGACTTGACCCGGAGAGGGAAGTCAGCGTGACCCTCCGTGCAGCCCGGCTGGTTGCGGTCGGTGGTCCAGGCGCCCTGGATCCAGGCGCGGAACTGCACGCGCACCCGCTTCTCCGGCAGCAGCTCGATCCACTGGAAGGCGTTCTGGTACCGGCTGTTCTCGTAGACGCACCCCGCCGCCAGCTCCAGGCAGGCGCGGCCCGGGTCCGGCGGAGCGATCCGTTCGGTCTGCGGAAAGTGCAGGTGGCCGCGCAGCAGCAGGTCGCGGTGCTGGTGGATGGCGGCGCGGGCTTCGTGGCAATCAAACTCGGCAAGGTAGTCCCACGGGTGGTGCAGCAGCGCGATGCGCCAGTCGGCGCCCTCGGCACCCGGCGAAAGCACCGTCTGGTTGAGCTGCCAGCGGCCGAGCAGCAGCCGCCCGCGGTCCTCGTCGCCGCACGCCATCCACGCTGAATCGAGCCCCGCCACGTGCACTGTCGTGTCGCCGACCGGGATCGAGCGCTCCCACCAGGGAACATATTGCTCCGCGCCCAGCCAGCCGGAGAGAAACTTCAGGTAGGCAGTATGGCGGTCCAGCAGCACGCGGCATTCTTCGTTGTCGGCCAGCACCGCCGCGATATTTTCCTGGGACTTCCCGTCGAGCAGGTCCTTTTGGCTCAGCCTCGCCACCCGGCCAACCTTGCTCCGGTCGACGTCGTGGTTGCCCGGCACCAGCAGCAGCCGGTCGCGTGGCAAGTCGACGAAGGGTCCCCACAGCGCATCGAGCCACGTGCGGGCGAGATCGTACTCCGTATCGCTCCCGGAGAACGCCAAGTCCCCGGTGATCGCCACTAGGTCCGGTGCCCCGTCCCGCTCGACTTCCTCACCAATAAAGCGGGTCAGCGCCCGCAGCAGCGGGTCGGCATCCCAGGCCGTCCGCTTCCGGAAGTGGATGTCGGAGAGATGCAGCAGACGCACGCCCCGCCTGTCCCCCGCGCCGCCCATTCCCCTCCCCCCTTTGCCGCGACTGGGGGAACTTTAGCCTTGCGCGGCCGATCCAGGCAATGCGGGAGCGGATTGACGCAAGCGGGTGCTCAGCTTTGAGCCGCCCCCCGACCTCTATCCCGAACACCTTGGGCCCGTTACGCGGCCGCGACGAGTGCCCGGACATCCTCCAGCAGCCGCCGCATCTCCGGTCCCGGCGCAATGCACATCGTTCGATACGTATTCAGGAACGGCAGCCAAATCTCGGTTTTTGCCGATTTGCCGGCGCCGCCAGCGTCGGAACGGGCGGCTTTGATGTCGTTTCCGCTACTTGATCAAAGGGTTGGCGGAAAGTGCCGGCAGATTGTCCATGACGACGATGTCGCCAAGCTTGAGCTCGTGCGAGGACGCGTTCGACGTAAAGCCGGAAGGCCTCGCCGTCCATGGCGCCGTCGAGCAGCACGGGAGCAGTGATGCCGTCGAGCCTGAGGACGGCCACGAAGGTCATGGTTTTCCAGTGCCCGAACGGCGCCGCACCCTTCACCCGCTCGCCGCGCCGTGCACTCCCGTAGAGGCGGGTCATCTTGGTATTGACGCGCGTTTCATCGATGAAGGCCAGGCGCTGGGGATCAATGAACGGCTGGGCCGCGCTCCACCCAGCCCTGCGCGCGGCAACGTCCGGCCGCACCTGCTCGCTCGCCGCCGGGTTTTTTTGAATGTGAAGCCGAGCCGCTTCACCGCCGCCCATAGGCCGCCACTGCTCAGCCAACCGTCATGCCGATCGCCGAGCCAGTCCTGCAGGCGGGCCAGCGTGATGTCCGGCTCCGCCGGGATCCGCGCGGCGAGCGCCGCCTCCTGCCCCACATCGTCCGACACCGCATCTTGGGGATCCTGACGAAGAGAATCGCACATTTGGCACCTCGGGAATCCCTCTCAGAGATTCCAGTCAATGCGGCGATGCTCTAGCTCGTGATGTGTCCGGATTTTGCGGCGGGTGATCTGTCCCGTCTTGGACGACGAAGCCGGTGAAGCCGTACCCTGGCTACGGCAATCGCCCTAGCGTCGGCGCCGCGGGTCCGCACCGTGACATCGTGTGATGGTGGCGATGGTGCCGCTCCTCCGGCAATTGCTCGCGCTACGAAGCGGCGGCGAGCGGCCCCTCCATCGGCCGGGGACGGCGGATGCGGGCGAAGTGGCGGGTGCACACCGCCCGCAGATCGCGCCAGGTTGCCTCGCTGATTGCCGCCACGATCTCCTTCTCGTCGCCGGTCAGCAGCTGCTTGCCGTACTCGTTGATCCGGCTGAGGTCGCGATTCCGAACGTGGGCCACCTGCGGCAGGGTTTCGATGCCGGCCTTCTTCTTCGCCGTCGCCTTCGCCGCGTAGCTGGCGGCGATGGCACGCTCGACGCGCTCGCTCCACGGCAGCTCGCACAGCGAATAGAGATCGCGATAGGTGCCGATGGGATCATCGACGACATCCTGGACGTTGATCAGGTGCAGCAGGTCGGTCTCGTTCGCCCAGACCATCAGGCGGTTGTAGACCATCGTCCAGATCATCGCCCCGAGCACCGCCGGCGTCCGCGCCGCCGCGGCGTCGATCTGCGGAATGTCTGCCGTCCAGCCTTTCTCCCGGAAGGCGGCGATCAGCCCATCGACGTCCGGCTGCCAGTTCAGCCGCTTGTAGCTGGCGGCGACGGCATTAGGCGGCCGCACCGTCGCCACCGTGGTGATGCCGTGGCGCACCGCGACGTCGCGCGACGCGAACACCGCCATTGGATCCTTCCAGACGATGGTCTGCAGCAGCGGGTTGAGCCGGCACAGCAGGTAGGAGAGGTTTGAGCGGCTGCCGATGAAGGTCTTGGCGATAGACTTCATCGGTGTGTCTTCCGGTCGCCGGCCGGTCTTGATCTGCAGATCGAGCTTGCCGATACGCTCGACGATGGCGTCAAGCTTGGCTTCGGTGAAGCCGAAGGCTCCCGGCATCTCGAAGGGGCGATCGATTTCGCGCAGACCCGACCGGTAATTGAACGGCTCGTAGAGCAATCCGGCCGAACGCGGCAACGCCAGGTTGTAGCCGACAGCAGTCGTGCCCGACCGGGGCGCCCCGGTGATCAGCAGCAAGCGCATCGCCAGCCCCTCAAGTCCGTTAGTCCTACGGGCATCCCCAGGGTTCCGGCGGGGGAAGGGCTGCCGACCCGGCCAGCCCGACATCGACAGAGGACGGCGTGGCAGCCGCCCCAGCTTGCCGGTGCGCCGCTTTGCGCGAGCTCACCTGCCGCCGTCACCCGAGATAACCTCGCCCTTCAGCGAGTGAACAATCCGTACCGGCCCAGATATTCCAGCGAAAATCCTATCGCGGTTGATCTGCTTCAGCCCTGTGTTCAAACAGCAGTCGCCTTGGCAATGCGGCGTTTCAAGCGACGCAACTCGGGCGTCAACCGCGCACTCTTAGCCTTGCCCAGGAAAGCATCGATGCCGCCCTTGTGCTCGATCGTTCGCAGGCCATTGGTCGAGACGCGCAAGCGGACCGGCCGGCCGAGGGCGTCACTCATGACTGACGTCTCTTGCAGATTGGGCAGGAAACGTCGTCGGGTCTTGTTGTTGGCGTGACTGACATTGTTGCCACTCATCACGCCCTTGCCGGTGATCGGGCAGCGGCGGGCCATAGGTCGTCGATCTCCAAAACTACCGCAGCGGTCTGAGCCGTGCTTTGTCAAGTGAACGTGTAGACAATCGGACGGCGCCGGTCAAGCATCAGCACTCGGCGCCGCCCGCATCGCATCAGGCCGCCATTTTCCGGCGGAGGTTCTCATCAAGCTTGTCGAGGAACTGCTCGGTCGTCATCCACGGCTGGTCCGGGCCGATGAGGATGGCGAGGTCTTTGGTCATGGCGCCGCTCTCGACGGTCTCGACGCATACCTGCTCGAGCTTGCTCGCAAACTCGACCACCTCGGGCGTGCCGTCGAACTGACCGCGGTAGTGCAGGCCGCGCGTCCAGGCGAAGATCGATGCGATCGGGTTGGTCGAGGTGGGGCGGCCCTTCTGGTGTTCGCGGAAGTGACGGGTGACGGTGCCGTGGGCGGCTTCCGCCTCCACCGTCTTGCCGTCCGGGGTCAGCAGCACCGAGGTCATCAAGCCGAGCGAGCCGAAGCCCTGCGCCACCGAATCCGACTGCACGTCGCCGTCGTAGTTCTTGCAGGCCCAGACGAATCCGCCCTCCCACTTTAGGGCCGAAGCGACCATGTCGTCGATCAGGCGGTGCTCGTAGACGATTCCCTTGGCGGCGAACCGGTCCTTGAACTCGCCTTCATAGATCTCGGCGAACAGGTCCTTGAAGCGGCCGTCGTAGGCCTTGAGAATGGTGTTCTTGGTGGAGAGGTACACCGACCAGCCGACGTCGAGCCCGTAGGTGAGGCAGGCGCGGGCAAAGCCCCGGATCGATTCGTCGAGGTTGTACATCGCCATGGCGACGCCGCCGCCAGGAAAGGCGAAGACATCCTGCTCGATGGGGGTGCCGCCGTCCTCGGGGGTGAAGCGGATGGTCAGCTTGCCCTTGCCGGGCACGACGAAGTCGGTCGCGCGGTACTGATCGCCGAACGCATGACGGCCGATGACGATCGGCTTGGTCCAGCCCGGCACCAGGCGGGGAACGTTGCGGCAGATGATCGGCTGACGGAACACAGTGCCGCCGAGGATGTTGCGGATCGTCCCGTTCGGCGACTTCCACATCTTCTTCAGCGCGAACTCCTTCACCCGCGCTTCGTCAGGGGTGATGGTGGCGCACTTGACGCCGACGCCGTGTTCCTTGATGGCGTTGGCGGCATCGATGGTCACCTGATCGTCGGTGGCGTCCCGATGCTCCATGCCGAGGTCGAAGTAGCGGATGTCGATGTCGAGATACGGCAGGATCAGCTTTTCCTTGATCTTCGACCAGATCACCCGGGTCATTTCGTCGCCATCGAGATCGACGACGGGCTTCGCCACCTTGATCTTCTGCATTCTCTCCCTCTTGCGTGAGCGGTACCGCCGGGTTAGCCCGCCAAGCTGCTCCCCGTGGCGCGAAGGATTCGCACGGCGGCGAAACCTACGCGGGCCGCTCCGCTTTGGCAAGATCACCGGCAAACGCATCCCGGCACGTCGGCCAGGATCTCGACTCCCGCCGGTGCGTCGGCCGGCCAGGGTTGCGGCTGGTTCTCCCAGGTTCTCCCGACGTTCTCCCCTTGCTCCCACGGGCAGATCGTCCTAAGTCGCACAGCGTGCGGATGCACGACCGGCAGGCCGGGCCTGCCGGATCGCGCCTGCTGATCGGAGGGATGGTGGCACCGGACGAAGACCCCCTCATGCAATCGGCCGGGGGGGACGGAGCTCAGCGGTGGTCGCATTCGGTCGTCGAGCCGGACGATCATCGTGTTCCGCTGGTATTCGCATCGCCGCACAGCGGTCAGGACTATCCGCCGGAGTTCGTCGCCGCCTCGCGGTTAACGGCGCTGTCGTTGCGCCGCTCCGAGGACGCCTTCGTCGATCAGCTGTTTTCCGCAGCTCCCGGGATGGGGGCGCCGCTGCTGCGCGCGCATTTTCCCCGCGTCTATATCGATCCGAACCGGGAGCCGTTCGAACTCGACCCCGGCATGTTCGATGCGCCGCTGCCCGACTTCGTCAACACCGCATCGCCGCGGGTGGGCGGCGGGTTGGGGACGATCGCCAAGGTCGTCGCCAACGGCGAGGAGATCTACCAGGACAAGCTGAATTTCGAGCAGGCGCGGCGGCGGATCGAGGCGCACTACTTTCCCTACCATGCGACCCTGCAGCACCTGCTGGAACGGACGCGGCGGCGCTTCGGCTGCTACCTGCTGGTGGACTGCCATTCCATGCCGTCCATCGGCGGGCCGATGGACGCGGATCCGGGATTGCGCCGCCTAGACATCGTGCTGGGCGACTGTCACGGGACTTCGTGCGCCCCGGCGGTTACTGCGGTGGCGGAAAACGCCCTGCGCGGCCAGGGATTCACCGTGCGCCGCAATGTCCCCTACGCCGGCGGCTACACCACCCGGCACTACGCGCGACCGAAAGAGGGTCTCCACGCCCTGCAGATCGAGGTCAACCGTTCCCTCTACATGGACGAGCTGCGGATCGCGCCGGCGGTCGGGCTGCCACGGGTGAAGGCGGCGCTGACGCACTTGATCGAAACGCTCAGCCAGATCGATCCCGAGGTGCTGAGGGTGCGCTGACGCCGTCCTGACGGCGGCGGAGCCGCGGCGCCCGCATTCCCTGCGGGATGCCCCACAGCCAGCGGTCTCGTCTGGATGGGTGCGGGCGCATGCGCGCCGGCGAGGGCTCATCGGCGGGATTGGGGGAGGGGACGGCCGCCGGTTGCTTCCGGCTTGCCTTCGACCGGCGATGCCGGCATCAACGCCACCCAAAAAAAAGGGCCGTACGAGACGGCCCGAGTTTTGGGAGGAAACGTCCAAGAAGCACGGCACAACTCACATCGCTCGACGTGTGCTGCACCGCACAACAAACAGATAATAGTTTGCATCGATAAATTCAAACGACAAATTTGCGCGGTGTAGCCGGTTTCCATTCGGCAACGCCTTCCAGCCGGCTTTTTCTCCGCAACCATATGAAAAATTTAATGTAATTTTGCAACACGGGCGGCTGCAATCGCGTGTAGACGGGTTTTCTGAGGCGGGAGAGGGGCGGAAGCGGCTGGCTGGAGGCGTTGCCGGCCGCCGTTCATGCTCGCTGCAAGCGCTCATTCGCCGGCGTCTTCGGGATAATCCGGGCGGGTGTGGCAAGGGCCTTGCGATGCCGAGCGGGCGGCAGGCGCAGCGACGGTAGAGCGAGGCGAGTAGCCCGGCGCGCGCGTGGCGGACGGGATCGCGGGCACGAAAAAGGCGCTGCCCGAAGGCAGCGCCTCGAAACGAAGCACGGGCAGATGCCGCTAGTGGACCAGCTCGATGAGCGCCACTTCCCGGTTTGCCGGCGTCAGGCTCGCTCCCACCTTAGGGAACGAGATGACGGCGCGGCGGTTCTGCGGCTCGCGAACGCCATCGGCGGTCGGCACCAGCAGATCTTCCTGGCCGCGGCCTTCGATGGTGATGGCGGCGGCGGGAACGCCCAGGCGAACCATCTCCGCCCGGACCGCTTCGGCGCGGCGCACGGAGAGGCGCAGGTTGTAGGCGGCCGAACCGGAGGTATCGGTGTGGCCGACGATCTTGACCTGCTTGGCTCCCGTCGACTTGGCCTGGGCGACGGAGTCACTGATGATCTTGCGTGCCTCCGGCGTTAGCGTCGCCTTGTTCCAGTCGAAGAACACCATGAAGTCCTTGACGGCCTCGGGCTTGGCTGCGACCGGCTTCGGCGCGGTTGCCGCTTCGACCTTGGCGATGTTGTCGTAGAACGCCCGCCGGCACCACGCGATGTCGTCAGGCTGGAAGTTCTCCTCGACCCGCTGCTGCTCGCACCAGCAATCGAAGCCAACCTGTGCCTTCGCCATCTCGTTCGGGGCAACGTTGCCGCCGCCCTTGTCCAGCGCCGCCTGCAGCCGTTGCCGCGCGGCGGTGATCTCCGGCGTCACCGCCGAAGGAAGGCGCCAGTCGCTGACCTGCGTCGGCTTCGGCGTCTGGCCCTTGGCAGCCAGGACGGCCTTCTTGGCCCACAAGTCGGACGATGAATAGTTGGCCTGCTTGAACTCCGACTCCGACTGCAGCAGGTACTCCTTGTACAAGGCCTGATCGAACGGCGTTCCGCCCGGCTTGACGCTCTTGGCGTCCTTCAGGTCAAAGCCGACACACCCTGTGACCACAAGGATCGACAAGGTGGCAAGCGCAAATCTCCAACCCCTGCGCATGCTCTCCAACTCCCTCAATTGACGTAGCTCGATCGTTGCTCCCGTTACGCCGACGACGCCGTTGCCGGTGCTCCGCCGGCAATGCGGTCGATCGGCGCTGCTCACCTGTTGCGGGTTGTCCGAATGCCCATTTTTCCCGCGCTTGTTACGCTGTGACGATTGGACGGCGCAGGTTGGAAAGGGTGCCGGACACGGCTTGCCCGCTAGCGATGAGCGACCCGTACTCGTTTCAACAGTTTTGCTGTCACGCGATCGCGCGATCGCCTCGCGCGCAGAATGCTCGTTGAAGTCGTGGCCGGAGCCATCTGTCGGATCAACGGATGGTTTCCAACCGGCATCGTGCGCTGCTACCGCTCCCGTTGCGACGCGCCGTCCGGGTACGCCCAACCCTGGAAACTGGCCCATCTGGGCAACTACAGCACCAGAAATCTGAGCGGCCGGCCGACGGGGATGCCCCGCTTCGACGACTGCAACTCATACGCTCTTGACGACGGTCCGTTTCTAGCACGCTTGGCCGAATCATGCAAAGGCAACAGCGGCTTCCGGGAGGAGCTTACAACACTGTTGCAGCATTATCGCGCTCCTCGGCGCGGGCCGTGATGTCGAGTCGATGCCGCACGCACGCGCAAAAACCAGCTATTTTGCACTGGCAAACAGGCACACCGAGTGCTGAAATGGGCTCCTGTAAGCTTGGCGAAGATCGGGGATGGGACGATGAGCAGCCGGGACACGAGTGACGAGACTTGCTTGGCCAGACCGGTCGAGGCGGCTGATCTTGTTCCGGTTCTCGACCGCCATCAGCAATGGGTGGCATCAGGATGGGAATGTGGCAAACGGGCCGACCTGCATGGCCGCGACCTTCACCAGCTGGATCTGCGCGAGGTGCTGCTCAGCGATGCCGACCTGCATCGCGCCGACCTGCATGACGCGGCGCTGTGCGGCTGCGAATTGCTGGGTGCCGATCTTCACCGCTGCGACCTCCACGGCGCGAACCTGCGCAGCGCCGACTTGCAATGGGCTGATCTGCACGACGCCGATCTGCATGGCGCCGACCTGCGCGATGCCCGTCTCGACGATGCCGATCTGCATCGCGCCGACCTGCACGACGCCGATCTGACGCAGGCCGCACTGCGCGGCGCCGATCTCCGCGGGGCCGACTTGCGGCGCGTTCGCGGTCTCACCCTCGCCCAGATCAGCGAGGGGATCATCGACGCCAACACCCGGCTGCCCGGAGCCGCCAGCGAATAGCCTGCCGGTGTCGGCCGGTCGCTGATGCAGAGGTTTGCCGTCAGCTCAGCGTCGGTGCCTCTGTGCTGTGGGAGGCGACGCTGGCAACGACGGCTCCCAGCCGAAGATGCTGCGTCCGCCGTACACCGGTGAGGACCGCCGCTCGCTGGTGACGAACGCGGGAAGCGATGGGCCGCTAACCTGGCGTTCCAGCCGACGGGCTTGCGCATCCAGGCGGCGCAGCGCTTCCAGCCGCTCGTCGTTGCCGAGTTTCGCTTTTGCGACCGCCGCTTTCAGCACCGCGAGGGTCCTGTCGTAGACCCCGACCGGCACCGGGTAGGGGTGCCCGTCCTTGCCGCCATGCGCGAGGGAAAACCGGGCCGGATCGGCAAAACGGCAAGGCGCCCCGTGCATCACCTCGGCCACCGTCGCCAGGGCCGCGATGGTGCGGGCGCCGACCCCCGGCACCAGCAGCAGGTCGGCAAAATCCGCTGGGCCGGCCTCCGCCGCGGCTGCCAGCGCCCCGTGCAGCCTGCGCAGGATCACGTCTTGCGGGCGAACGTCGTGCCGGGCAGGGAGGGCGAGATGCGGAAGTGACAGCTGACCGGGCGGCTCCTCCGGCGGCGATGCGCTTCGCGCCTGCCGGGCGGCAATCTCGGCAACGATACCGTCCGGTCCGCGGGTGGCGATCAGCTCGAGCTGACGAGCCCGCGAGGTTGCCGCCCGGCGATCGGTAAGGTTGACGATCTCCCCCTGGCTGGGGCCGTCTATGGCAGCGTGCGGCGTCTCGACGAAGCTGCGCAGGTCCTCGGACAGCCAGTGGTAGCGGCGGGCAAGCCGGCTGGATCCATTCATCCCCTGCTGTACGACGACCCAGTGACCATCGTCGGTGACGACGAAACCATGCAGGTAGAGATCAAAACCATCCTGCACCGCGGCGCTGTCGACCTTGGCGACGAGCCGGCTGGCATTGACCAGTGCGGTCCCGTCGAGGCCGATGCGTTCGGCGATGTCGGTCAGTTCCTTCGGTGTCCGCCGCGAATGGCGGCCGCGACCGCCGCAGACGTGGACGCCGAGTTCGCCGCTCAGCGGGGCAAGCCCCCGCTTCAACGCACCGATGACGCTGGTGGTGATGCCGGAGGAGTGCCAGTCCATCCCCATGACCGCTCCGAACGACTGGAACCAGAAAGGATGGGATAGCCGGCGGAGGAACTCGTCGCGACCATAGTGGTGCACGATGACCTCGGTGATGAGCGCGCCCATTCGGGCCATGCGCTGCGCCAGCCAAGCCGGCACTCGGCCGGTGTGCAAGGGCAGATCAGCGCTGCCTGCCCGTCGAGCCACGGAAACCCTCCCTGCGGAACAAGCGTGAAATCAACAATAGCATAGGCCATCGCACGGTCTCGGCGTGCATGTCAGGCGATTTGCGCCTAAATTCTTTCGCTTGGTAAAGGCGATTATTCGGGCCCCGGTTGTTTTTTTGATCGGGGAGCCGGGTGGCGGGGCGGCGAGCGGGAATAAGTCCGCCCTGCGGGCATCTTGCTCCCGCCATCTATGGTATGGGGAGCCGGTGCCTAAGGTGGGCTATCCGGCGGCTGCCGCCTCCCCGGGCGGTGGTGGCTGCCCTGGGGATGGTGCCAGCGCATTGATAAGGGTGATGAGCATGCAATGAAGGATATCCTGCTGCAGATCGAACCCTTGATTCCCGGCCTGCGGCGATATGCGCGGGCGCTGGTGCGCAACCGCGCCACCGCGGACGATCTGGTGCAGGACTGTCTGGAGCGTGCCGTCGCCACATGGCACCGGCGCCGCAAGGACCGCGATCCGCGCAGTTGGGTTTTTGCCATTCTGCATAATTTGGCAGTCAACCGGCTGCGCCAGATGCAGCGTCAAGGTCACCGGAGGGCGGACGCGGCGGGTGATGATCAGCTTTTTGCACAGCGGACGCAGGAGGACAGGCTGCAGCAGCGCGATCTGCTGCGGGCGCTCGCGGAGTTGCCGGAAGATCAGTGCAGCGTGGTCCTGCTCGTCGGCGTGGAGGACTTCACCTACGCCGAGACGGCTGAAGTCCTGGCGGTGCCGATTGGAACGGTGATATCGCGCCTCGCCCGCGGTCGCGAGAAGCTGCGCCGGCTCCTGGAAGGGGATACGACCACTCCGAGGGTGAGGTTGCGGCGCCGTCCCTACCTGCGGAGGGTCAAGTGACCGGTCGTCCGATCAGCGAAGACGACCTCCAGGCCTACGTCGACGATGCCCTCGATGAGTCTCGACGGGGCGAGGTCGTCTTCTACCTCCGCCGGCACCTCGAGGCAGACCTTCGTGTCGAATCTTACCGGATGCAACGGGACATCCTGCGCGCGGCGCTCGCACCGGTCGCCGAGGAGCCGCTGCCGGCGGAGATGGACCTCGCCCGGATGATGGAGGCGCACCGCCGGGCCAGCCTCGCTCCCTGGCGCCGCCGCGCGGTGGCCTTGCTGATTTTCTCTGCCGGCGCGCTTGCCGGTTGGTCGCTCCATGTCCTGGTCGACCCGGTGCCCGCTGGCATAGCCGCCCTCGCCCGCGAAGCGGGAGAGAACTACGATGTCTATGCGCCAGACTTGCTGCAGCCGGTGGAACTGGGCGTGGCGGAGCGCACCACACTGGTGGAGTGGATATCGAAACGGTTCAGCCGCCCGGTGACCGTGCCTGATCTGACGACGTTCGGTTTCGATTTCATGGGCGGCCGTCTCGTCGCCACCGGACATGGGCCGGCCGTCCTCTTCATGTACGAGGACGAGGCCGGCACGCGGCTGGTGATGCTCAGCCGTCCAATGCGCAAAGACGCGGATGCGCCGCTGGAGCAGCACTCCCATGGCAGCATTGTGGGCTTCGCCTGGGCGGATGGTGGCATGGGTCACAGCCTCGTCGGGCACGTTCCGCTCGACGTCATGAAGTCGGTCGCCGAGGAGGCGCGGCGCCAGCTGGCAAAGATCTGAGCCCCTCGGTCTCTCTCTAGCGTATCGCGGGGTTATCGCGAAGCATACCGGTTCCGCCTTGACGCCGGCCCTGCGCCTGCGCTCGGATGGCTGTGCCCGGCCACGACGAGACAAACGGATGCCCTACCGCTCCCTGCGAGAGTTCATGACCCGCCTCGAACGGCAGGGGCGGCTGGTGCGGGTGCGCGAGCCGGTCTCGCCGGTGCTGGAGATGACCGAGATCCAGACCCGGCTCCTTGCTGACGGCGGCCCCGCGGTGCTGTTCGAAAACGTCGTCCGCGCCGACGGCAGCCGCTACGGCATGCCGGTGCTGGTGAACCTTTTCGGCACCGTCGAGCGGGTCGCCTGGGGCATGGACCGCGAGCCGGGCGGGCTGCGCGAAGTGGGCGAGACGCTTGCCTTCCTGCGCCAGCCGGAGCCCCCCGGCGGCTGGCGCGAGGCCCTCGATATGCTGCCGCTGCTGCGCACGGTGATGGCGATGCGGCCGAAGACGGTGGGCTCGGCGCCGTGCCAGGAGGTGGTGCTCACCGGCGAGGACGTCGACCTCGGGCTGCTGCCGATCCAGTCGTGCTGGCCAGGCGAGCCCGCGCCGCTGATCACTTGGCCGCTGGTGGTCACGCAGGGCCCGTCCGGCGACGGCGGCGGCGACCGGCGCGATGTCGCCAATCTCGGCATCTACCGGATGCAGGTCACCGGCCGCGACGCCACCTACATGCGCTGGCTGAAGCACCGCGGCGGCGCCCAGCACCACGCCCGCTGGAAGGACAGCCGTGCCGAGCCATTGCCGGCGGCCGCCGTCATCGGCGCCGATCCCGGCACCATCCTCGCGGCAGTGACGCCGGTTCCGGATACGCTCTCGGAATATCAGTTCGCCGGGCTGCTGCGCGGTAGCAAGGTGGCGCTGGTGGACTGCAAGACGGTGCCGCTCAAGGTGCCGGCGGAGGCCGAGATCGTGCTGGAGGGGCTGGTCTCGCTCGACGAGTACGGCGACGAAGGGCCTTACGGCGACCACACCGGCTACTACAACGCGGTCGAGCCGTTCCCGGTGTTCAGGGTGACGGCGATCACCATGCGGCGCCAGCCCATCTACCTCTCCACCTTCACCGGCCGTCCGCCGGACGAGCCGTCGGTTCTCGGCGAAGCGCTCAACGACGTCTTCGTCCCGTTGCTCAGCCAGCAGTTCCCCGAGATCGTCGATTTCTGGCTGCCGCCGGAGGGCTGTTCCTACCGGGTGGCGGTCGTGGCGATGAAGAAGGCATACCCCGGCCACGCCAAGCGCATCATGCTGGCGGTGTGGTCCTACCTGCGCCAGTTCATGTACACCAAGTTCGTCATCGTCGTGGATGCTGACATCTGCGCCCGCGACTGGAAGGACGTGATCTGGGCGTTGTCCACCAACGTCGATCCGGCACGCGACATCACCGTCATCGAGAACACGCCCATCGACTACCTGGATTTCGCCTCGCCGGTGTCCGGCCTAGGCAGCAAGCTCGGCATCGACGCCACTGCCAAGTGGGAGCCGGAGACGTCGCGTGAATGGGGCCGCAAGATCCGCATGACTGACGACGTGGTTGATCTGGTCAGCCGCAAATGGGATGCCTACGGCCTTCCCGGCAGCGGCCGGCCGATCTGGAAATGATTGCCACCTGTATCTCCTCTCGTCTCGCTCGATCATTCCGCCCGAGTAGTCCCGATGAACGATGCCGCCTTGCCTGATCCCGTCCCGACCGACCCGGCGCTGCGTGCGCTGGCGCAGCAGAGCCGCGCCTGGCCGTTCGTCGAGGCGCGGGCGCTGCTGGAGCGCTTCCGTGCCGGTCCGCCGGAGAAGGGTTACGTGCTGTTCGAGACCGGCTACGGCCCTTCGGGGCTGCCGCACATTGGCACCTTCGGCGAAGTCGTCCGCACCACGATGGTGCGCCGCGCCTTCTCGCTGCTGTCCGACGTTCCCTCGCGGCTGTTCGCCTTCTCCGATGATATGGACGGCCTGCGCAAGGTGCCGGACAACGTGCCTCAGCAGGAGATGCTGCGCGGGCACCTGGGCAAGCCGCTCACCGATATTCCCGATCCGTTCGGGACCCATCCCAGCTTCGGCGCCCACAACAACGCCCGGCTGAAGGCGTTCCTCGACCACTTCGGCTTCGACTATGAATTCCTCAGCGCCACCGAATGCTACCGCAGCGGCAGCTTCGATGCGGCGCTGCTGCTGCTGCTCCGGCACTACGAGGCGATCCGGCAGATCATCCTGCCGACACTGGGACCGGAGCGGCGGGCCACCTACAGCCCGTTCCTGCCGGTCTCGGCGCGCAGCGGCAAGGTACTGCAGGCGCCGGTCGTTCATCACGATGCCGACGCCGGCACCATCGTCTACGAAGAGGAGGACGGCTCGCGGGTCGAGACCGAGGTGACCGGCGGCCGCTGCAAGCTGCAGTGGAAGGCGGACTGGGCGATGCGCTGGGTGGCGCTCGGCGTCGACTACGAGATGTCGGGCAAGGACCTGATCGATTCCGTCCGGCTGTCGAGCCGCATCTGCCAGACGGTGGGCGGCCGGCCGCCGCACAGCTTCATTTACGAGCTGTTTCTCGACGAGCGCGGCGAGAAGATCTCCAAGTCGAAGGGCAACGGCCTTGCCGTGGAGGACTGGCTCGCCTACGCCCCGGCGGAGAGCCTCGCGCTGTTCATGTATCAGAAGCCGAAGACCGCCAAGCGCCTGTTCTTCGGCATAATCCCCAAGACCACCGATGAGTGGCTCGACCTGCTGCGCCGCTACCCGGCCCAGCAGCCAGCGGCGCAGCTCGACAATCCCGCCTGGCACATCCACGGCGGTGCCCCTCCGCCGGCGGGGGCGGAGATCGGTTTTACCACCCTGCTCAACCTGGTGGCGGTCTGTCACAGCGAGAGCCCGGCGGCGATCTGGCACTTCGTCTCGCGCTACCGGCCGGAGGTGACGCCGGAAAGCGCGCCGATCGTCGCCCGCCTGATTGATCACGCGATCGCCTACTACCGCGATTTCGTGAAGCCGCAGCTGCGCTACCGGCGGGCGACGGCGGAGGAAGCCGCTGCCCTGGCCGACCTTGCCGCTGAACTGGGATCGGCTCCCACCGATGGCGAGGCGCTACAGACGGTGGTCTACGAAATAGGCAAGCGCCATGCCTGCTTCCCCGACCTGAAGGCTTGGTTCCGCGCCCTCTACGAAATCCTGCTGGGACAGCCGGAGGGGCCCCGCATGGGCTCGTTCATCGCCCTCTACGGCGTTCCCGAGACCATCGCGCTGATCGGCCGGGCCTGCGCCGGAGAGGATCTGGCGGCGCCGGCAGTCTGAAGCTTGCGGGAAGACGGACGGCCCCGCTACGCGGCAGAGTCGACCGTCGCCGGCAGGTCGCGGCGCAGCAGCTTACCGGCGCGGTTGCGCGGCAGTTGCGGAACGAAGACGACGCGGCGCGGCAGCTTGTAGCTGGCGAGGTGCTCCTTCGCCCAGGCGAGCAGCGCCGCCTCGTCGGCGGCGCCCTCCGGCACGACGAACGCCGCGAGGATGCGCACCTCGGGCGACACCGAGACTTCGCTGACGGCAACCTCGTGCACCATCGGGTGGTGCGCCAGCACGCCCTCGATCTCCAGCGGCGACAGCCGGAAGCCACCGGGGTTGAGGATGTCGTCGTGGCGGCCATGGAACCAGACGTAGCCGTCCGCGTCCAGGTGCGCCATGTCGCCGCCGCAGAACCACTCGCCCCGGAAGACCAGCGCTTCCTCCTCCGGCCGACGCCAGTAACCCAGCATCAGGCCGGGGTCGGAGCGGTGCACCGCCAGCAGGCCCGCCTGACCCGCCGGCAGCGGGCAGGCTTCGCCGCACGCGGCATCGGCATCGAGAATGGCGATGCGCCGGCCCGGCTGTGCCCGTCCCGGACTGCCGGGCCTGATCGCCATGCCGGGGCCGGTCGAGATGTAGGTGGAGATCTCGCTCATCCCGAGGGCCTCGTACAGCGAGGTCCCGGTCGCCTCCTGCCAGGCCTTTTGCACCGCGGGCGGTAGAGCCTCGCCGGCGCTCAGCCCGTGGCGGAGCGTCGCCAGGTCCTGGCGCTGGAACCGGCCGTACTTCAGGATGCGGCGATAAAGGCTGGGAACGGTAGCGAAGATGCTGACGCCGAAGCGCGCGATCAGCTCCGGCCACACCGCCGGATCGGTGGGCCCGTTGTACAGCACCGCGGTGGCGCCGTTAGCCCACGGATCGATCAGGCCGACGCCGAGGGTATACGTCCAGTTGAAGGCGCCGGCGTGCAGGACGATGTCCTCGGGGCCGATACCGTACCAGCCATCGTACATCGGCCGGCGGCCCCAGGCGACACGGTGGGCGTGCAGGACGCCCTTCGGCCGGCCGATGGTGCCGGAGGTATAGATCAGAAAGGCCGGGTCCTCGGCGGCGGTGCCGGCGTAATCGGTCACCGGCCCGCTCTCGGCAAAATGGCTGATGTCGGTATCGTGGAGCACGCGCACCCCGGCCGGCACGTCATGGGCAAGGCTGAGCCGCGCCGAAAGCACCAAAGCGGCGGCGCCGCTGTCCGCCAGCAGGAATTCCGCCTCCTCGCCGGTCAGCGAGGCCGACGACGGCAGCGGCACGTAGCCGGCGGCCATCGCCGCGAAGAAGACGAGCACGTACGGCAGGTCGTTGTCGGTGCGGATCATCAGCCGTGCCCCTGCGGGCAGCCCGAGGGTGCTCAGCCCGCCAGCTACCTGACGGACCATCCGGTCCAGCTCGGCGTAGCTCCAGGAGCGGGCGGCGCCATCGCCGCCAGCGATGATCAGCGCCGTCTTCTTCGGGCGGGTGGCGGCGTGCGCCGCAAGGCAGTAGCGGGCAACGTTGAACTGCGGGGGCGGCGGCGCGAGCGGAGACATGGCGCGATCATTCGCCATGTCCCCTGCGCTGTAAAGCGCACGGGGGAACCTGCGGTGGCGA
>JAEULG010000028.1 GCA_016793875.1 Rhodospirillales bacterium | reverse complement strand
CGGCCAGGGCAACGACGGTCAGCACCCCCGCGATCTTCAGGATGCCGGTGACGACGGGCGTGTAGCGGCCGGTCTGCGGGTCGTAGTGGGAGCACAGCAGCAGGAAGCTGTCGGCGAGCCCGGCGATGCCGCCGCGCCCGGTGTCGGCAATGGCGAGCCGCAGGTCGGCCGGCTCCAGGCCGATGCCCGGCAGCCAGCGGGCGAGCCGGCCGTCCCCGGTCAGCACGCCGATGCCGGCGAGATGAGTGTATTGCTGAAGCTCCTCGTCCCACCGGTAGCGGAAGCCGATGGCCTGCATCAGGCTCTTCACCGGCGCGTCCGCGCCGGTGAGCAGGTGTATGTTCGCGGCGAGGGCCGGCGGCGCCGCGGCGGCGAGCGCCCGCGCCTTCGCCCGCGCGGCGTCGGCCGGCCGCTCGCGCGGATCGATCGAGACGGCGACGAACCGGTAATCGGAGCCCGGCGTCAGCGGCACCCGGCGCAGCACGGCGGCGAGATCGGCCAGCGTGCTGCCGCACAGGTTGGGGCAGGTGTAATAGACCGGCGCCAGGATGACCGGCGGCCCTCCGAGGTAATCGCCAAGCTGCACCTCCTTGCCGGTCTCATCGGCGAACATCGCTGCGGCTGGAACCTGCGCACCCGGTCGCGGCTCGATGGCAGCGCCAGCGGCGGGGTCCCGCAGATCGTCCGCCGCTGGCAATCCCGGCCGTGCCAGCCAGAGCGCCACGACGGCGACGATAATGAGTTGCCGCTTCACGGTGACGCCGCCCGTCCGGCAGGTTGCCGGCTGTCGTTGCCTCTTCCGGTGGCACCCGCATTCGACGGTGGCCCCTGCGCGTCACCGGCGCGCGGCGGGATGGTCGGGGCCGGGCGGTCCACCTGCGGCCAGCCGCGGCGGGCAAGCTCCGCCATCGCCTGCTCGATGGGGATCCGCACGATCCCGCCCTGCCGGTCCACCCAAGCCCAGCGGTGCAGGCTCGCCTCCTCGGCGGCGCGCATGGCGGCGAGGTCGGCGCCGGGATCCGCTTGCAGGCGCGGCGCGGGCGTCGCGAGGGGCGTTTGCTCAATCGCTGTCGCTTCCGGCGGCCGGCTCCTCTCGGTGAGAAGGGCCACCAGCCCCCACAGGACGAGCAGCGTCAGCGCCAGCACGACGAGAGCTGCCGCGCCGGCGAGGACGACGCCGCCGACGCGAATGTCGTCGGGCTCGTAGCCCTCGCGCAGCGCCTGCGGCGATATGGTCGTTTCAGCCATGGGTCGCCTCCGCCCCGGCGGATGCCGCCGGCTGCTCCAGTCGCGGGAGGATACACGCGAGGCTGAAGCCGCCGAGGCCGACCAGTGCCGCCACCATCGCCACCGGCTGCCACCAGCTATGCCAGGGGAAGGCCGGCGCGATCATCCAGACGGCATCGATGAAGCGCATAGCCAGGATCAGCGCGGCGACGGCGGCCAGCCGCGCCAGCGAGCGGCGGCCCCAAGGCAGTGCCAGAACGATCAGCGGCACCACCCCGAGCAGCAGGCCCAGCAGCCACGGCACGACGACCCACGCGCCGGCGACGCGGTCCAGATACCAGGCCGCTTCCACCGGCAGGTCGGCCGACCAGACGACCAGATACTGCATGAAGGCGAGATACGCCCACAGCAGCACGCCGCTCGCCAGCAGCCCTGCCAGCACGCCCCGGGAATGGGGGCGGCCCGCTTCCGCCCGCACCTCCTCTGGTCCAAGCCAGGCGAGCAGGACAACGGCAACGGCGAGCGCCGCCAGCAGATCGCCGAAAGCCACCAGCAGGCCGAAGGCAGCGGAGGCGAAGTGCGGGCCGAGCGACATCACCCAGTCGATGGCGGCAAAGCTCACGGTGATCGCGAGGACGATGATGCCGATGGCGGCACCAAGCCGGTCGTTGTCGCGATCGTTCGCGCCACAGTCGGCACGCACCAGCGCGCTCATCGCCATCCAGACGAGGAAGTAGCCGACCGTTCGCACCGCGAAGAACGTCGAATTGAGCCAAGCGGCCTTGGCGGCGATCTCCGGATCGGCGGCGGCGGCCTCGCCGGCCCACGGGTAGAGGAGGGACGGCGCGGCGATGACCGGGATGAAAGCGACTGCCGCCAGCGGCAGCATCCGGACCAGTGCCAGCAGCGACGGGCCGAGGGTGCGGCCCCACGGTCCGCCAACCAGGATGTACAGCAAGAGCAGGCCGAGGGCGCCCAGCGGCAGCGCGGTAAAGGCGAATGCCGCCGCAAGCCAGCCCTGCAACGCCGCCCGCGGATCTGTGAGCGCCACCAGGGAGACGACGGCAACGCCGACCAAGCCGGCGAGCGTCGAAGCCAAGCGCACGGACGGCACCTTCGCTGCTACCCCGGTCACCGTGCGTTCTCCTCTGCCTGCCGGCGGACCTCGGCGGAAAGCTGTGCGAGGTTGGCGCCGCGGCTGAGCTGCAGCGCGCGGATGTAGGCGGCGATCGCCCAGCGGTCCGCCGCCGGCACCCGGTCGCCA
>JAEULG010000022.1 GCA_016793875.1 Rhodospirillales bacterium | reverse complement strand
GGATTCCACCGAGGTGATCAGGCACATCTCGCCCTGATGCGGGACGAGGTGGCGGATCTCCGGTTGATCGATGCCCATGGGGCGTGCTTCTACGCCAGCCGCGCCGGGGAAACCAAGCCATGAAGGCCGCCAAGCGGTTTCATCCGCGCTCAGGAGATGCGAGCGAGACTCCTCGCGTTACCGGTCCATCGCGACCAGGCGCTGCCGATGTGGTACCAGTGCAGGAACCAGGCTTCGCGGATCAGCCGCAGCAGGGTGCCGGGCGCATGGGAGAGCCGGTCTTCCGCCGGGCAGGGGACGGGCTTCAGGCCGAACCCGGCTGCCATCGCGAGGCTCCGTGCCAGATGGTAGCGGCTGGTGACCAGGATGATCGGGGATTTGGCGATGGTCTCGCCGAGCTTTGCCCGGGCGTTGCGCAGGTTCTCGAGAGTGTGCACCGAGTCCTCCTCGACGAGGATGCGTGCGGCCGGTACCCCGCAGCCGATCAGGAAACGCCGCCCCTGTCCGCCCTCGCTGAGGTCGGTTTCGCGGCCAGTGCGTCCGCCCAGCACCAGGATTCGGCCGATGCGCCGTCGCTGGTAAAGGGCGCTCGCCCGCAGCAGGCGGCCGGCGAACTCCGGTGAAACCGCCCGGTTCTGCAGGCGGAAGCCGAGGACCAGGGCGGTATCGGCAGCGGCGGGCAGGGGGGGCGTGTTCCGGGCCGTCCGGTAGACCGCGCGCAGCACCCAGGCCAGGCTGATCCCCGCGGATGTCAGAATGACCAGATTGGAGAGCAGCAGGGTGGCCAACCCGTCGGCGCCGACCATGCGTGCGGCACGGTATCCGCTGCGGCCGGACGTCTTCGCCAGAGGGGCGTCGTCGAGGCATCGGTTCATCGCCTCTGCCCCGCCTCCTCGGCCCAGAAGTCGTAGAAGTTGAACCAGTTGTCGGGGGCGAGGCGGGTGTAGTGCTCCAGCCGGTCGGCATACGGCTGCGCCAGCGCCCGGATGCTCGCCGAGGAGGACTGCACCCTGCCTTCCGCCGGCACGGCGAGCCGCTCGAAGTGGACGTCATACCGGTTCTTTCCCCGGTAGAGCGCGAACACGAGGATGACCGGAAAGCCGGTCGCCGCCGCCAGCAGCAGCGGTCCGGTCGGGAAAGGCGCCTGTGCGCCGAGGAACCGGCAGTGGACCGCCCGGCCGTCGGCGAGAACGCGATCGCCCAGCATCCCGATGAGGTAGCCCTCCTCCAGCCGCTCCATCACTTCCAGCAGCGTCGCCGGCCCGCGGAGCGGGATGATCGTCTCGGCGACCTCCCGGTTGCGGGCATTCAGGAACCGGGTGATGTGCCGATTGTGTTCGACATCCATCAGCACCTTGAGGGGAAAACGGCGATGGATCACTCCCAGCGCCCGCAGCATCTCAAAGCTGCCGAGGTGGGAGCCGAGAAGGATGCAGCCGCGGCCGGCGGCGAGCTGGTCGATGACGATCTCGCCGTTATGAATCTCGATCTCGAAACGGTCGAGTTGTCCTGCCAGCAGGAAGATGCGGTCGAGAATGGTCGCGGAAAAGCAGTGGAAGTGGTGGAAGCGGTTGTGCCACGACGGTGCGCGGCCGAGCACGCGCCGCAGAAACAGCATCGAGGCCCGCCGGGCGGCAGCCGCGGTGACCAGGAAATAGAGGGCGATGGGATAGAGCAGCAGGCGGGCCGCTGGCCGGCCGATGACCGTCGCGATCCAGGTGATCAGCGCCAGCGCTGCCGTCGAGCCGCGCTCCGGTAGCTGGTGCCAGCGCTGGCCGAGGGGCGCATCGGCCTGCCCGATCGACGAGGGATGGGATGCGGAAGAGGGACCGGTGGTGTGCAGGAACATGGTCGAGGCATTACGCGGGCAAGGATGGCAGCTACCGGACGCGATGGGTCTCGATATGCCGGCTCAGCGAGCGCAGCGATGCAAAGATGTTGAGGTTGTTGGCGTCGTCGGAGCGAAGCTGGAAGCCGTAGGTCTTCGAGACGGCCAGCGCCAGCTCGAGAGCGTCGAGGGAATCGAGGCCGAGACCCGCGCCGAAGAGCGGCGCGTCGGGATCGATCTCCCCGGCAGCAACCCCCTTCAGGTCCAGCGCGGTGACCAGCAGGCGGGCGACCTCAAGTTGGAGAGGTGAGAGATTCTGACTATGCTCTGCCGGTGCGGTAATGGAATTCATCGTGCTGTGGTACCCACAATTGGTTTATTCCGGGAGCCGACGCTCCAGTAGCGGGAGAAGCACGTTATGGATAGCACAGTCGCGTCAAGCGCTGAAGTGCAACCCGGCGCACGCGATTGCTGTGATGTTCTCGTCATCGGTGGCGGCCCGGCGGGCACCACCGCTGCCACCCTGCTGCACCAGAAGGGGTGGCGAGTGGTGCTGCTGGAGAAGGATTTCCATCCGCGGTTCCACATCGGCGAATCGCTGCTGCCGATGAACCTGCCGATCCTCGATCGCCTGGGGGTGCTCGAACAGGTCCGCGCGATCGGCATGATCAAGTACGCCGCCGAATTCAGCTGCGCCGCCGCGGGCAGCCCGGTGCAGGCCTTCCGCTTCGCCGAAGCGATGGACAAGGACCACCCTTATGCCTTCCAGGTGCGCCGTTCGGAGTTCGACGCACTGCTGTTCCACAACTGTCGCGAGCAGGGGGTGAGCGTTCACGAGGGCATAAAGGTCAAGAACGTGACGTTCGGGCCGAGTGAAGCGCACGTCGTCCACGCTGTCGATGCCGGCGGCGGCGAGCGGACCTGGGAAGCCCGCTTCGTCGTCGACGCCTCCGGCCGCGATACATTCCTCGCCCGCCGCTACGGCACCAAGCAGAGGAACGGCGCCCACCAGAGTGCGGCGATTTTCGGCCACTTCGACCATGTGGTGCGAAACCCCGGTCAGGACGAAGGCAACATCAGCATCTACTGGTTCGAGCACGGCTGGCTGTGGATGATTCCCCTGCGCGACGGGGCGATGAGCGTCGGCGCGGTCTGCTGGCCGGAATACCTGAAGACCCGTCGTACCGACCCGGAGGAGTTTCTCTGGCAGACGATCAGGCTCTGTCCGCAGGTGGCGGAGCGGATGCGGGCGGCGGCGCTCAACGGGCCGGCGCGGGCCACCGGCAACTACTCCTACACATCGAGCCGGATGTGGGGACCGGGCTATATCCTCGTCGGCGACGCCTTCGCGTTCATCGATCCGGTTTTCTCCACCGGCGTCTACCTCGCCATGAATAGTGCCGTCCTCGGCAGCGTGGCGGTCGATGCCTGCCTGCGCGATCCGGCCTCGGCGCGGACAGCCTTGCCCGCTTTCGAGCGGCAGGTGCGGCACGGCGTGCGCACCGTCTCCTGGTTCATCTACCGCTTCACCACGCCGGCGATGCGCGCGCTGTTCCAGGGACCGCGCAACACTTTCCGCCTCCGCGAGGCGGTCATCTCGCTGCTGGCCGGAGATATTTTCCGGAACACTCCGATCGCCATGCCGCTCGGGATGTTCAAGGCGGTCTATTACGGCATCTCGCTGGCGCGGCTGCCGCGGACCTGGGCCTCGCACCGGCAACGCCGGAAGAGCGCCGCCGTCGTCTTCGACGGTGGCACGACGGCGCAGGACCAACCTTGATCCACCGCAGGCAGCCGGTGGCGGGAGGTCCAGCAGTTCATCCTGGTGAAGCAGCGCTGCACGTAGCGTATGAGCGGGACGACGGCCGCGAGGCGGCTCTTGCCACGGCTGCCGCCGGGGACGTGCTGGCGGTCGTCCGCTTCGGCGAGGAGCTGCCGGCGGGCGGCGAGGCGCGCCTGATCCCCGTGCCGCTGCGGCAGGTGGGCGACGTGCCGGTGCAGGAAGTCTGGCGGAGCGGTCGCCCGGTTGCCCCCAGCCGCCACGGCGATATCCGTTATGCCAGCAGCGGCGGCATTCTCTTCGGCCATATCTTCCGCGAGGAAGGGCAGGGTGCCTCGCTGGAGGACCTGACCACCGACCTCTATCGCACCGTTTTCACGGGCGTGCGGGACCTCGGCCACCCGTATGTGTGGCGGATGTGGAACGTCTTCGGCGATATCAACGGCCGTGAGCAGGGGCTGGAACGCTATCAGGCGTTCTGCCGCGGCCGGCACCGGGCCCTGGCGCCCATTCTCCCCGACTTCGAACGCCGTCTGCCGGCAGCCTCCGCCATTGGCGGACGACTCCCTGGCCTCGCCGTCAGTTTTCTCGCCGGTGCCGAGCCAGCCGAGCAGGTCGAGAATCCTCGCCAGGTCAGCGCCTTCCGCTATCCCCGCCGCTATGGACCGAAGAGCCCGTCGTTCTCGCGTGCGGTCTTGCGGCGCTGGGGCACCGGCGGCTTCCACCTTTATGTCTCCGGTACCGCCAGCATCGTCGGCGACGAGAGCCGGCACGTTGGCGATTTCGACGGCCAGTTGGCGGAAGCCCTCGACAACTTCGAGGCGCTGCTGGCAGCGGCGGCGGAAAGGGCCGGCACCAGGCTGCGCCCGGCGCTGCTGCGCTTTTATCTCCGCGATCCCGGCCGGGCCGAGAGCGTGCGGGCGGTCGCCGCGCGGCGCTTCGGGCCGGTGCCGGTCCTGCTGCTCCAGGGGGAAATCTGCCGCACCGACCTGCTGCTCGAGGTCGAGGGAATCGCGCT
>JAEULG010000001.1 GCA_016793875.1 Rhodospirillales bacterium | reverse complement strand
ACGCGCTCGCCGAACTCGCTGTCGAGGGCCTCGAGCGCCGGAGCGATCTGCTTGCACGGCCCGCACCACTCGGCCCAGAAGTCCACCAGCACCGGGTTTTTCGCCTTCAGGACGTCGGTGGCGAAAGAGTCGTCGGTGATGTTCTTCGGCATTGAAGCGCTCCGCTCAGGGATTTAGGCAAGGTCGCGGCGAAAAATCGGCGTGCCGGGAATGTATGGAGCGGCTGCCGTACGGTCAAGGCGGCGGCCGGCCGTGTCTGCTACCGGCAGGCCACTGCTCCACACGTGCCACACCACCGCAGTCACGGCGCCCAGCGGTCGAGCATGGCGTCGTCAAGCGCCATCGCCGCCGGCGTCTGCGTCCACAGCAGCAGGCAGCGGACCCGCCGGTCCGGGTACATCGCCCGCAGCAGCGCGCGATAGGCCGCCATCTGCTGCAGGTAGGCCGGGTGGACGGTTGCGGCCGAGCGCGGCGGCGGCCGGTCTGACTTGAAATCGAGGATGGTCACGGCATCGGCGCTCAGCACCAGCCGGTCGATCTGACCCGCGATCAGGCGGCCGTCGATCTCGCCGGACAGCGGCACCTCGGCACGGCCGTCCGGCCCGAACAGCGGCGCCAGCAAGGGGTCGGCGAGGACCGCCGCCACCTCCGCGGCGATCTCCGCTTGTTCCGCCGCTTCCAGTCGATGGGTCGGCCGCGCCAGCCAGCGACGGGCGGCAGCGTCACGCGCCGGAACGGGCAGTTCGGGCAGCTCCTGTAGCAGCCGGTGGATCAGCCGGCCGCGGCGGAACCGCTGCTCGGCCAGCAGCGGCGAGACCACCGCTGGCTCTGCGCCGTCCGGGGGGTGCGACGGGCGCAGCGGGTGCGCCGTGACCGCCTCGACCGCCGCCTTGCGCCGTGCCCATGCTGGCAGTTCCGGCGCGTCAAGCGGGGGGTCTTCCGTCCGGCAAGGGGCGGCGGTCTGCTGTGGACAGGTCAGCCGCAAGACGTCGTCGCCATCGGCGAGGGCGGCGGCTGCGAGGAAAGGGTCTTTCTCCTCGATGAGTTGGCCGGCCGGGATGTTTTCGCGCAGGCCCCGTGCGATCAGCGCGTGCCACGATTTCTCCTTCGGCTCAGCCTTCTTGGTCTGGTTCTTGGTCAGCCAGCCGCAGACGATCAGCCGGTCGGCGGCGCGGGTCATCGCCACGTAGAGCAGCCGCATGTGCTCCTCGTGCTGGCGTTCGCACGCCCGTCGCCGCGCCGCGTTGGCGACCTCCTCGCGGAAGCGGGCGAACGGCGGCCACAGCAGCACTTCCCGACCCTGTTGATCTTCCGGCCAGAACAGCGTGAATTTCTCGTCGGGCGTCTGGCAGCTGTCGGGCAGGAAGACGATCGGCGCCTGCAACCCCTTGGCGCCGTGCACGGTCATCACCCGGACAGCGTCGGCGGCACCCGTCTCCGGGTCGCGGGCGATCTCGACGTCGGCACGCTCCAGCCAGGCGACGAACCCCTGCAGCGAGGGCGGATGGTTCCGCTCGAAGACGAGCGCGGCTTCGAGCAGTTCGGCGATGGCGTCATCGGCATCCCGGCCCAGCCTTGACAGCAGCCGGCGCCGGCCGCTGTCCGCCAAGTCGGAGACGTCTCCGGCCGCAGCAGCGGGCAGCGGCCCCAGTGCCTTCATCAGGAATTCGTACGGTGGCAGCCGGCCGGCCGCTTGCCGCATCGTCTGGAGGAAGCCGTACGCCGTGGCCGCCGCTGGCATGCCCTCGCCGGCTGCCTCGCGCAGCGCTCGCCACAGCCGGCCCGGGCGCGGCTGGGCGAGGGCGAACAGCGCGTCCTCGTCGAAGCCGACGAGAGGACCCTTCAAGACCGTCGCCAGCGTCAGGTCGTCTTCCGGCAGCAGCACGAAGTTCACCAGCGCCAGCAGGTCCATCACCGCCAGCTGGTCGGTCAGCAGCATGCGGTCGATGCCGGCGACGGGCACCCGGCGCTCCTTCAGCGCCCGGATCAGCGCCGGGACAAGCTGGGTGCGCCGTCGCACCAGCACCATGACATCGCCAGGTCGGATCGGACGGCCCTTCGCCACCAGCGGTTCCCGTTGCTCCAGCATGGTGGCGATGCGTTGCGCGATCAGCCGGGCGAGACGACTCTGGGGAGCGTCTTCTGCCGATCGCTGGACGGGCGGTTCCCAGGCTGGCGGCCGCTCCCGCTCCCGCTCCCGCTGCCGCAGTGGCGGCCATATCTCGACGCTGCCACCGTCCAGCTTGCGCCACGCCTGGTGGACGATCCGGTCGGCTTCGAGGGCGATCGCCTGCGTCATCTCGGTCGAAGCAAAGGTGGCATCGACTGCGGCCAGCACCGCCCGTGTCGAGCGGAACGAGGTCTTCATGGCGATCGGCCGCCAGTCCCCGCCGGCGGCGCGGACTCCCTCGCTGTAGCGCTCGCGGCTTGCCAGGAACGCGCCCGGGTCGGCTCCTTGGAAGCTGAAGATCGACTGCTTGACGTCGCCGACGGCAAAGATCGTGCGCCGCGACCCGCGGGCGCCCTTTCCGGCAAAGAACTCGGCGGTGAGCGCGTGCAGGATATGCCACTGTCGCGGGGCGGTGTCCTGCGCCTCATCGACCAGCAGGTGGTCTAAGCCGCCGTCCAGCTTGTACAGCACCCAGTCTCCGTCGGTGCTGTGCAGCAGCCGCCGCGCGCCCTCGATCAGGTCCTCGTAGTCGAGCAGGGCGAGGTTGTGCTTGAGCGTGCGGTAGCGGTGCAGCAGGGCGGCGGCTACCACAAGCAGCCCCGCTGTCGCCTCGGCGGTGATGGCAGCGCAACGGCGGGGCAGCAGCTGCAGCAGCCGCTCGCCTTCTTCGCGCAGAACGGCCAGGGTGCCCGGCGCTTGCGCCTCGATTCGCTTGGTGGCGAGATACTTGTCGGCCTTGACGTGGGGCTGTTTGTCTAAGCCGGCCAGGAAGTTGCCCGCCCACGTCGCGAAGGTCAGGGCCCGCGTCGGCGTGTCCGCTGCCAGCCACGTCCGCATCCGCTGCGAGCGGGCGCAGTCCGCATCCGAGCCCGTCGCCAGCGCTTCGGCGGCGCGCCACAGGCCGGCGACATCGCAGGCATCGTCGTCGCAGCCGGCGGCAAGGACGCTCGCCGGCGTCTCGCCCGGCGCCAGTGCGAGCAATTCCCGCACTGCCTCGGTCGCCGCCGCGACCGAGCCGTGCGCGGCGATCATCGCCTCGAAGCGTCCCGGCTTCCCGGCGATCTCGGCCATAAGGTCGCCGAAGCGGGACTCGCGCAGATGGCGGACCACCGTGGCGAGGGCGTCGGCAAGCGGCCCGCCGCCGCGGTCGGCGTCGGCGAGCACCTCCTGCAGGGCCCGCTGCCGCAGGTCGGTCGCCTCGCGCTCCTCCATCGGCTGGGCATGCGGGGCAATATCGGCTTCCAGGGGGAAGCGACCGAGCAGCGACTGGCAGAAGGCATGGATGGTCTGGATGTTGAGGCCGCCCGGCGAGTCCAGAACCCTGGCGAACAGCGTGCGGGCGCGGTGGCGCTCGGCGTCGTGGGCCTTCCGGCCGAGCAGCCTTCGCAACTCGACAACAAGGCGGGCGTCGTCGAGGGAGGCCCATTCGCCGAGACGCTGCGCAAGCCGGTTGGCCATTTCCGCCGCCGCCGCGCGAGTGTAGGTCAGGCAGAGGATGCGGCGCGGTTCGGTGCCGCTCAGCATGAGTCGCAGCACCCGGTCGCTCAGAACCTTGGTCTTGCCGGTTCCGGCCGAGGCGGCGACCCATACCGACGCGGCGGGATCGCTCGCTCCCCGCTGCGGCTCGTCGGGATCGTCAGGCTCGCCGGGATGCAGCAGCAGCGCGTCCCTCATTCTTCCTCGTCGCTCTCGATCGCCCACTCCTTGACCCGGGCAAGATGAGCGTAGTCGCTGGAGCGCGGCGCAAGGTGCGGGCGTGGCTGCGAAGCGTAAGGCGTTTTGGCATCATCGAAGGTCGCCACCAGCAGCGCCAGTGCCGCTTGCGCGGCCTCCGCCAGGTCTTCGGCCGGCCTCTTGCTGGCGGGACAGCAGCTGCCGCCCTCGTCATCGCCCTTCAGGTGCCAGTAGCAGAGTTCAGCGATCGGCGCATCGGCGGCGATGTCGGGAAATCCGCCGGCCCGCGCAATTGCCGCTTCCAGCGGTAGCTGCTGGGCGGCGCCGCTCTCGACCTCGGTTGCGGACGGCGGTTTGCCGGTCTTGTAGTCGATGATCGCCAGCGCGCCGTCGCTGAGCCGGTCGATGCGGTCGGCGGTCGCGTTCAGGCGGAAACGGCCGGCGGGAGCGTCAATCTCCATCCGTCCACACGTTTCCGCCCAGGTCTCGATGACCTCGCAGTTTCGTTCCGCTTCCAGATCGACGAACCAGCGGGCGATCCGTAGGAAGCGGGGCCACCAGAAGGTGGCCACCCGCGGCCGCGTCAGCAGCTCGCCGAAGGCCTGGCGTCCGCAAGCGACGAGGCGCTCGTAGCGCCTCGCGGGATCGCCGGGCTGGGCAAGGAAGTCGCGGACCGCGGCGTGCACGTGGGTGCCGAAGTGGGCAGGCTCGGGCTCCGCTGCCAGCGGCTCCAGCGGCCACAGCCGCAGGATGTAGCGGGCATAGATGGCATAGGGGTCGCGCAGCCAGGTTTCGATACGCGTGACCGACAGCTCCCGCGGCCGCACCGCTACCGGCGGGGCCGGCGCTGGTGGGGATGTGGTGGAACTCGACGCAGGCGTGTCGAGCTGCCGCTGCCAGTGCAGCAGCGATGCGGCACGCCTGCCGCCCGCCTCCCGCCAGCCGCTGTCGTGCAGCAGGGCTTGCAGCCGCAGCAGCCAGCGGCAGCACACCGTCGGCGCGCCGTCCTGGCGTTTCGCCCGGGTCAGCCACACCTCCGGTGCGGCGAAGGCCTGGCAGAAGTCGTGTGCCGACAGCCCGACCCGCCGCTCCGGCAGCGGCAGTCCGAAAGCCTGCAGCATCGGCCGGCTCATCCACGGGCCCGGCTGGGCGGCCGGGGGCCAGGTCTTCTCGTTGAGGCTGCCGAGGATCATCACGTCGGCACACTGCAGCCGGGCTTCCAGCGGTCCCCAGATGGCGAGCCGGGGATGCCGCCCCCAGCGCGGCCGCACGACCCGCCCGGCCAGCAGCACGTCGAACAGGTCCGGCCACTCCCCCGGCGCGATCGGCGCCTCATGATCGAGAGCATCGGCGAGTTCGGCGACGAAGCCGGCGAGCGCTTCGCCGTCATCGCCCGCCCACAGCCGCGCACCGCCGCTCTCCTCGTCGCTGCCGGCGAGCGCCTCCGCGGTGAGGCCGAGCGCCGTGAGGATCTCGCCGGGATGGACCGCCGTGCCGGCATCGAACAGAGGGATAAGCGGCGTACACGCCGCCTCCAGCGCATCGATAACGCCGGCGGTGCGGTCGTGTGCCGGC
>JAEULG010000292.1 GCA_016793875.1 Rhodospirillales bacterium | reverse complement strand
TCTTGCCCCTACAGGCCCAAGGCTCCGTGGACTCTCGAGTTTCTCGGAGAGATTGGGATTGAACGAACCCGAGGTGGCTGGCTGGCTGCTGCCGCGCGCGATTGAGAATGACCGGCTGTGTGATCTGGCAGAGCGGGTCATGGGGACCGCCGCCAGGTAGCGGGTGCGACGCCGAACGCCTTCTTGAAAGCGTGCGAGAAGGCAGCCTCGGACTCGTAGCCAACGGCTTCCGCGACCTGAGCGAGGGAGGCCGGCGTGCTTCGCAGACGCTGCCGCGCCACATGCATCCTCCAGTTGGCAAGGTAGTGCATCGGCGCTGTTCCGATCAGCCGGGTGAATCGATCGGCGAGTGCCGATCGGGAGAGCCCTACGGTGCGGGCGATTTCGTCCATCGTCCATCGACGGGTCACCTCCCGGTGGAACAGCGCCAGCGCCCGCGAGACGTAAGGATCGCGCAGGCCAGCGAGCCAGCCTGTCTCGTCATCGGGCAGGTTTTCCGCGTATCGCCGGACCGCCTCTACGAAGAGCAGCTCAGAGAGTTTGGCTAGTACGCTTTCCGAGCCGGGGCGCCCCGCGGATATCTCGTCGGCAGCGAACTGGAATGTGGAGCGGATCCACTCGGCGGCACCGGCTTCTTCAACACGGAGATGCAGCGCAGGTGGCAGCGTCGTGAAAATCGGGTTGCCGTCGCCGCTGTCGCAGCCGAGGAAGCCGCAGATCAGCCGGGTCCGTGCGCCGTTCCCGCCATGGTGAATCGTGAACAAGCCACCATCGGTCGGCGAACTAATCAGAGTATGACCATCGACCGGTGCGAGGTTCACGTCGCTGCCCATAACGTGACGGTCGTTGCGAGGTAACAGGATAACCTCGCCAGCGCGCAGGGCCGTCGGCTCGGCATCGTTTCCCTCAACCCGGAAGAGGAGTTCTCCTTCGGCAACATAGTGATAGAGGATCAGGTGGGCCGTGGGGCCGAGGAACGGCGAGCAATCCTCTGAACTCAATTGCGAATTGATGCACCAGGGCGCGAAGAACTCGGCGTGCAGAAAAACGCCCCCGGTCAGGTTAGCAATCCTCAAGACGTCCGATAACGCGTCCAAAGGGCAGGCGCTCCGGCTGATCCGGCGTCCCGATCATGTTTTACGGCGGATCAATCATAGAACGGCGACCGCCCCAGCGCTATCCATACCTGCAATTCGATTTCAATAGAGGAACGGACATGCAAGCGACGAGGGAGCCGTCCTCCGAAGAACTCTACGGCCGCTGTATTAAGGCATCAAAGAGCGTGCGGTGGGACATCGAGGCAGACGTCATCCAAGGGCGCAATTTTCTCCGCACCGAGAAGTACTTGCCCGATGGCCTTTCGCTGGTCGAGGAGTTTACCACGCTGTCGGAGGGTGAAAAGCGGTTCGTCAGCCAGATCCAGGGCCGCACCTACGCCAACGTCTTCGGCCTCGTCGAGCGGTTCATCAACGCCAAGGTGCTGGAGCTCAGCCGGGACTATTGGTTGGGGGACCAGATGGCGCTCGAGGCGCTGATCCGCTTCAGCGACGAGGAGTTGAAGCATCAGGCGCTGTTCAAGCGGATCGAGGCGATGATCAGCGAAACCCTGCCGAGCGGTTACCGCTTCGCGGCCGAGCCGAACGCCGTCGCCCGGGCGGTGCTCGGCAAGAGCACCTGGGCGGTGCTTGCGCTGACACTCGACATCGAGCTGTTCACCCAGCTGCATTACCGCAAGAGTATCGAACCCGACGGGAGCCTCTCGGAGCTGTTCAAGGACGTCTTCCTCTTCCACTGGAAGGAGGAGAGCCAGCACGCGATCCTCGATGAGCTAGAATGGAAGCGCCATGACGCGCAGTTAAGCCCCGAAGATCGTGACCAGGCGGTCGATGACTTCATCGAGCTGGTTGGTGCTGTGGACGGAATTCTCAAAGCTCAGACGGCTGTCGATGCCAGCTACTTCGTGCACAACGCCGGACGGCCAATCGGCGAGCAAGAGGCCTTGGCAATCGAGGAGGCGTTCTTCAAAGCGTACCGGTGGCAGTACATCCACTCAGGTGCCGCCCATCCAAGATTTACCGGCGCGCTCTCACGCAAGATCACCCAAGAGCAGGGCCAGCGGATCGAGGCGGCGCTGGCGACGTTGCATTAGGGCCTGCTTAGAGCCTCAAGACAGGAAATCCCAGGGAGACGGAACGACCATGGACACGATGATCAAGGAGAAGGAGCCGACGGTGGTCAACGGGATCAACGTCGACGACCTCAAGGGGCTCATTTCGTCGATCGAGGGCGATGCGACGAAGGCGATGACCAGTTGGCGGGTGGCGACGACCTGGCAGGGGCAGACGCGAAGCCGGGCCGAGGTGCAGGGCTTCGGGTTCGGCGGCGAGAACGTCGAGCGCCGCTTTTCGATCGACGTCGACGAACCGCTGCAGTTGGGCGGGTCGAACCGCTTTGCCAACCCGCAAGAGTACCTTATTGCCGCCCTCAACGCCTGCATGACGGTCGGCTATGTTGCGCAGTGCGCCGTCCGCGGCATCAACATCGAGCATTTGGAGATCGAGACGGAGGGCGACATCGACCTGCGCGGCTTTCTCGGCCTCAGTTCCGACGTCGCGCCGGGATACGAAGCCTTGCGTTACACGGTCCGGATCCGCGGAGACGGCACCCGGCAGCAGTTCGAAGAAATCCACGCGGCCGTCATGGCAACTTCGCCCAACTTCTACAATCTGGCCCGCCCCGTGGCTCTGAACCCCACCCTCGTCGTCGAGTGACGGTGTTTCCTTTGCCTGACGGACCCGTTCTTGCGGGTCCGTCAGGCCCCGCTGTCATCGGCGATCCTTTGAGAGCTCGCTGGTTTTCCATGAAATGGGTCTCATAACCGTCAGGCGGGAACGACGGGTCACGCTTTTGCGCGGACTTATGTAGCAGCCGCCACCAGCGTCCGTGGCGGCTGCTACATAAGTCCGCTTTTGCGCAAGGATATGACCGGCCGACGATCTTCCGGAACGGCCGGGGCGGGGTGACGATGGCGATGCCGATGCCGATGCCGAGCAGTCGTTCATGTTCCTCTTGGAAGCCACTGTGAACCCTCCGTCCCGGGGGGCCCCGATTGGACGCCGATCACCCCGATACGGCGTCCTTATTCCACGCCGAAATACAACCGGGATCGGTGATGTCCTGCAAGACTCTCCTCCGGAAGACACCTACAGAATGCCTTCAGCCGCCACACTTTTTCCGAATGCGATTCCCAACATTTCCGGGCCGCGGGAGCTAGAAGTGGTAAGCCATTACAGCAAGTAGTCGACAAACATCCCAGCGGCGTCCACACGGACGGCCGCGCGGAAGCGGTCCCATTCAGCCTGGGGCACGCCTTCGGGGGGCGTTGCATCAGGTAGCTGCCAGGCAGCATCGGCACGCAGCACCCGCCCGTGGGCGCGCTCGGCGAGCCGCTTCAGCAGCGGTTCGGCCGGCATCCGCCAGTGTTTGCCGGAGGCCAAGTCCTGGTCGACGGGAATGGCAACGACGAGGCGTCGATCAGTCATCGCCTCCAGCCCGTCCTCCTTGCGGGTGGCGTTCTCGCTGCCGTGGTGGCCGACCTTGTAGAACACCGTACGCTGCAGCAGATCGCGCGGGGTCACCGGCGCCTCGCCTGCCGCCGCCGGCTTGAACGCCACCGAGAGCCACGATCGCCAGCTACCGATCTGCGCATCGGCAGGGAAGAGCAGGACGCGACCGTCCGCGAGTTCGAATGCGAGGACGAGGCTGGTGTTGTTGGTTGCATCGTCGAGTTGCAGGGCGAGACGGGCAGAAGACAGGAGCCAGTCGGAGTCGATGCGTCGCCAGTCATTGGCGCCATCGTCATAAATCCCATCCAAAAAGCTCAGGGTGGGGTCGCCGCCGATGTCCTTCTTCTTCCAGAGCAGCGTCGGATGGAACGGGAACGACCGGTCGCCCATGGACGTGCCATTGTCATCCCGGTCGGCCGCGGCCAGCGAGTGAGTCAACGCCGCCGCGTAAAGACCGTCGGCACCGGACAGCCGGTAGAGATCAGTCTCTGCCTTGCCGCGCAGGTTCTGGAGGGATTTTTCGTCGCGCGGGGGACCGAGGACATACACCTTGAGCAGACTTTCCTGCCAGGGGATCCGGGCATCGCCCGGCCGGCAGTAAACCGGCGCCGCCCCATCCTGCCGCTCGGTCACCTTGCGCATTGCTTCTCCCGTCCGCTCGGAAAAGGCGAGGACGGTCGCTGCAACGGACGGGCCGCCATAAAATCCCATTACATCAGCGATGGCATGGCCGCACGCCCGGGCGCCGTCATCGTCGCTGCGGGCAAGGGCGGCGAGGGCCAGGTGAATGGCTTCCAGGCGCAGCCGGCGATCCCGTTTGAGGCTGATCGCCGCTGCATCGCTCGGATCTTCGGTCCAGGCGACCCAGATCCGGTCGATTTTCATTGCATCGAAAACGTCCGCGGCTGCGAGAAAGCCGGCGACGTGATCCCAGTGCTCGTGGGTCGCCACAAGCAGGTCCAGGTGGTTGCCGGTCGCCTCGCGGATGCTTTCGGCAACGGCCTTGAGCTTTGGCCCCGCATTGGGCGATCCCTGGAGGATGCCGCAATCGATCAGGACGTGGCGCTCGAGCCTATCCTCCGCGAACGTCAGGAGAAAACAATCGCCGATGCCGAGCCGAAACATCCGGATGCGAGCGGCATGCCCGTCCAATCCGTTAGCCTGCGCGTCTGGCATGCTAGACCCCCCCCTCGTTGGCGTGCAGCATGGCAAACCGTTGGTCGATCCCGCTTAGCCGACTGCCGCCGAAATAGAGCTCCGAAAGCGTCTGCGCGTCACCCTGGCTGAACGCCAGCTGTCGGTCGCGGCGGACGCCGCTCAGGATATTCTTGCAGATAACATAGCTGATTATCGGCAGCTCCAGATCGGCGATGATGGTGCAGCCGCCGCTGAACGGCAGCAGCGAACCGCCATCCCCGCTGGTCTCCACGGTGCGCTGCTGTACGAGCGACATTACGACCTGCGAGTTGCTGGCCTGGAAGGGCCCCTGTTTGCGCGAGAGGTAAAGCGCGTTCACGTCGAACGGCTCGTCCCCGTTCCGCAAATCCAGACCGAGAATGGTGGCGAGGCGTGTTCGCTCGCCCGACTCGCTGATCCTCGTGATTTTCCGGCTGATCAGCGTCTTGACCCGATCACGCCAACGGCCGGTGTGGGCATAGATCGTCGGTCGCGGGTCTATCCTCTTTGTTTTGCCATCACGCGTCTTCGTTTTGCCCAGGTAATCCAACTCCGCTGCAAACTTGCGGAGTTCGCGCAGTACCGGAGCAAAGAAGTTGGCCAGCAAGGGACCTTCGCGTTCCGCCGAATTCCACCGCAGCGTCTCAACCGAGAGCGTGGTCAGATCGTCGGGGTAAATGCCGCGGCGACGGAATGCTTCGACGAAGGCGACCCGATAACGGAGCGGATCAAAGGGAACGAGCTCGAAATCGCCGGTGATCAGCGCCCGCAGGTAGTCGCCGAAGGTCAGATCGAGCGGCGGGCAGTAATCGAGCGCGCGCAGGCACATGGTCAGCACGTGGCGCGCTGACTTGATCGCTTCGTCGCCGAGGCGGTTGACCAGATCCGGATGAATGGCGCCGGTCGGCAGCTCACCCGTCCCCGAGCTGGCGAGGCGCACCAGGTCGGCAGAACGCCGCTCGTAGATGCTGAGAAAGGCATCAAAGACGGCGGCAACCAGCAGCGCCCCGCGATCGTGCGCCTCGGTCAATCTCTCATAGGCGGTGGGATCGGGTTCGAGCGGCTGCCATTCCCCCGTCGCCGGATCGATACGGCCGATGTAGCTGCGCAACGCACCGCGAAGTCCCGTCGCTTCGCCGAACTGGCTGGCCAGCTCGCCGAGGATGTTGCGCGCCCGCAGGTTTCCGCGCGTGCGGGCGATCTGATGGCGCACGACACCTGCCGTTGCGAAGTGCTGGAATAGGGCGACGATGTCGGCGAACGCCTCGTGGAACGCCAGCTGGTCGCGGTTGGTCGGCTGATTGAACGTCGGATGCAGGCCGTCGAGCAGGGCGTGCGTCGTTTCATGGGCGACGATGTCGTGCGAGAGGCAGGTGAAGATCATTCCCTGCGGATAGATACCTTCCGAATTGCCCGCTCCGCTGGGGAAATAGCCGAACAGCAACGCCTTTTTGCCCGGGTGATAATAGGCGTTCGCCTCGCGCAGCGCGTGCGGGTAAATGCGCAGTTTGCCCACGTACTCGTCCGGCTGTCCCGGCCGCTGCCGCGGCGACCACAGCGCCTTGCGACCGAGCGCGTGCTCGAATGCCTCGATGGTCTTCATGGCGACGGCGTAGACGAACTGCTGGTGGAATCGCGGATCGCTTTCCGCAGGCGGAAACCCGTCCTGGGCAAGGAGGTTGGGCTCGTTGAGGTTCACCGGTGCGTAGTAGCCGCCGCTCGACGGATCGTAGTCGATGACCTCTAGGTAGGCGCCAACCGGCCCCGGAAGCAGGCCGTCCTCCCAGGGGACGTCGAGCACCGTCTGGCTTATCTCGGTCAGGTCGAGGCGGATGGCGAGGTCCGGATCGAAGGCGTAGGCACGCAAGCGACGGCAGGTGGGATTGTCGACCGGCCGGTGGCGTCGAGGAGCGTTGTACGGTTGCGAAACGTCCGGCTGGCTCCACGACGGTTGTCCCTGAAACCGGCTCGCATACAGATCCTTAAGATATTTGCGCAACGTCGGCGAAGCGTCCGGGCTGGCAATTGCCGCATCGAGGAAGCGCCTAACCTCCGCGTCGTCCAGTTTTTCGCCGGGAAGGCCAGGATCGGTAAGCGTGCTTTCGATCGCCGCGTCGCGCTGCAGGAGCTGCAGCGCCTCAAGCTGCAGCATGCGATCGCGCGGCGTTTCGCCGGCAAGCGCACGGCCCCGGAGAACGTCGACCAGCGGGAGGCGAACGTCATCGGGCCGGGTGATGCTCAATTCCTCCACGGCGGCCGGCAGGATGTCGAGTGCTTCCCGCGCCCGCAAGAGACCGCGACCGAAGTAGGTGCGATCACCCGGGCTTGGCAGGTCTGCCGATATGAAAAGCGCGTGGCGAACTGCCTCGACGATCATCCACGGCTCGCTGTAGGCCAGCGCCGCCTTGTGGCGCTGCAGCCAGAGCGCCGCGGCGGCGGCGATCTGTGGCGTCGCCGACGATGTGCCGGCGCCATCCATATCGATGATGCCGGCACAGTTGATTTCAGCCCAGGACGTGTTCGGCGTGTACGCCGCAAGCGCAGTGTCCATCTTGCTGCTGGGCCCGAAGTTGCCCGCCATCGCGCCGTGGGCAACGAAATCGCGGGTGTACGGCTTGCCATTCGCCATCACGCCGCAGGCGGCAATGACCCGACGAAACCGCGCTGGCCAGACGATCGACTGCGGGCTTTGCGGAAAGGCGATGTTGTTACCCGCGGCGGTCACCAGGACGATGCCGGCCTCGTAGGCGCGGTTGACGACGTCGGCCCAGGCCTGGGAAGGGTAGCCGCCCATGCTCATGGAGACGACGTCGGCGCGCCGGCTGACGTCACCTTCGGGCGCGATCAGGTAGTCGAGTCCTTCGACGAAGGCGCTGTTTTGCCAGAGGATGACGCTTTTGGCGATCCGCACCGGGATGACCTCGGCGGCGGGTGCGCCGCCGAGGAAGTCACCGGTATTTTGCTCCGGCCGCATCATCCCGCTCAGTCGCCCGCCTGCCAGGATACCGATCGTCCCGGTCCCATGGCCGGGGTTGTTCAGCAGGCCTCGCTCGTAGGGATCGGAGGCGTCGGTCGGTGGCTGCCCGTCGTTAGCGAAGTTCCGCTGCAGGTCAACCAAAACGCGTTCCGGCTTGGCGCGGTGGTTGGGATCGTAGCCGGTATCGAGGATGCCGATCCGCACGATGCCGCCGCTGACGGCATCGCGCGCCGCCTTCAGCTGCGAGTAGGCGTCGCCCAGGTGCCAGGCGAAGCCGGGGCCCTCGGGCAGCGCACCGTCCTGCGGCGTATATTCGCAAAGCTCGCCCGGCGCTGCCCCCAGCCCCTGGCTTGCTCGCACCCGGTTTTCGTACGGCCACGACTGGGTGAAGTCCGGCTCGGCGTAGGTGGCGCCCGCCCTTGCCGCTGCCTCGTAGGCGAGCTCCCACAGCTCGCCGGGTTGCGCCGCTGCCGGATTCGCCTCGGCGAGATACCAGCGTTCGGCAGCCTGCGCGCCGAGGGCCGTGATCCTGGCCTCGTTGGGGCAAAGCGGCCGCAGTCGAAAGGGCGTTCCGGCTACCCCGAATGGCCGGGACTCGTCGGCGGCCTCCAGTGGCCTGGGCAACTTCACCAACAGGCGAGGCGTCTGGGCGTCGTCCGGCATTGTAGTCTCCCCCTTGCCCGCAAAAGGACTGTTATGCCTGCGTGTTTGCCATTTCGAACGTCGTCACCAAGCGCTGGTCGGCAGGATGGTTGGTCGGGATGGCTCCCTCCTAGGCAACCTGGGCTTCGGGCGACCGCGCGGCGTCGGCGAGGACCCCATCGGCGGCCTTCTCGGCGAGCATGGCTATGGCGGCGACCGGAAAGTAGCCGGGAATGCGCGGGAACACCGAGGCATCCACGACGCGGAGCCCGGCGAGCCCATGGACGCGAAAAGCGCTGTCGACGACGCCGCCTTGGG